>CAYQCY010000043.1:0-8214 GCA_964416095.1 uncultured Gemmatimonadaceae bacterium
CTCTAAGCCTTCCAGCGCTCGATCTCTCGTCCCTCTACCCGAATTGTCAAACAGCCTGACGGTGCTTCCGCACCGAGCCTTAAATAATAGACGACCAACCGCGCTCCGTCAAGATGCCGACCCACTGCGCCGACCCATTCCGCCGACCCATTCCGCGGCACCCATGGACCTTCGCCACCGTTTTCGGTTCCTCGCGGGCATATCGGGCCGTCGTCGGGCCCCTGCTCACGGCGCGGCGAGGATCCGGTCGATCCCCGGGCCCCGCGGCAGGGCGACCTTCGCGGTCGGGACAACGCGGCAACGCGGAGGGAGGCGGCTGCGCGGAAGCCGCCGTCGCGAACGGTTGCGCGCCACGTCGGGGGCAACAAAAGGCCTTGCAGGTCAAGCTACGGCGAGTACGTAAACCCGCCGCGCGCATTCCGCGTCTCCGCGCAAGGATTCCGCGATTCCGCGTTGAGAAGCGTTTGAACGGCCCAGCCGTTTCCGGAGAAAGTCCTGACCGACCCCGACCGACCGTTCCCGCCCCACCATTCCCATGACAGGCGCCGGGCGAGAGGCGGCAGGCGCGATACCCGGCAGACCGCCGGACCTCGCGCGCGCGGCGGCCGCCCTCGCCGTATCACCGTTCCCTTCCGCCTTCCGCCTTCCGCCTCCCGCCTCCCGCCTGCAGTTCCGTTCAGATACCGAGGCGGTCGAGGAAGGCCTCGAGGTCGCCGGGCTCCAGGTGGAACGCCCCCAGCTCACCGTTCCATGGTCCGTGCCAGTCGGAGCCGCCGGTGATGAGGAGGTCGTTCTGGCGGGCGTGGCGGACGGTCCGGCGGGTCTCGTTCCGGGTCAGGCGTGGCCTGTGGCACTCGATGCCGTCGAGGCCGTGGCGGACGAAGTCGGCGAGCTCGCTTTCCAGGAGGTCGGCGGGCGGGTGGGCCCAGACGGCGAGACCGCCGGCGTTGTGGACGAGGTCGAAGGCTTTGCGGGGCGGCGGCAGGTGGGTGGCGAGGAATGCGGGCTTGCCGTCGCCGATGAAGCGGTCGAACGCCTCGGCAAAGGAGCCGACGGCGCCGTGCTCGAGCATGGCCCGGGCCAGGTGGGGCCGGGCGAGCGCCCGGGCTTCGCCGGCCATGTCGCGGACATCGTCGAGGGCGAGGTCGACGCCCAGGCCTTCGAGGCGGCCGAGCATGGCGCGGATCCGTTCTTCGCGGCGCACGCGTGCCGTTTCGGCGAAGGCAAGGATGTCGGGATGCTCGGGGTCGATGTCGTATCCCAGGACGTGGAGATCGATGGCCCGGTGGGTGGTGGAGATCTCGATGGCGGGGAGGACGTGGATCCGGTCCCGTGCCGCGGTCATGGCCGGGCGTACCCCTGCGGCGGTGTCGTGGTCGGCGAGGGCGATGAGGTCGAGGCCGCCGGCGACGGCGGCGTCGACCAGCTCGGCCGGCGGCAGGGCCCCGTCGGATGCGTTGGAGTGGATGTGGAGGTCGATACGCACTCGTCGTGCTCCAGCGCGGCCCGGGCCGGCTACCGCGCACGGCGACGCGGTGCTCCCCCTCGGCCTGAAGGTTCAGAAGCGGAACGCGGCGCCGACGCCGAGGGCATCGGCGTCGCCGGCGGCGAAGGCGACCCGCAGCTTCCACCGTTCCTGCAGGGCGATCTCGGCTCCTATGTCGATCTGGACGCCGATCTCCATGTCCGTGTCGCTCACGCCGGCGACATCGAAGAACTGGACCTGGAGCCCTACCTGCGGATGAACGTAAGGCTGGAGCGTCACCTGTTCCAGCACGAACGTGCGGCCCACGGTGGCGCCGGCAGGCACCCAGAGCGTCGTGACGGCATCGCTGAAGGCGGCGCCGCCGGCGGCGGTCCAGGCCACATCGAGGGGAAAGGCGTCGTCGGCGGTCATGATGATGCGCCAGGTCTCGATGCCGGCGCTGAAGGCGGTGGTCCCGCCCAGGTCGTAGAATCCGACACGGACGCCGAAATCGGACCCGGCGAAGCCACGCCAGGCACCGGCCAGACCCAGCTTGATGCCGTCGCCGTCCACGAGGTAGGCTGAAAGCCCGTCGTTCCCGGCCGGCGGCATGAAGGTCGGGGAGTTGAAGAGCTGTGCGTCGGCCGGAGCGGCGCCGAGTGCCAGAGCCAGGCCCAGCGCGGGAAGCGTGCGTTTGTTCATGTCTGGTATGTCCTCCGTCGGGTGTTTGTCCGAGTCCGGAACGAGCTACGATCGACGGGACGGCGCAAGCATTGCGCCAGGCATCGAAAAACGGCCACGCACCGGGGAAGTGCGCGGCCGTCAGGCGTGCGCCGGCGACGCGGGGTCAGCCGCCCTCGCCGGGCTCCCCCGCCTGCTCGCTCAGCACGCTCACCCTGTTGTCCACGACCTGGAGGAAGCCGCCTGAGACGTGGAAGGCCATCTCGTCCTTACCGCTCTTCACCCGCAGGCGGCCCTCGCCGAGGAGGACCATGAGGGGCGCGTGGTTCCGCAGGATGCCGACCTCGCCGTCCCACGCCGGGGCGACCACCATGTCGGCGTCGCCCTTGTAGATGGTACGTTCGGGAGTCGTGACGGCGACCGTGAGTGCCATGGATCAGACCTCCGCGCCCATGTCCCTGGCCTGCTCGATGACCTCCTCGATGCCGCCCACCATGTAGAAGGCGCCTTCCGGGAGGTGGTCGAACTCGCCACTCACCACCCGCTCGAAGGACTCGATGGTCTCTTCGAGCTTCACGTACTTGCCGGACCGACCGGTGAACGCCTCCGCCACGAAGAAGGGCTGGGAGAGGAAGCGCTGAATGCGCCGGGCCCGCCCCACGATCACCTTGTCTTCCTCGGACAGCTCGTCCATGCCGAGGATGGCGATGATGTCCTGGAGGTCCTTGTAACGCTGGAGGATCTCCTGCACCCGGGTCGCCACCGCGTAGTGGCGCTCGCCGATGAACTGTGGGTCCAGGATCCGCGACGTGCTGTCGAGGGGGTCCACGGCCGGGTAGATGCCCAACTCGGAGATGGCCCGGGACAGCACCGTGGTGGCGTCCAGGTGGGCGAAGGCGGCGGCCGGGGCGGGGTCCGTCAGGTCGTCGGCGGGAACGTAGATGGCCTGGACCGACGTGATGGAGCCGTCGCGGGTCGAGGTGATCCGTTCCTGGAGCTCGCCCATCTCGGTGCCCAGCGTGGGCTGGTAGCCCACGGCCGACGGCATGCGCCCGAGCAGCGCGGACACCTCGGAGCCGGCCTGCACGAACCGGAAGATGTTGTCGATGAAGAGGAGCACATCCTGCTTTTCGACGTCCCGGAAGTACTCGGCCACGGTCAGGCCCGAGAGGCCCACCCGGAGCCGGGCGCCCGGCGGCTCGTTCATCTGGCCGTAGACCAGGGCCGTGGCGTCGATGACGCCCGTCTCCTTCATCTCGAGCCAGAGATCGTTCCCTTCACGGGTCCGCTCGCCGACGCCGCTGAACACGGAGCGGCCGCCGTGCTCCGCGGCGATGCTCCGGATCAGCTCCATGATGATGACGGTCTTCCCCACTCCTGCGCCGCCGAACAGTCCGGTCTTGCCGCCCTTCACGTACGGCGCGATGAGGTCGATGACCTTGATGCCGGTCTCGAAGATCTCCGTCTTGGGCTCGAGGGAGGTGAACTTCGGCGCTTCCCGGTGGATCGGCCAGCGCTCCACCTCCTCCGGGATCTCGGCGCCCTCGTCCACCGGCCGACCCAACACGTTCAGGATGCGACCCAGCGCCGGCTCCCCGACGGGCACCGTGATGGGGCCGCCGGTGTCCAGGACGGGCATCCCGCGGACCACGCCGTCCGTGGACGACATGGCCACGGCCCGGACCTGGTTCCGGCCGATGTGCTGCTGCACCTCCGCCGTCACGTCGATGTCCGGCGAGCCGTTCTCGCCCGGAACCTTGACCTCGAGCGCGGTATAGATCTCCGGCAGGTCTTCCGTGCCGAACTCCACGTCGAGCACCGGCCCGATGACCTGCACGACCTTGCCTGTCTTGTCCGCCATCAATCCGTCTCCGTTCGCGTTCAAGGCCGGGCTTCGTGCCCGGCGTCCCGCTCAATCAAGTGCCTCGGCACCGCCGACGATCTCGGCGATCTCCTGCGTAATCTGCGCCTGCCGCGCACGGTTGAAGGTGCGCCGCAGGTCGCCCAGCATCTCGGCCGCGTTTTCCGTCGCGTTCTTCATGGCCGTCCGCCGTGCGCCCTGCTCCGACGCCGCCGTCTCCACCATGGCCCGGAACAGCCGGTTCCGGACGTAGAGCGGCAGGAGCTGGTTCAGGATCTCGTCCGCCCCGGGCGACAGAATGTAGTCCACCGTCTCCGTCCCGTCCCCCTTCGGCTCCACCGGCAGCACCTTGATGACCTTCGGCGGCGTGGACAGCGCCGACCGGAACTGGGCGTACACGACGTAGACCGCGTCCAGCTCCTCCGCCGTGAAGGCGTCCTGGAGCGAATCGATCAGCGACGCGGCGTCCTCCGGCGTCGGCTTGTCCGTGATGTCCATGCGGGCCGTGGCCATGGGGATCTCCCGGAAGCGGAAGAAGCTGATCCCCTTCTTGCCCACCACGTGGAGGTCCACCGCCACCCCATCGGCCTCCAGGGTGTCCATGAGCGACCGGGCCTCCTTGATGAGGTTCACGTTGAACGCGCCCGCCAGGCCACGGTTCGACGTGAGGAGCAGCACCGCCGCCCGGCGCGTCTCCTCGGGCTTCCGGAGCAGCGGATAGCGGGCCCGCAGCTCCGGGTCCGTCAGGCGGCGGATCACGTCCGTCAGGAGGTCGGCGTAGGCGCGGCCCGCCTGTACGCGGTCCGACGCCTTCTTGAGCTTCGACGTCGCCACCATCTCCATCGTCCGCGTGATCTGGCGGATGTTGTCGATGGACTTCAGGCGACGCTTGATCTCCCGCGTCTTGGCCATGCTCTAGTCCCCGGCCGCCGTGGCGACTTCCTCTCGCTTCACCTCGCCGACGGGCTCCTCTTCCGGCTCCGCATCCGCCACCTCCACCGTACCGTGGTCCGACGCGAAGATGCCGTGGTACTCCTCGATCCCCTTCTTCAGCGACGCCTCCACGTTCTCGTCCAGCACGCCCGTGTCACGGATCCCCGCACCCACGTCCGGGTGGTTCGCCTTCATGAACTCGTGGAAGCCGTGCTCCCACTCCCGGATGTCCTCGATCTCCACGTCGTCCAGGTAGCCGTTCGTGGCGGCGTAGATGATCATGACCTGCTGCTGGACCGGCATGGGCTGGTACTGGGGCTGCTTGAGCACCTCTACGATCCGCGAGCCCCGGGCCAGCTGCCGCTGGGTCGCGGCGTCCAGGTCCGAGCCGAACTGGGCGAACGCCTCCAGCTCCCGGAACTGCGCCAGGTCCAGGCGCAGACGGCCGGCCACCTTCTTCATGGCCTTCCGCTGGGCCGCGCCGCCCACCCGGGACACGGATATGCCCACGTCCACCGCCGGCCGAACGCCCGAGTAGAACAGGTCGGAGATCAGGAAGATCTGGCCGTCCGTGATGGAGATGACGTTCGTCGGGATGTAGGCCGACACGTCGCCGGCCTGCGTCTCGATGAGGGGCAGCGCCGTGAGCGAGCCGCCGCCCAGCTCGTCCGACAGCTTCGCCGCACGCTCCAGCAGCCGCGAGTGCAGGTAGAACACGTCGCCCGGGAACGCCTCCCGGCCCGGCGGGCGCCGGAGCACCAGTGACAGCTGACGATACGCCTGGGCCTGCTTCGTCAGGTCGTCGTACACCACCACCGTGTGCTTGCCCTGCCACATGAAGTGCTCGGCCAGGGCGCAGGCGGCGTACGGCGCGATGTACTGCATCGGCGCCGGGTCGCTGGCGTTGGCCGCCATGACCACGGTGTAGTCCATCGCATCGTGCTCCTTCAGCGTCTCCACGACGCTGGCCACCTTCCCCGCCCGCTGGCCGATGGCGCAGTAGATGCAGATGACGTCCGTGTCCTTCTGGTTGATGATCGTGTCGATGGCGATGGCGCTCTTGCCGGTGCCCCGGTCGCCGATGATCAGCTCCCGCTGGCCCCGCCCGATGGGGATCATGCTGTCGATGGCCTTGATCCCCGTCTGCAACGGCTCCTTCACCGGTTGCCGCTTCACGATGCCCGGCGCCACGATGTCGATCTGACGGCGATCCTCCTCCACGACGGCGGGTCCGCCGTCCAGAGGCTGACCCAGCGAATCCACGACCCGGCCCAGGTAGCCCTCACCCACCGGAACGTCCAGCACCCGGCCGGTGCGCCGCACCACGTCGCCTTCCTCGATCAGCGTCCAGTCACCCATGATGACGGCGCCGATGTTGTCTTCCTCCAGGTTCAGCGCCAGGGCGGCCACCGTCTCGCCCGTCTCCGACGATGTGATCTCCAGCATCTCGCTGGCCATCGCCTTCGTCAGCCCGTAGATGCGGGCTACGCCGTCCTTGACTTCCAGGACCTCGCCGACTTCCTCGACCTCGAGCTCTTCCTCGTAGCTCTCGATCTGTCGGAGCAAGACTTCCTTGATCTCGCTCGCCCGGAGCTGCCCGTCCGATTTCGCCATCAGTTCCGTATCCGTTCTCGATCCGCTTACGTTTCCGATCCCGCGTCGAGCGGCAGGTCCGCCTCCAGCATGCGCCGCCGCAACGTCGCCAGCTGCCGCTTGAGCGAGCCGTCCATCACCCGGTCGCCGAAGCGTACCACCACGCCGCCCAGGATGTTCGGCTTCACCCGCACGTGCGGCACCACCGCCTTGTCCAGCTTCTCCGACAGGATCGCCGCGATCTCGTCACGCTGCCCTTCCCCCGGCTCGTGGGCCAGCGTCACATCCACCTTCAATCGGCCGGCCGCCTCGTCCACCAGGCTGCGGTACTCCTCGGCGATGGGGCCGAGGATTCGCTGACGGCCCTGGTCGATCACGACGCGCAGGAAGTTCATGAACGACGACGGCACCCGACCCTCCAGGACCCCCGCGATGACCTTCTTCTTCTCGGCCGCGCCCACCTTCGGGGTCTCCAGGAACGCCCGGATCCTCGGCTCCTCCCCGAGAACCCCCGTGAGCAGGTCGAACGCCGCCAGCGTCGCGCCGTGCGAGCTGTCCTCGGCGGTAAGCTGGAACAGCGCCTCCGCGTAGTTCCGCGCGATGATCCGGTCCCTCACGCCGCGCCTCCGTCGCCGACCCTGGCCCGGTCCAGGTACTCACGGACGAGGGCCCGGTCCTGCTCCGCATCCAGGTTCCTCTCGACCAGCTTCGACGCCGCGCGCAGGGAGAGCTCCACCGCCTCCCGGCGCAGCATCTCTACCGCTTCCTTGCGTTCCCGTCCGATCTCCTCCCGGGCCCGCTCCAGGATCTGCTCCTGCTCGGACCGGGCCTTCTCCAGCATGTCCTGCCGGATCTGCTCCGCTGCGGTGCGACCTTCGGCCATGAGCTGCTGGGCTTCCTCCCGCGCATCGGCGAGCTCCTGCCGCTGCTCGGCCAGGAGCTTCTCGGCCTCCGATCGGCTCCGTTCCGCCGCCTGGATCGCTTCCTCGATCCGCTTCTCCCGCGCTTCCACCGCGCCCAGGATGTGCGGATACGCGTACCGGTAGAGCACCACCAGGAGCGTGATGAAGATCACCACGGTCCAGAAGGACACGCCCAGGTCGATGCTGAACAGGTTCGGCGACGAGGCCGCCTCCTCAGCATGCTCCTGCATCATCCAGAAAAGGTACACGGTCGATCCCCGTTCGTGTGGAGACGCCGGGGACCAGAGGCCCCCGGCATCCGCCGTTCTACTGGACCTTCAGCCAGACCAGGAACGCGATCACCAGCCCGAACAGCGCGACACCTTCGATGAGCGCGGCCAGGATGATACCCGCCGTCTGGATATTGGCTCCGGCTTCCGGCTGCCGTGCCATGCCTTCGGCCACGGATGAGCCGATCCGGCCGATGCCCAGGCCGGCCCCGATGGCGACGATCCCCGCGCCCAGGCCGGCGCCCATGAGCGCCAGGAAGTTCCGCGCGTATTCGGGGGTCGCGCCCCCCATCTCCTGCACCAGTGCGAGAAGGTGCATCGTGTGTCTCCTCCGTCCGTTTCGGGGGTCGCCTTCCTCTCACGCTCCCCGTCGCCTGTCGGGCGTCCCCCGTCCACCCGCTGACGACGTCACCGCTACAGGCCTCGCGGCCCACGGCTCTCTCCGGCGGCTCTCGCCGGATACGGTACGACGGTCGGCCTGGAGCCGGC
>CAYQCY010000043.1:8314-14086 GCA_964416095.1 uncultured Gemmatimonadaceae bacterium
CGACCCGTCTCAGTGCGCGTGCCGGATCAACCCGATGAACACCGCGGTGAGCATGGCGAAGATATACGCCTGGAGCAACGCGACGAAGATCTCCAGCATCATGATCGCCACGGCCATGAGCACCGGGCCGGGGATGACCACGAGCGATCCGACGCCGAGCGGCAACGCCATGAGGATCAGTCCGATCAGCGACAGGATCACCAGGTGCCCCGCCGTCATGTTGGCAAACAGCCGAACCGCCAGGGCGAACGGCTTCGCCAGCTTCCCCAGGAACTCCACGGGCGTCATGATCACGAGCATGAGGCTCCGGCCCATGAGGCCCATGTCCTTCGGCGCGTAGAAGATCGTGCCCAGGTACCCTTTCGGCCCCAGGGCGAAGAAGCCCGACACCTCGATGACCAGTAGCGAGCACACCGCCAAGGCCGCCGTGACCGACAGGTTGCTCGTGGCCGTCGCCCCCCACGGCAGCAAACCCAGCAGGTTCGCGAACAGGATGAAGAAGAAGAGCGTCGCCACGAATGGTACGAACCGCTGTCCCCCGTGGCCCACGTTCTTCATCACCATCTCGTCCCGGATGTACAGCATGACCGCCTCGATCACGCTGGCGAAGCCCTTCGGCGTCCCGGGCCCCACCCGCTTCATGCGCCGTGCGGTCAGGAACATCACGGCGAGGACCAGGAACGCCGCCAGCAGCAGGAACACCACATGCTTCGTCAGCGAGAAGTCCACCGTCAGCGGGCCCAGGTGGACGGGGTCCCACTGGGGCAGCTCGACCGTGCCCCACGGCAGGTCGAGCTCGTGCGAGTCGGTCATGTGATGCATGATCGTCTCGCTCAGGTCGAAACCGCCTTCACCGTGCGTGGCCGCCTGTGCCCCGGCCTCCCCTCCGTGCGCCTCCTGTGCGACACCCAGCAGGCTGAACAGTTTCGCGATCATCTACGCCTGGCTTCGTCTTCGAATGAACAACGGCTCCAATAACGCGAGCACGAACAGCGCGCCCGCCAGACTCAGCAGCCGGAGCGCCGGACGGTCCAGCTCCGCCCGCACGACCCAGACCGCGCCCGCACCCAACGCCGCGAACCGGAGCAGGATCCCGCCACCCCACCCCAGAAAGAACCGCTTCCGGCCATGTACCGCGATCAACATCCCGCCTGCGGCCAATTGAGTCAGATACGCCAGACCCACCATGGGCCAGACGGCGTCCGTGCGGCCCGACAGCCCGCCCACCACCAGCACCAGCAACGCAGCGACGCCGAGCGATGCCGCCGCGTAGCGCAGGAACGACCGCACGCGACGCGGCTCCTTCCGTTCCGTCGCTCCGTTCATCCGTCGTCGGAGCCGTCCTCTTCGGCTCGGTCCCGCGGCTCGATCACCAGGTGATAGTACAGGCTGTAGAACCCCGCCCCCGCCCCGATCACCGCACCCAGCACCGTGAACAACGGCAGCGTGCCCAACCACTCATCCACCTTCAAACCCAGATACAGGAAGAGCGCGGTACTGAGCGCCCACGTCAGACCGTGGCCTGCGTATCGGCCGAGATCGGCTGGCAGCCGCCCGCGCTCCGTCGGTCCGGTTTCTTCGCCCATGCACCTGCCCCGCCAAAAGTCGGCCGCAAAGGTACCCGCTTGTGAAATTTTTCGCAAGCACCCCTCGCTTGACACGCTGACGCGACCGCGTCCATCTTCAGAAGTGCAGGCGTCCCAAGGGATTTCGGGTGTCCGAGGTGCGGTGTGGAGCCGCTGCCGGGCGGCGATGTCCACCGCGGAGCTGGGCAGGGGCGTCGTTCTTGTTGAAGGGAGCGAAATGGCAGCGACGCCGGCACCGGTGGAGTCGGGAGAAGGGGATGTCCGGCTGCTGGAGCGGCTGGCCGAGGCGCGGGCGGTCCTCGAGGCGGAGATCGCGAAGAGGATCGTCGGGCAGCGTCGCATCGTGGAGGACCTGTTGACGGCGCTGCTGGCGGACGGCCACGTGCTGCTGGTGGGTGTGCCCGGGCTGGCGAAGACGCTGCTCATCTCGTCGTTGGCGGAGGCGCTGGACCTCCGGTTCAGCCGGATCCAGTTCACGCCGGACCTCATGCCGTCGGACATCACGGGGACGGAGGTACTGGAAGAGGACCGATCGACGGGGCGGCGCGCGTTCCGTTTCGTGCGGGGCCCGGTCTTCGCGAACGTGGTGCTGGCGGACGAGGTGAACCGGACGCCGCCGAAGACGCAGGCGGCGCTGTTGCAGGCCATGCAGGAGCGGGCGGTGACGGCGGCCGGCGAGACGATGTCGCTGGACCGTCCGTTCTTCGTGCTGGCGACGCAGAACCCCATCGAGCAGGAAGGTACCTACCCGCTGCCGGAGGCGCAGCTCGACCGGTTCATGCTCGAGCTGCGCATCGACTATCCGAGCCGTGCGGAGGAGGAGCGGGTCGCGGTGGAGACGACGACCGGGTCGATCGCCGAGCTTCGGCGGGTGCTGGACGGGTCCTCGCTGGTGGAGTTCCAGGGGCTGGTGCGGCGGGTGCCGGTGCCCCCGTCGCTGGTGGCCTACGCGGTCCGGCTGGCCCGTGCGACTCGACCCGGGGAGGAGGCGGAGCCGCTCTTCCGCCAGTACGCGTCCTGGGGTGCCGGGCCCCGGGCATCCCAGTACCTGGTGCTGGGCGCGAAGGCGCGCACGGCCATGGACGGGCGCGGCGTTCCGAATTACGATGATGTACGGGCGGTGGCGCCCGCGGTCCTGCGCCACCGCATCGTCTTGAACTTCCAGGCGGAGGCGGATGGTCGTACGGCCGCGGACGTCGTGGAAGAACTCGTGCACCTGAGCCGCACATGGACCTAGGACACCAGGAAGGCGCGGATCGACCTCCCAGTCGCAGAGGCTGACGGATGGTCCTTCCGCTGATCCTCGGCTTCTGCGTCGCGCTGGCCCTCTCCGCTCTGTTCTCGGCGGCCGAATTCGCCCTTTTCTCCATCGGTGAGCCCCGCATCCGGACCCTCGTGGACGCCGGATTCCGCGGCGGCGACTCGTTGCTGCGCCTGCGCTCGGACCCGGAACGGCTGTTCCTGCTCCTGCGGCTGGGCAACACGACGAGCGACGTGGCGGCGGCGGGGCTGGGCGCCCTGGCGGGGCTCGAGCTCTGGGGCGGTGCCGGCTTCCTGCTTGCGGTCATCGTGGCGGGCGTGCTCGTCTTCGTGGTGGGCGAGCTTCTGCCGCGCATGCTGGCGGCACGCTACTCGGTGCGCATCGCCCTCGGCATGGCGCCCTTGTTCCGGGCGCTGGTGCGCCTCCTGGGCCCGCTGCTGGCGGTCATGGAGTGGGTCCCGGCGTCGGCGTCGGAGCCGCGCGCGGCGAACGGCCTCGAGACGGACGACGAGATCCGCCAGCTCGCCGACCTCGGCCGCAGCGAGGGCGTGATCGACGAGCACGAAGGGCTGCTCATCGAGCGGGCGATCCGCCTGGACGAGACCAAGGTCTGGGAGATCATGACGCCGCGGGTCGACATCTTCGCCTGGCAGGACGCCCTGACGCTGTCGGAGATCGCGGCCCAGTTCGGGACCGTTCCTTTCTCCCGCGTCCCGGTCTACGGCGAGTCCATCGACGAGGTGACGGGTTTGCTCTACCTGCGGGACGCGTACCAGGCCCTCATCACCGGCCAGCGGGACGTGCCCCTGCGGGAGCTGGCGCGGCAGCCGCTCATCGTGCCCGGATCCCTGTCCCTCACGCGCCTGCTCCGGGACTTCCAGCAGCGCCGTATCCACCTGGCGCTGGTCGTGGACGAGTACGGCGGCACGGACGGGCTGGTCACGCTGGAAGACGTCATCGAGGAGCTCGTGGGCGAGATCGTGGACGAGACGGATGTGGCGGAGGAGACGCTCACCCGCATCTCCCGGACCGAGATCATCGCGGAAGGCGACACGGACCTGCGGGAGATCAACCACATCTTCAACACGTCCTTCCCGCTGCTCGAGCACCGGTCGCTGAACGGCTACTTGCTGGAGGAGCTGGGTCACGTCCCCGCGCAGGGCGAAACCATGGAGCGGGAAGGCATCCGCATCGAGGTGACGGAGGCGACGGATACCCAGGTCCTCCGGGCCCGGCTGCAGCGCCTGGCGCCGCCGGAGACCAGCCCACACCCGCCGGGCGGTCGCCGCCCCGGGCCGGAGCCGTCCGTCGAGCCCGTAACGCCCGACGACGAGCAGGCGGAAGACGCCCGGCCGTCGGCGCGGGAGCCCGGCACGACCGGATGACCCGTCCAACGCTCCACGACGTCCTGGACGCCCGCCGCCGCATCGAAGGACGGGCCCGCTCTACGCCGCTCCACCACTCCATCTGGCTGTCGGAGCACGCCGGCGTGCCGGTGTACCTGAAGCTCGAATGCTGGCAGCGGACCGGCTCGTTCAAGATGCGCGGCGCAGCCAACGCGGTGGCGTCGCTGGACCCGGAGAGCCGAGCCCGGGGCCTCGTCACGGCATCCGCCGGGAACCACGGGCAGGCCGTCGCCCTGGCGGCCCGGGAGGACGGCATTCGCGCAGACATCTTCGTCCCGGAAAACGCCCCGGCGCAGAAGAAGCTCCGCATCCGGGAGTACGGCGCGACGCTCCACACCGTGGAAGGCATCTACGACCAGGCCGCCGCGGCCGCCCGGGCCTACGCCGAGGAGCACGGCGCGTACTACCTCCATGCCTTCGTGGACCCCCGCGTGGTAGCCGGTCAGGGTACGGTTGGTCTCGAGATCGGCGACGCGCTGCCCGACGTGCGCACCGTGCTCGTCCCCGTGGGCGGCGGCGGCCTCATCGCCGGCACCGGCCTCGCCCTCCGGGAAACGCTGGACCCACCACCCCGCATCGTGGGCGTGCAGAGCGACGCTACACCGGCCATGCACGACGCGTTCGCCGCCGGCGTCGTGGTGGAGTCGGCCATGCCCCCGACCATCGCCGACGGCCTGGCGGGCCAGGTAGAGCCCGCGAGCTACGAGCGCGCGCGCGCCGTGGCGGAGGACATCCTGCTCGTGCCGGAGGAGCGTCTCGCAGAAGGCATCCGCCGGCTGTTCCTCCACGACGGCGTCACCGCCGAAGGCTCGGGCATCGTCGGCGTCATCGCCGTGCTGGACGGGCTCGTCGAGCTGGACGGGCCCACCGTCGTGGTGGTGAGCGGCGGCAACATCGATCCCGCCACCCTCGCCGGCATCCTGAGCGGATGATCATCCCCTTCAACGGCGTGGCGCCGCGCGTGCACCCCACGGCGTTCGTGGCCCCCACCGCCACGCTCATCGGGGACGTCGAGGTGGGGCCGGAGGCCAGCATCTGGTTCGGCGCGGTGCTCCGCGGCGACCACCCGGAGCACGGTATCCGTATCGGCGCCCGCTCCAGCATCCAGGACAACTGCGTGCTCCACGTCAGCGCCAGCGGCCCGACCATCATCGAGAAGGAGGTCACCGTGGGCCACGGCGCGACCTTCGAGAGCTGTCGGGTCCGTCGCGGCGCCCTCATCGGCATGAACGCCGTCCTGCTCCACGGCGTCGTCATCGGCGAGGAGTCGCTCGTGGCGGCTCTCAGCCTGGTCCCGGACGGGATGGAGGTCCCGCCCCGCTGCCTGGTGGCCGGTGCGCCGGCCACCGTGCGGAAGCGTCTGGAAGGCGGCTCGGCGGCGTGGATCGAAGCCAGCGCCGAGCACTACGTACGCCTCTCCAGGACCTACCGGGACCAGGATATCGGCCTGCCGGGGACACCCGGTGACGGACGCGTCCACCGGGACGAGGAAGGCGAGGAATGACGGACCGCGATGACC
>CAYQCY010000043.1:14186-25577 GCA_964416095.1 uncultured Gemmatimonadaceae bacterium
GCCTTCCGCCATCCGCCTTCAGTCAGTAGGGCAGGACCAGGCGGAAATACCAGTCGATGATGGCGTCGCCCCAGAGGTAGGCCGCCGCGCCGCCCATGGCCAGGAAGGTGCCCAGCGGCAGGTAGGTGCCCATGACCTCCAGGCGGCCCTGGATCCAGGTGAGGGGCACCCCGATGATGAGCCCCAGGAACGACCCGAGCATGACGGTGAGGATGGCGCCCCCCAGCCCCACGAAGGAGCCGATCATGGCCATCATGTGGATGTCCCCCACGCCCAGGGCGGGCTTCTTGAACGCCCATTCGCCGGCGAGCTTGATGACCCACATGAAGACGTAGGCGACCACCCCACCCACCAGGGCGGCGCGGAAGGTGATGCCGCCGGGGGCGAAGGCCAGGGCCAGCCCGGCGAGGGCGCCGAGGACCGAGAACTGGTCGGGGATGATGCGGTGCCGTGCGTCCAGCACGGCGATGCCCAGCAGCACGGTGAGGAGGACGGCGCCCCGGAGCGCCTCGAAGCTCGCGCCGAACCGTATCGCCATGCCCAGCCAGATGAGCGCCGTGGCCAGCTCCACGACGGGATACTGGATGGAGATGCCCGTCCCGCAGGAGCGGCACCGGCCTCGCAGCAGGATCCAGCTCACGACGGGCAGGTTGTCGTACCACGGGATGGTCCGCTCGCACACCGGGCAGCGGGAGCGGGGCCGCACGATCGACAGCCCTTCGGGCCACCGGTAGATGCAGACGTTCAGGAACGAGCCCACGGCCGCGCCGATGAAGGCGGCGTAGATCAGGAGCCAGACCACGGTCCCTCCGTGACCAGGAAGAGCAGGATCGCGGCCGACACGGCCACGTTCAGGGACTCGACATCGCCTCGCATCGGGATCGCTACCCGGGTACGGAGCAGCGCGTGCGCCTCGGCGCTCAGACCGGCACCTTCGTTGCCCACCACCAGGGCCACGCGGTCCGGCAGGGAGGCCGTGTCCAGCGGGTCGCCCTCCGCGTCGGCGCCCAGCACGGCGACGTCGTGCTGGACACTCCAGGAACCCAGGGCCCCGGCGTCCGTCAGGATCGGCGGCTCCCGGAAGACCGTGCCGGCGGACGCCCGGATCGTCTTCGGGTTCCAGGGGTCGACCGTGCCCGGCAGGCACGCGACCCGCGCACCGAAGGCCGCCGCCGTCCTGATCAGCGTCCCGGCGTTGCCCGGGTCCTGCACCCCGTCCAGCACCAGCAGCGTCTCCCGGGTCCGCGGCTCGAGCGTCTCCATGCCGCCGAGCTCCGGGACCTGCGCCACCACGAGGACGCCCTGAGGCGTCTCCGTCGGCGCCAGGCGCGCCAGCTCGTGGTCCTCTACGCGTCGTACGGGCGCCGCGGCCTCCAGCGCGGCACCGAGGCTCCGGCCCCGCTCCGTCCCGGCCAACGCCGGTGAGAGAACGGCGAGGCGCACCGGCGTGCCGGCGGCCAGCACCTCTTCGACCACTCGCACGCCACCGGCCAGGCACAGTGCTTCCCGCTCCCGGACCTTGCGGCGGCGCAACCCGTGGATTAGGCGTTCCTCGGCGCCGGTGACGTCAGACACGGACCGCCTTCGCGATCGGCGGGGTACTTGATGCCTGGCGTCCTGTGGTTCGTGGCATGACGGAAGGCCCGGGGGCGTGGCACCGGTCGCGCGTGGCGACGAAGGTGTCGCGCCGTCGGTCCAACGTCAACCGGGCCGGACGCCTGCGGGCGACGTCCCCGGGCCGTATCTGTCCCGGCGCGACGCAATCCGAACCGCACACAAGCTCAGCCATGACGCGCACCGACCCGAGTCCGCCGCCACCTGTCGCCCTCACCATCGCAGGCAGTGACAGCGGCGGCGGCGCCGGCATCCAGGCCGACCTCAAGACCTTCCACGCCTTCGGTGTCTTCGGCACCTCGGCGCTCACGGCCCTGACCGCCCAGAACACGGTAGGCGTTCGAGAGGTACACACGGTCCCGCCCGATCACGTGACCGCCCAGATCCGGGCGGTGGTGGAGGACCTCCGACCCGCCGCGTGCAAGACGGGGATGCTCGCCACGGCGGAGCTGGTGGCGACCGTGGCCGGGGCCATCGCCGAGCTGGAGCTGGCCAACTACGTGCTGGACCCGGTCATGGTGGCGACGAGCGGCGACCGCCTGCTGGACCGGGACGCCGAGGCCGCGGTGGCGGCGCTCCTCCCCCTGTGCACGCTGGCGACGCCGAACCTGCCGGAGGCCCTCATCCTGGCCGGGCTCCCGGCGGACGACGAGCCGGGCATGCGCAGCGTCGCCGAGTCGCTGGTGGAGCGGGGCGCGGCCGCGGTCCTGGTCAAGGGCGGCCACCTGGAGGGGGACGAGGTGCTGGACGTGCTGTACGACGGGTCGTCGTTCCGGAGCTGGCGCCGGCCGCGGCTGGACACGACCAGCACGCACGGCACCGGCTGCACCCTGTCCTCGGCCGTGGCGGCCGGCCTCGCCCGGGGCTGGAGCCTGGAGGACGCGGTGGACACCGCGCTGGACTACGTGCACCGGGCCATCGCCGAGGCGCCCGGCCTGGGCTCGGGGCATGGCCCGTTGAACCACTTCGTCGAGGTCAGGGGCCCGCGCCGCTGACGTACCGCCGGAAGCGGTCCTGCACCGTCCTGCCGGCGTCGGGGTCCACGGCCCCTGACGCGAGCTGGCGCCGGACTGCCTCGATGCGCTCGTCGGTGGACGGGTGCGTCGCCATCCATTCCTGGACGCCTTCCGCTTCCTGCTCCCCCGCGGCCTTCAGGTTCTCCAGGAAATTAAGGATCCCGTCGGGGCGGTAGCCGGTGGCGGCGGCGTACAGGACGCCGAGGGAGTCGGCCTCCATCTCGTCCTCCCGGCTGAGGCCCATGAAGAGCAGGCTCCCGCCCAGCTCCGCGATCTGGTCCAGCAGAGGCCCGGACAGGTCCGACTCGTCCTGGGCCGTCTTGAACACCGACGAGCGCCGGATCTCGTCCAGGACGTGCTTCTGGTCCACGTGCCCCATCTCGTGGGCCAGCACGCCGGCCAGGTCGGCCTCCGACTCCATCAGGCCCATAGCGCCGCGCGTGATGAGGATGAACCCGCCGGGTGCGGCGAAGGCGTTCACGTCATCCGTGTCCAGGACTCCGAAATGGAACTGCACGTCCGACCCCCGTATGGACTGCTGCGCCACCGCCTGACCCACCAGGTTGACGTACCGGATCAGCTCCCGGTCCTGGACGAGCCCGTACCGCCCGATCACGGTGGCGGCGATGCCGAAGCCGATCTCCCGCTCCTTCTCCGGCCCGATGGGCAGGGCGGCGGCGCCGACGTTGAGCAGCCCTTCACCGCTGATGGGCAGGCTGGCGCACCCGGGCAGCGTCGCGGCGGCCAGGAGCGCGACGAGGGTGATCCGCGTCTTCATACGCCCTCCTCCTGCCTGGGGGTCTCGTCCGGCACCACCAGCCGCGCCTCCCGGAGGAAGCGGTCCAGCTCGAGGAGCGAGACGTCCACACGTTCCATCCGGAGCACGGCGGCCGTGTCGGGCATGACCGTGATCTCGCCGTCCACGGTCTGGACCTTGGCCACGCCGCGGGCGCCCGCGCTGGCGACCACTTCCTCGCGCCGTTCGCCGCCGATGGCGTGGATGCCGAGCCGTGCCAGGCTCCGGCCGAGGCGGCCCGCCGTCCCCGTCTCCAGGAGGCTCTCGGAGAACTCCGCCCGCGCCGCCGGCCTGCGCACCACGACGAAGGCGACGGCCCCGCTCGCGGTGCGGGAGACCACCCGCGCCGGCGGTTCCGGGCGCGGGCCGCCGTCGGGACCCATGCGGTCCACGGCACCGGTGACCAGCGGGTCGTCCGCGGCGGCGTGCTCCGACAGCGGCGTCGAGCCCAGCCGGGTCAGCACCACCACCTCGTCGTCCCCGTGGACGAGGACCACGGGCGCCGCCAGCGAGTCGCCGTCCACCACGGTCCGGACCTCGGCCCGCCACCGGGGCGGCATGGCGTAGTACTCGATGCGGGCCGCCAGGCCCAGGGAGTCGGTGGCGGCGTCGTCGGTGACGTACTCGGTGAAGTCGCCGCCTTGCCAGGCGCCCGGCCGGTACACCCAGTCGGTCCAGCGGGCCTTGTCGGCGTCCTGCGCCGCGAGGCCCGTGGCGGTCAGCCCGACCAGCATGCCGGCCAGGAGCGCACCCACCGCGGGCGGCGCGGCGCCTCCCGCCCCGGCGCCCGCCTTGGACGCCCTCGCCTTCCGGCCTTTGAGCTCGAAGATCCGCACGGCCTGCTCCTTCCCTTTCACCTTGACCTCGTCCAACGTCGCCAGCTCGTACGCGTCGGCGTCCAGCCGGGACGCCGTGGTCTCGCTCACGATGATGCTGGTCCCGTACTCCTTGTTCAGCCCTTCCAGCCGGCTGGCGAGGTTGACCGCATCGCCGATGGCCGTGTAGTCCAGCTTCCGGGAGAGGGACCCGATGTTGCCCACGATCGCCTCGCCGGTGTTGACGCCGATGCCGATGGCGAGGCGTGCCGGCGCGCCCGTCTCGCTCCACTGCTCGTTGAGCTCCTCGAGCTCGTCCATCATGTCGAGGGCGGCCTCCACGGCGCGCCGGGGATGGTCCTCCACGGCCAGCGGCGCTCCCCAGAACGCCATGACGGCGTCCCCGATGAATTTGTCGAGGGTGCCGCCGTGACGGAACACCACCTCGGCCATCTTGTCCAGGTACTGGTTGAGCATCTCGATGACCGTTTCGGCGGGCAGCTTCTCGGACAGGCTGGTGAAGCCGCGGATGTCGCTGAACAGGAGGGTGAGGGGTATGCGTTCGCCGCCGAGCTTCACGTCCTCGAAGTTGTCGGCGAGCTGGGCCACGTAGTCCGGCGTGACGTAGCGGCCGAACAGGTCCCGGACCCGCCGCTTCTCCCTGCCCTCGGTCATGTAGCTCCCGGCCATGGTGCCGGCGTAGGCCACGGCCGCCGTCAGCACCGGCGCCGCCATGTCGAGCCAGAGCCCCTGGGCGAAGGCGACGGTGGCGATGACGCCCGCCAGCACGAGCACGATGAGGGCGCCGATGCTGCCGAGCACCGCGGAGGGGAGGGTGGCCGAGACCAGCCCGGCGGCCAGTCCCGCGCCCAGCACCATGGCGCCGTTCGCCCCGACACCCACCCGCCGCAGCCAGTCGCCCCGGAGCAGGTTGTCTAGGATCGTCGCGTGGATCATCACGCCCGGGTCGTCGGGCGACAGGGGGTTCGCCCGGGTCTCGAAGGTGCCCGGCGCCGTGGTGGCCACGAAGACGATGCGGCCCTGGAGCTCGTCCAGCGGCACGTCGGGCGTCCGCCCGGCCAGCACCTGGTTGTAGCTGTTCAGGATCCGGAACGCCGGGATGACCCGGTACGTGCTCTCTCCGCCTTCCAGGAACGGCCCGCGCCAGCGGATCAGGAAAGCGTTGCGGTGGAGGGGTACGCGGGTATCCCCGATTCGCAACGTCCCGGACGACGGCTCCACGTCCCCGCCGTACCGGTCCGGCGCCAGCAGCCTGGCCGCCGCCAGCGGCAGCGACGGGTAGAGCTCACCGCGGTGCGCGTAGACCAGCCGCTCGCGCCGCGTCACGCCATCGGGATCGGGGTTCCACACGATGCTGCCGAGGCCCGCGGCCGCCTGCGCGAAGAGGGCCCGGGGCGGTTCCACGTACGGGTACGACCGCACGGGCTCCGGCGCCGGACCCAGCGCGTGCCGCTCCAGCGCCGCCCGCCTCCGCCGCAACGCTTCTTCCCCGCCGATCCGGGCCAGGCTGCGCTCCCACTCCGCCGCGTCCGCGGAGTCGCCCGGCGCCATCGTGAAGGGGAGCGTGCCCAGCCCCGTGGCCGCCAGCGCCTCGGCGAAGAGGGTGTCGCCCAGAGGCGCGTCCAGGTCGGGCTCCGGGAAGGTGATGTCGAAGACGGCGAGCCGGGCGCCGCCGGCGCTGAAGTACTCGAGCATCGCCGCGTACACGTCCCGCGGCCACGGCCACCGGCCCAGCATGTCCTGGTAGACCTGGAGGCTGTTCTCGTCGACGGCGACCACGACGATGGCGCTGTCGGCCGCCGCCGGATCCGCGAGCCACGCCGTGCGGGCGTCGTAGGTCTTGGCCTCGGCCACGTCCAGGACGCCGGCCCAGGACAGGAGCAGCACGAGCACGGCCCCGGCGAGGCCGGTCCCGCCGCCCAGCGCCAGGCGCCGGCGCAGCCGCGCCCGACCCGAGGAGCTCCGGTCCGTCATCCGACTCGCGCGAGCAGCCAGTGCATCCCCAGGTAGCCCACCGTGAGGCCCACCACCATGAGCGCGCCCCAGATGGTCTCGGGCGCCGGCACCGGCAGCCGCAGCAGACGCACCAGCGCGCCCACCACAAGCGCGACGATGATGCCGACCCAGGGCGGTACCGCTATGGCTTCATGCATCCGTCCCTCCATCTCACGACGACCCGCCGTCGGCGAGCCACCAGTCGGTCACGTGCACGAACACGCCCCGCATGTCCATGCCGGCGCCCCGCAGCCGGTCCCGCGCCAGGTAGGCCTCCGTGGCGTAGTACAGGAACGTCCACGGCTGTTCCTCCCGCATGATGCGCTGGAGTCTGTGCCACAACGGCCGTGCTTCGTCCCGGTCCGGGATGCGGCTGGCCTGGTCCACGATCCGGTCGATCTCCGGGTTCCGGAACGACGCGAACTGGTACGGACCGCCCAGCTCCGCGCTGTGGAACGCGTCCCGCAGGTTCAGCCGGAAGTCGCTGTCCCAGGCCAGGACGAAGGCGTCGAACTGCCTTCGAGGCGAGGTGACGTCCCGGATCAGCGTCGAGCCCTCCACCGGCCGGGTCGTGGCCGCCACCCCGATGGAGGCCAGGTCATCCCGTACCAGCTCCCCCACATCGCGGTTGAAGCTGCTGGCCGCCACCACCTTCAGCTCCACCTCGAACGGCTCGCCGGACGGCAGCTCCAGGACCCCGTCCCCATCCCGATCCCGGATCCCGGCCGTCGCCAGGAGCGCCCGGGCGGAGTCCGGATCGTACGGCAACGGCGCCAGCGCTTCGTCGAACGCCCAGTGCCACGGCATGACGGGGCTCACCGCGAGCTCGCCCAGCCCGTCGCGCAGCCCGTTCACGATGACGCTCCGGTCCATGGCCATGGACAGGGCGCGGCGGACCCGCGCATCATCCAACGGCGGGCGCAGACCGTTCCACCCCACGAACAGGTACCGTCGTGAGGGCCGCACGATGATCGAGACACCGGTCCGCTCCGCGATCCGCCGCGCCTGGTTCGCCGCCGGGTTCAGCGCCAGGTCCAGCTCGCCCGCCTGGACCTCCGTCATCTGGGCCGTGTTCTCCGGGATCACGCGCCAGACCAGCCGGTCCACGTACGGCCGGCCGCCCAGCGCCTCCGGGAAGTCGTCGTTCGCCTCGAAGACCCAGCGGTCGTTGAGGCGCTGGGACGCGAAGCGGAACGGCCCGTTCCCCACGGGGGCCCGGTTGTACGCGGCCTGCCGCAGCGCCTCCGGCGGCACTGTGTCCAGGAGGTGCTCCGGCGCGATGGGCGTGAACGGCCAGCCGGCCAGCGGCTCCGCGTGGCGCTCGATGGTGAACCGCACGGTGAAGGAGTCCACCACCTCCACGTCCGTCCAGTAGACGAAATATTCGGTGTTCGGGAAGGCCGTGGCCGGGTCTTTCGCCCGCCGGTAGGTGAACGCGACGTCGTGGGCCGTGGTGGGCTCGCCGTCGTGCCAGCGGACGTCCCGCCGCAGGTGGAAGACGACGCCCGTGTCGCCCTGCAGCTCCCAGGACTCCGCCAGGTACGGCTCCAGGTCCAGATCGGCGTCGTACCGCACGAGGGTCATCCCCAGCACGAACTGGAGGATCTCGTTGGCCCACGCCTCCGTGGTGACCAGAGGGTTCAGCGGACTCAGGTCGCTGGGCCCGGCCACCACGACGGTGCCGCCGTACTCCGGCTCCGTGGACGGGGCGTCGCCGGCCCGATCCGCGCACCCGGCCACGAGCAGTGCGGCAGCGAACAGCACGGCAGCGGGACGCGGCCCTCGTGAGTTCGCGGTCAGGAGCATGGCTCGGCGCTCAGGTCGCTGCAGGTTCGCAGGTCTGTCGGGAAAGCAACACGAAGTATCGAACGCCGCGCAGACCGCCGCAAGCGACTCAGCGTCCGGACCTGTCGCCCAGGGCGCCGAGGACGCCCCGCACGAGCCCGGAGAACCGCGCCGCGGCTCGCGCCCCGGCCTCGATCACGTCCCCGTGCTCCAGCGGATCCGTCGCCGGGCCGGCGGCGAGGTTCGTGATGAGGGCAATGCCCAGCGTCCGCATGCCGTGGGCCCGGGCCGCGAGCACTTCGGGCACCGTGCTCATGCCCACGGCGTGGCCTCCGAGTCTGCGCAGCATACGGACCTCCGCCCGGGTCTCGTAGCTGGGGCCCGGCACGGCGCAGTAGACGCCGCGCTGCAACGGGATGCCCCGCTCCAGCGCCACACGCTGCGCCAGCGCCTGGAGCGCGGGATCGTACGGCGCCGACATGTCGGGGAACCGCTCCTCGCCTTCCTGCACCGGGCCCACCAGGGGGTTCCGCCACTGCAGGTTCAGGTGGTCGTCGATGAGCATGAGCTCGCCCGGACGGACCAACGGCTGCAGCCCGCCCGCCGCGCAGGTCACCACCAGCTTCCCGGCGCCCAGCGCGGCCAGCGCCCGGACCGGCAGCGCGACGGTGGCCGGGTCGTGGCCCTCGTACAGGTGGTAGCGACCCTGCAGCGCGGCGACGGACACGCCCTCGAGCCGGCCCACGACCAGCGCGCCCTCGTGCCCGGCCACCGTGGTGCCGGCGAAGCCGGGAATCCCGACGTACGGGATGCGGGTGGCCGCCTCGATGTCGTCGGCGAGGCCGCCCAGCCCGGATCCCAGGACCAGGACCACGTCGGGTGGACCGACCCGGTCCTTCAGGTAGCCGACCGTGTCGGTGGGGTCCGCCATCAGAGCAGCATCCCCGCCACGGTGGCCGTCATGAACGCGGCGAGCGTGCCGGCGATCATGGCCCGCAGCCCCAGTCGCGAGAGGTCGTGCCGCCGGGGCGGAGCGATGCCGCCGATGCCGCCGAGCTGGATGGCTATGGACGCAAAGTTGGCGAACCCGGCCAGGGCGTACGTCGCGATGATCACCGAGCGCGGCGACAGCGCCCCGTCCGCCAGCAGCTCGGCGAGCTGCAGGAAGGCGAGGAACTCGTTCACGACCGTCTTGATCCCCATGAGCGAGCCCACCGTCACGGCGTCATGCCACGGCACGCCCATGATCCAGGCCAGGGGCGCCAGCAGCCAGCCCAGCAGCAGCTCGAGAGTGATCTCCTGCCCCGAACCCAGCACGCCCCACGTCTCCAGCAGTCCGGTGAGCCCCACGTAGCCCGCGGTCCAACCGAGCAGCGCGTTCAGGAGCGCAATGAGGGCGATGAACGCCAGCAGCATGGCGCCCACGTTGAGGGCCAGGTGCAGCCCCTCGCCGGCGCCCCGGGCCGCGGCGTCGATGACGTTCACGTCCGGCGTCTCCACGTCCACCTTCAACGTGGACCCCGTCTCCGGCTCCTCCTTCTCCGGATACATGAGCTTGGCCACGGCCAGGGCAGCCGGCGCCGACATGACGCTGGCCGCCATGAGGTGCCCCGCGATGTCCGGGAAGAACGCCACGAGCATGCCCACGTACGCCGCCATCACGCCGCCCGCCACCGTGGCGAAGCCGCCCGTCATGATGGCCATGAGCTCCGACATGGTCATCCGCTCCACGAACGGCTTGATCATGAGCGGCGCTTCCGTCTGGCCCACGAAGATGTTTCCCGCCGCCGACAGCGTCTCCGCCCCCGAGGTGCCCATGGTCCGCATCATGACCCACGCCACACCCTTCACCGCCCATTGCATGACACCGATGTGGTACAGCACCGTCATGAGCGACGAGAAGAAGATGATCGTGGGCAGCACGTTGAACGCGAAGTAGGCGCCGGCGCCGGCCACGGTGCCGGCGATGGGCTGGATCGGCTCGTTCGTCCCCGCCACGCCCGTGCCCACGGGGATGTTGTCGTAGACCAGGTTGCCGAAGAGGAAGCGGGCCCCCTCCACGGTGAAGCCCAGCAGCGCCACGATGACGTCGTTCAGGCCCGCGAACAGCGCCTCGCCCATCGGCGTCTTCAGGATGAACACGGCGAAGAGGAGCTGCAGTCCCAGGCCCCAGCCGAGCACGCGCCAGGGCACGTCCGTCCGGTCCACGCTCAGCACCCAGGCGATGCCGATCAGGACCAGCAGGCCCAGGAGCGACACGAGCCGCTGCCAGAACGGGGTGTCCACGTCCATGCGGGCCCGGTCCACGGCCTGGGCGGCCGCCGGACCGGCTTCCGCCTCCGGCGCCGCGGCGCCTACGCCCGTCGCCCGCACCGAATCGGCCTGCTGCACCGCCGCCGACGCCGACCCGGCGGACGCCGGGTCCTGCGCCACCGAGCCCACCGCACCTACGACCAGGAGCAACGCGGTCACCGACCAGAGGGCGGTCAGGCCCCGTCCGGGCGTCCGACTCGTCACGGCAAGCGCCTCCTCCGCCCCGACCACGGGGGCGACGGCTCACGGCGCTGGCCCCGCGCCTTGCGCGACGCCACGTGGGCGGGGCGCTCGAACGGTCGGACCAGGATCATCCCGGCGACGAAGCCGCCCACGTGGGCCCAGAAGGCCACGCCGCCACCGTCGGCGGGCGTCGTGGCGCCCGACAGGACCTGGATGACCAGCCACTCGCCGAGGACGAACCAGGCCGGGATCGGGATGATGCGCACGAAGAAGAACAGGAAGAACAGCGTGTAGACCCGCACCCGCGGGTAGAGGAGCAGGTAGGCGCCCATCACCCCACTGATTGCACCCGATGCGCCCACTACGGGAACCGGCGAGTCCATGGCGGAGAAGACGTGTGCGCCGTCCGCGCCCAGCCCCGTCAGGAGGTAGAACACCGCATAACGGACGTGGCCCATGGAGTCCTCGATGTTGTTCCCGAAGATCCACAGGAACCACATGTTGCCCAGCAAGTGGAGCCAGCTCCCGTGCAGGAACATGCTGGTGAACAGCGTGCTCCAGGTCAGGCCGCCGAACGTGCAGACCTGGTCCGGGCCCAGCCGGACCCCCTGGTATCCGCCCGTCGAGCCGGTCAGCTCCGCCGGGATCGTGCCGAAGGTGCAGATGGCGCTTCGCAGCGCCTCCTGGTCGACGCCCGCACCCTCGACGAGGACCCACACCGCCACGTTGACGACGATGAGGGCCATCGTGACGAACGGCGTGGTATCGGTCGGGTTCTCGTCGCGTAAGGGAAACACGAGGCGGAGAATGATGCGACGAGGTGGATACGGCAAGGTGGGATACGGCGAGTTGG
>CAYQCY010000044.1:0-2206 GCA_964416095.1 uncultured Gemmatimonadaceae bacterium
GACCCGTGACCCGTGACCCGTGACCCGTGACCCGTGACCCGCCGTCGGATGGCCGCGCGCCCTGCCCCTAACGCCCCATGGCAGAAAGCAGGTACACCAGGTTCGCCGTCCCGTCCATGATGGGCTCGTTCGTGGAGTAGTCGCCCATGTCGTCGTGGTAGACGACGGGTCCGGTGTTGAACGGCGCGTACTCGTCGGGCTCCAGGAGGGCGATGCCGAGGAGGTTCTCGAAGATGGAGCGGTAGACGGGCCCGTCCACGAGGCCGCCGAGCTGGGTCTCCACCCCCAGCCGGTCGGCGACGACGGAGTGGGGAGAGCGCGGCGTCCGGGCGTCCGCTGGGTAGCCGATGACCATGGAGACGCCCCACGGGTTCCGGCCCAGGAGCCAGTCCCGGGCGGCGGCCTCCCAGGGCACGAACGTCGTGTCGCCGGTCATGCGGCGGTAGAGCAGCGCCTGCGTGGCGAAGGCGGCGACCAGGTTGTTGGAGCACCAGATGAAGGGGACGCCGATGCGGAACGCGGGGTTCACCCGCTCGGCCCGGTCGGCGACGGCGGCGAGGCCCCGGCGGTAGTCGTCGGCCATCGTCGTCCTGGCCTCGCGGGCGAAGGCCCGGGTGGCGGCGTCCGTCGTGTTGGCCGCCAGCGCATCGGCCAGGCGCCAGACCTCGTAGTGGCCGTAGTTGTGCCACGGGTACCACTGGAAGTGGCGCGCGGTGTCCCGGCCCATCCACGGCGTGACGGGCTCGCGGGCGGCGTACTCGACGGCCTGCTCCAGGTAGGCGACATCTCCGGTGAGGGCGTGGAGCTCGGCGGCGGCCAGCTCCATGTCGTCCACCCAGTTCTCCTCCTCGTAGAAGTAGGGCGCCCGCCCTGGCGCGGTCTGGCAGACGCCGGGATGACGACGTCCCAGCTCGTACGCGGCGACGGCCTTCTCCCTCAGCGTGTCCGCGAACGCCGGGTCCACGTCGGCGAAGGCCATGGCGCCGAGGGCGAAGGCGGCGGCGTACTTGCCGGCGGTGGAGGCCATGCCGTCGGACCGGTTCCGGTGGTCCAGCAGCCCCTGGGGCTCGCCGGTGCACGGGTAGACGGGCCGGTAGCCGCCGCGGCCCCAGCCGTAGTCGGACGAGTCGGTGGTGGGCAGGTCCCAGAAGGCGTGGTCCCGGTCGTCGCCGACCTGGTTCAGGAGCAGGTCGTCCTCCGGGTACATCTTCGACAGCCACTCCAGGCCCCAGCGTGCCTCGTCCAGCACGTCGGCGAGGCCGTTGGCGCCGGGCAGCCCGTCGGCGCCGTACCGGTCCGCGAAGGCGCCGGGGTGGTCCCGCCAGGCCAGCAGCAGCACGACGGTGGCGTGGGCCGACGTCGTCCCGTACTGGAGGTAGTCCGCGGCGTCCGCCCAGCCCCCGGTGACGGGGATGAGCTCGCCGGCCCGGGGGTGGTCCACCAGGATCGCGTCCGTCTCGTGGTGCACCGAGTCCCGGAAGAGGGGGTTGAAGCCGGAGCGCTGCTGGCGGAGGTAGTGGAGGAGCGTGTCCGCGGCGCCGGCGTACGCGTGGGGGGTGATCCGGATGGGCGACGCCGATCGCCGACCGCCGGCCGCCGACCGCCGCGGGCTCGCGGGGTCGGTCGTGCTCGCGGCGGGATCGAGCTCCAGGCGGTAGCTGCCTTCGGCCGTCACCGCCGTGAAGTCGAGCCGGTGCACGGCGCGGCAGGGGCCCCAGGGCGGGGCGGGCTCGGCGGCGGCTTCCAGGACGGGGGCGCCGGCGGCGTCCCGGAGCACGAAGCTGTCGATGGTCACCGGCTCGAGGGAGCAGGCCACGGCGACCTTGCGGGCGTCGGGGTGGTAGCCGGCCTGGTTGATCCGGATGACCGTCCGCGGCGGCTCGGGCTCCGGCCCGGGCCCGGCCATCGGCCCGGCGCAGGCGGCGAGGAGGGCGAGGGGCAGGGGCAGGGCGAAGTGGCGGAGTGTGGGGCGCATCGGCGGTGCCCGGGTTCGTTCTTTGCCGTCCGTGAGATTGGGGTGGGGGGAGGGGATGGGCAACGGGTCACGGGTCACGGCGCCGTGCTTCGCGGGGTGTTCCGGCTTCCGGCGGGGCGTCTTCCTTTCCGGCGTGTTCTCCCGGCGCCCGCGAGAAGCGCACGCGACGAAGGCGGACGCCCCGCCGGCGCGCCGAGTTGCTGACGCGACGAAGGCGGACGCCCCGCCGGC
>CAYQCY010000044.1:2306-24992 GCA_964416095.1 uncultured Gemmatimonadaceae bacterium
ACGCCCCGCCGGCGCGCCGAGTTGCTGACGCGACGAAGGCGGACGCCCCGCCGGCGCGCCGAGTTGCTGACGCGACGAAGGCGGACGCCCCGCCGGCAACCTGACGACCCCGCGCGGCCAGGAGCCGTAGCCCGTCACCCGTGACCCCCTCGTCGTATCCCCATGGCGTGCACCACCGTCGGCACGTTGGCGCGCCATTCCGGCAGCACGAAGCCGATGGCCGTGGCCTCCAGGTTCACCAGGGTGAGGAGTCCGAGGGCCCAGGGGATGGCGGCGGCGTTGCCGGCGGCCAGGAGGAGGACGAGGGCGATGCCGCCCACGAGCCAGCAGCTCTTGGCGCCCCAGGTGTGGTAGCTGGGCAGGGAGCCGAACCGGACGAGGGCCACGAGGGCGGAGACGCCCCAGGTGGCCGCCGCGGCGACGATCCACGGCAGGGTCCGCAGGATGACGCCCGTCTCGAGCCACCAGAGGGAGAGGGCGATGGCCGTGTACAGGAGGATGTCCGTGACGCTGTCGAGGCGGGCGCCCAGGACGGTGTCGTGGTCCAGGAGCATGGCCAGCTTGCCGTCGAGCCAGTCGCTCAGGAGCAGCGCCAGCATGATCCAGAGGAAGGCCTGGCGGTGACCCTCGTGCGCGGTCCAGAGCAGCGGCGCGAGCCCCAGCAGCCGCAGGCCGGAGATCACATTGGGCACGGTCCAGACCGGCTCGCCCCTCCAGGTCATGCTCATGGTCCCGGCCCGGCGACGACGAAGAGGACGACGTACACGATCACGAAGAAGACGGGCGCCGTGAGCGACAGGCTGTCGAGCCGGTCCAGCACCCCGCCGTGGCCGGGCAGCAGGTCGCCGCTGTGCCGGGCGTCGGCGCGTCGCTTCAGGGCGGACGCCACGAGGTCGCCGGCGATGCCGGCCAGGGCGAGGAGGAGGCCCAGGAGCGCCGACCAGAGCCAGGCGTACGCGGCCAGCGCCGCGGGCGCCGCGGCCGGGCGAGCGGTGAGGCCGGCGGCCCCGTATCCTGTCAGTAGAGGCGTGAGCACTACGGCCAGGACGACGGTGGTGAGGACGCCGCCGGCGAAGCCCGCCCACGTCTTGCGCGGCGAGATGTCGGGCGCCATGGGACGGGCGCCGAAGGCCCGGCCCCACCACGCCTGGACCGCATCGTTCAGCTCCGTCAGGCCCAGGAGCAGCAGCAGCCAGCCCATGTCCGCCCCGGTCAGCGCCTTCACGACGACGACGGGCCCGCCGCCGGGCGCGTCCCACCCCGGCAGCGAGGCCACGGCCACGACGAAGGACGGGCCGAGGACGGCCATCAGGAACGCCAGGACGACGTCGCGGGGGCGACCTGACCGGGCCGTCTCGGTGTCGTCGGGTCGACCGGGGCCCGGCGTGCCGATGTCCGGTCCCCGAGCGCCGCGGATCCGCCGGCCGAGCTCGGCCAGGCCCAGGAGCACGGCGAAGACGGGGATGGCGCGCAGAAAGAGGGAGCGCCAGTCCAGCAGCGCCCACAGGTACACGGCGCCGGCCAGGGCGGCCATCATGGGAAAGCAGCGCCGACGGCCGGCCAGCGCCAGCCCTTCCCGGAGCGCGAGCAGGGAGAGGCCGGCCATGACGAGGACGGCGCCGGCGCGGCCCATGACCAGCATGACGGCCAGGAGCGCGGCCAGGCCCCACCAGGTGCCGAGGCTGTACCAGCGCTCGCGCCGGACCGGCGACGGGTCCAGGCGGTAGGCCGCGCGTCGGACCAGCGTGGCGACGGCGAGGAACGCGCCGATGGCGGCCAGGACGGGCAAGGTGTCCCCCGGCAGCGTCGTCGCGCCCGTCATGACGCGGCCCGCGTGTTGCATGACCAGGGGCGCGAGCGGCGGGACGGAGACGGCAGGCGCACGAGGAGCAGGGAGACGGCATGACGGAGGCGGGGAACGGCTGGCGGCGCCTGCGCAGGTGGGTCGGCCTCGTCGTGCTGGCGGTCGTCCTCGTGCACCTGGGCTGGTGCGCCGTGGGCCGGACCACGGCGGACGACCGGCGGCTCGTGGTCGGGCGCGTGGACGTGCCCGCCGCGGTTGCGGACACCGGCGTGGCCACGGACACCGGCGCCGTCGGCGACGACGTCGTGCGCATCCGGGTGCTGGCCTGGAACATCGCCCACGGCCGCGGCGACGTGGCAAGTTGGCCCAAGAACTGGCGCGGCGGCGGCGACGAGACGCGGCTGGCGCGGCTGGACAGCATCGCCCGGGTCATCGAGCGGGCCGACGCCGACGTCGTGATCCTGGACGAGGCCGACTTCGACGCCGGCTGGTCCGACGGCGTGAACCATGCCGCCTACCTGGCCCGGGCCGCCGGCTACCCCGTCCGGGTGGAGCAGCGCAACTACGACGTCCGCTTTCCCTTCACCCGCTACGTCTTCGGCAACGCCGTGCTGAGCCGACTGCCGCTGGAGGAGGCCCGCCGGGTGCCCCTGCCGCCCCACACCCGGATCGAGCCGCTGTTGGTGGGGGCCAAGGCGGCGTCCGTCGTGACGCTGGAGACGGCCGCCGGCCCGGTGGCTGTCGTGCCCATCCACCTGGAGGTGCGCAGCGAGGCGACCCGCCTCGAGGCGGTGCCGGTGCTGCAAGGGATCCGGGTCGTGGAGGAGGCGCCCGTCATCCTGGCCGGCGACTTCAACACGGCGCCGCCGGGCTGGCCCGGCGCGGCGGAGCACACGGCCCTGGGCGCGCTCCTGGATCGGGGCTTGACGAGCCTCCGGGCTCGGCGGGAGCCATCCCCGGAGGAGTACACCTTCCCCAGCTACGATCTGGACCGGGCCATCGACTGGGTCCTGGTCGAGCCGCCGCTCCGCCTCGTCGAGGCCCGGGTGCTCCACCAAGCTCGGACCCTGTCGGACCATCTGCCTGTGCTCGTCGTGGTCGCGCATGATTGACGGCCTCCGGGGAGAGGTACTGGCAGGGTTCGTGCCGGGCGGGGTTACGGGTCGCGGGTCACCGCTCCTTGCCGCGCGGCGGGATCATGTTCCCGGCGGGGCGTCCACCCCCATCACGTGCGCTCTTCGGGGCGCTGCGCGCCGTGGGCGCGACGCCCCCTCGACGAATACCCCGGGAAGGAGGACGCGCCGCCGGAATCGACATGACCCCACGAAGCTGGGCGCCGTAACCCGTGACCCGTGACCCGTCGCCTGTTGCTCCAGGCCCCTCTCCCCCCTAGCCTCATCCCGAGCACACAGACCCCAGCCCTCCAGGAGCCCCGCGATGCGACGGACCATCCTGGTCCTGTTCTTCCTGTCCGGCGTGTGCGCGCTGGTCTACGAGGTCGTGTGGATGCGGATGCTGACCCTGGTCTTCGGGGCGACGGCGTTCGCGACCAGCACGATCCTGGCCTCCTTCTTCGCCGGGCTGGCGCTGGGCAGCTACTGGTTCGGCCGTGTCGTGGACCGGAGCGAGCGGAGCCCCCTCTTCACCTACGCGCTGCTGGAGGCGGGGATCGCCTTCTTCGCCTTCGTCATGCCGGCCCTCTTCCTGGGCGTGCGGGCGACCTACGTGGGCATCGCCCAGGCCTTCGACCTGGGGTTCTACCCCATCAGCATCATCCGCTTCCTCCTCTCCTTCCTGGTGCTGGTGGCGCCGGCGACCCTCATGGGCGGGACGCTGCCGGTCATGGTCAAGTTCTTCACCCGGGGCGGCGAGCGGCTGGCCTGGAACGTGGGTCAGCTCTACGCGGTGAACACCTTCGGCGCCGTCGTGGGCGCCATGTCCGCCGGCTTCGTCCTCATCCTGGCGCTCGGGGTCAGGGAGGCGGCCTGGCTGGCGGGGCTGTTCAACCTCGGCATCGCCGTCGTGATCCTGATGCTGGCCCGAGCGCCAGAGGCGGGAGGCGGGAGGCGGGAGGCGGAAGGCGGGAGGTTGGATACTGCGAGGGGTGAGGCGCCGGTCGGCGGTCCGGAGGCGGCGGTCGACGCGGCCTATAGGGCGTATCCGCCGGCCCTCGCCCGGCTGGCGTTGTGGGCGGGTGGGGTGTCGGGGTTCTGTGCGCTGGCGCTGGAGGTGTTCTGGACGCGGTCGCTGGTCTTCTTCCTGGACAACTCGAGCCACGCGTTCACGACGATCCTGACGGCGTTCCTGCTGGGGATCGCCCTGGGCAGCGTCGTCATCGCCCGGTTCGTGGACCGGGCCCGGCGACTGGTGGCGTGGCTGGGCGTGATCCAGGTGCTCATCGGCATCTCGGCGGTGCTGGCCATCCCGATCCTGAACCACTCCACACCGGTGTTCGCGCGGCTGGCCGGTGAGGCGGTGGACACGGGGCTGCACTGGAAGTGGATCGGGATGCGGTTCGTGACCAGCCTGTCGGTCATGCTGGTGCCCACGATCCTCATGGGGATGAGCTTCCCCGTGGTGGCCCGGATCTACACCAGGACGGTGGACCGAGTCGGCACGGCGGTGGGGGACGTGTACTCGGTGAACACGATCGGCGGCGTCTTCGGCTCGGTGCTGGCCGGGTTCGCGCTGGTCCCGGTGCTGGGCGTGCAGAACGGCATCCTCCTCGTCGCGGCCATCAACGTGGCGGTGGGCGCCGTGGTCCTGCTGGAGGAGCCGGGCTGGAGCCGGCGGGCCCGCTGGGCGGTGGTGGCCGCCGGGGCGGTGGTCTTCACCGGCGTCGGTGTCTACAACGCGACGACGGGCGGCTTCGTGCTGACGTCGTACTACGAGGCGGTGGAGGACCCGGAGGTCCTCTTCTACCGGGAGGGCATCGGCGCCACGGTGAAGGTCTACGAGGACGCGTGGGAGGACATGGTCCTGAGCGTGAACGGCTTCCCGGTGGCGGGCACGGCCATCGCCGCGCAGGACGCCCAGCGGCCGCTCGCCCATCTGCCCATGCTGCTGAGCGACGTCGACACGCCGCGGGTGAACATCGTCGGGTTCGGCGCCGGCGGCACGTCGTGGGGGATGACCCGCTACGACGTCGAGGCCGTGGACTGCGTGGAGCTCGTCCCCGCCGTGGTGGACGCCGCCCCCTTCTTCCCGGAGATCAACCACGGCGTGCTGCGCGAGCCGGACTTCAACCTGATCATGGGCGACGGCCGCAACTACGCCCTGGTCACCGACGAGGAGTACGACGTCGTCTCCATCGACGCCACCTCGCCGAAGATGGCCGGCAACGGCAGCCTCTACGCCCTCGAGTTCTACGAGCTGCTCCGGCAGAACCTGTCCGACGACGGCATCCTGGTGCAGTGGATCCCCTTCCACCTCCTCTCCGGGGCCGAGGTGCGGATGATCGCGAAGACGTTCCAGGAGGCGTTCCCCCACACGACCGCGTGGTTCACGCCGCTCCGCCAGTACATCATCCTGGTGGGCACGAAGGAGCCGCTCCGGATCGACTACCAGGCCCTCGCGCGGAAGCTGGCACGGCCCGAGGTACGGGAGGAGCTGGCGCTGCTCGACGTCCGCGGACCCATCGACCTGCTGGGCTGGTTCATCATGGACGCCGAGACGCTGGCCTCCTACACCGGCGACATCGGGCTCAACACGGACAACCACCCGTACCTCGAGTTCACGCCGGCCATGGCCTACTTCGTCTCGGACTACTACCGGATCCGGACGTTGGCCGAGCTGCGGGAGCTGCGGGAGCCCGTCCTGCCGCTCCTGACCAACCTGGGCGAGACCGAGGAAGAGGCCGACGCCGTGGCGGAGCCCATCCGGCGCCGGTTCGACGCCATCCACTACAGCCTGAGCGGCGACATCCAGCTCCTGCTCGGCAACCGGGACCGGGCCATGATCGAGTTCAGTACCGCGCTCCGCATCGACCCCACCGAACGGAACTGGCTGAACGCGGCCTGGCGCAGGGCGCGGTAGGGGGGCGGGCCGGGGCCACGGCCCTCGGGCTCGCACACGCACGCGCACCGGGGCACGGATAAGGAACGGTCAGGCGAGGTCCAGGTCCGTCTCCCGGAAGACGATGGCCAGGATCGCCGAGGTGTCCAGGATCACCGGAGCACCTCCGGTCACCGGCGGAGGGCCGGCACGAATCCGTTGTTCGACGGTCCCGCGCCACATACATTGGCATGACGACGGTCTTCGGTCGATCCCGGAACGAGCAGACAGAACGGGGTACGTCGTCCGGCGCCGGACAGGCCTTTCCGTTCTGGCGGGGCGGACAGAGGAAGAGGAACATGCGTCCAGGTTCGGAATCGCGCCTGCCGAGGCAGCGGATGCTGCCGGTGGTGGTCCTCGCCGTGGCGGCGGTCGCCGTCATCCTGGTCGTGGCCGTCGTGGCGTTCCGGACTTACCGCGAGGGCTTCCTGGCCCAGCGCCACGCCCAGCTCATGGCGGTGGCGGACCTCAAGGTCGCCCAGGTCGCGCAGTGGCGGCGGGAGCGCCTGTCGGACGCGCATGTCTTCATTGAGAACACGGCGTTCCAGGCCCTCGCCGGGGATGTGCTCGGGGATGCCGACCCGGAGGCCGAAATCCGGCTGCGGTCCTGGCTGCGCTCGGTGCGTACGGCGTACGGGTACACACGCGTGGTCGTGCTGGACGCCGGCGGCGAGGAGTGGGTCGCCGTCCCGGACGAGCCGTTCCCCCACCATCAGGCCCTGGCGGACACCACGGCGGCGATTCTGATGGCCGGTCGTCCGGCTTTCCTGGAGCTCCACCGGGACTTCTCCGAGGGCCCGATCCATTTCGCCGTCGTGGCGCCCATCGCGCCCGACGGTCGGCCGCTGGGCGCCGTGGCCCTGTGGGTCGATGCCGGCCAAGAGCTCTTCGCCATGCTGCAACGCTGGCCCGTGGCCCGCGAGACCGCGGAGATCCTGCTGGTGCGGGCGGACGGTGACGAGGTCGTCTTCCTGAACGAGCTGAGGTTCCAGGAGGACGCGGCGCTGCGCCTGCGGCTCCCGGTGACGAGGGAGGCGCCGTTCCCGGCCGGCCTGGCCGTGCGCGGCGTCCAGGGCATCGTGGAAGGCGTGGACTATCGCGGCGAGCCGGTGGTGGCGGCACTGCGGCCGGTGCCCGGCACGGCCTGGTTCCTGGTCGCCAAGATGGACCGGCACGAGGTCCTGGCCCTGGTGCGGGAGCGGCTGCGGTGGACGTCGGCCCTGGCCGGGATGCTGTTGCTGGGCCTCGCCGGGTTGACCGGCTGGGGATGGCAGCGCCGGGAGAAAGACTACTACCGGTCCCTGGCGGAAGCGGAGGCGCGCCGGGCCGCCGGCGAGATCCGGCACCGGGCCACCCTGGAGAGCATCGGCGACGCGGTGGTCGTCACGGATGCCGCGGGGACCGTGGAGCTGCTGAACCCGGTGGCCGAGGAGCTCACCGGCTGGACGGAGGAGGAGGCCGTCGGCGGACCGTTGCGAGAGGTGTTCCGCATCCTCAACGAGGAGACCCGGGAGCCCGCGGAGGACCCTGTGGCCAGGGTGCTGCGGGAGGGACACGTCGTGGGGCTGGCCAACCACACGTTGCTCGTGGCCCGGGACGGCACGGAACGGCCCGTCGCGGACAGCGGCGCGCCCATCCGGGACGAGACGGGGGAGCTGACCGGGGTCGTGCTCGTGTTCCGGGACCAGACGGCCGAGCGGGAAGCCGAACGGACCCTGCGGGCCAGCGAAGCCCGGTACCGGGGCCTCTTCGAAAGTAGCCGGGACGCCATCCTGGTGACGGACACGGAACGCAACATCGTCGATTGCAACCCTGCCTTCACGGAGCTGTTCGGCTACGAGCTGGACGAGATCCGGGGACTGAAGACCGGCACGGTCTACGCCGACGAGGCCGAGTACAAGGCAATGGGCGAGGCGTTGAGAACGCAGGTGGAGGAGCGCGGTTTCCTGATGACCGTGCACTACCGGACGAAGGACGACCGCGTCTTCGCCGGTGAGACCACCGCGTTCTTTCTCCGGGACCGGGAAGGGGACGTCCGTGGCTTCGTCGGCCTGATCCGGGACATCACCCGGCAGCTCGAAGTGGAGACGGAGCTGCGGGAGAGCGAGCGCCGCTACCGTCGGCTCTTCGAAGAGGCGCCCGTGGGGATCTTCACGACCACGTCCACGGGACAGGCGCTGGTGGCGAACGACACCATGGCCGACATTCTGGGATTCGCATCGGGCGCGGAAGCGGTCGAGCATTACTCGGACCTCGCCACGCAGCTCTACGCGGACCCGGCGCGCCGCGCGGAAGCCATGCAGGAGCTCCGGGAGTGCGGCGAGCTCACCGGCTTCGTCTTCCAGGCCGTTGCCCGGGACGGTCGGACCCTCTGGTTGGAGTTTGACGCCCGGATCGCCGAGTGGCGTGACGACAGCACCTTCGTCCTCGAAGGCTTCGCGTGGGACGTCACGGAGCGGGTGCAGGCCGAGGAGAAGGAGGCCCGGCTCCAGGCCCAGTTGGTCCAGGCCCAGAAGATGGAATCGGTGGGGCGGCTCGCGGGCGGTGTGGCCCACGACTTCAACAACATGCTGGCCGTGATCCTGGGCAACACCGAGCTGGCCATGATGGAGCTCGAACAGGACGACCCGTTGTACGGGGAGCTGGAGGAGATCCGCAGCGCCGCCACACGCTCGTCCGACCTCACCAGCCAGCTCCTGGCCTTCGCCCGCAAGCAGACCATCGCGCCCAGGGTGCTGAACCTGAACGACACCCTGGAGGGCATGCTCAAGATGCTGCGCCGGCTCATCGGCGAGGACATCGACCTGGTCTGGCGTCCCGCCGATGAGCTCTGGCCGGTCCGGGTGGACCCGGCCCAGATCGACCAGGCCCTGGCGAACCTGGTCGTCAACGCCCGTGACGCCATCGAAGACGTCGGAAAGGTGACGATCGAGACGGAGAACGTCCGGGTCTCCGCCGACTACGCGGAAGGCTTGCTGGATGCCGTCCCGGGCGAATACGTCGTGCTCGCCGTGAGCGACGATGGTTGCGGCATGGACGAGGCGGCCCTGGCCCAGCTCTTCGATCCCTTCTTCACCACCAAGCCAAGAGACGAGGGGACGGGGCTCGGGCTGGCCACCGTGTACGGCATCGTCCGCCAGAACGAAGGCTTCATCAACGTCTACAGCGAGGTCGGTGAAGGCACGACCTTCAAGATCTACTTCCCCCGTCACGCCGGCGATGAGGTATCGGCCGAGGAGGAGGTCGAAGCGAGGGCGCCCCGCGGGGGCTCGGAGACCATCCTGCTCGTGGAGGACGAACTGTCCGTCCTCGAGCTGACCACACGCATGCTCGAGCGCATCGGCTACACGGTCCTCCCCGCCGGCAGTCCCGGCGAGGCGCTGGGCCTGGCCCGGGAACACCCCGGCGAGATCCACCTTCTCCTCACCGACATCGTGATGCCCGAGATGAACGGCCGCGAGCTGGCACGAGAGCTGGCCTCGCTCCATCCCGGGATCGTCATCCTCTTCATGTCCGGGTACACGGCGAACGTCATCGCCCATCGAGGCATCCTGGACGAGGGCGTGCACCTCCTCCAGAAGCCGTTCTCGGCAGCGGATCTCGCAACCGAGGTCCGGAAGGTGCTGGATCAGGCCGGGTAGCGGCGCACGCCCGCTGGAACGGCCTGCCCCCGCACCCGTTGCCGCCTCAGGCCGGCTTCAGGTCCAGGACGGGGCTGCCGTCGATGGCGTCCAGCCCCCGGACCTCCAGGACGTTGTCCCGGATGGCGACGAGGTCCACGACGGTGACACCGATGGGGTTCGGGCGGCGCGGGCTGCGGAGGGCGAAGACGCCGCGCCGGGGCCGGGTCAGGCGGGGTCCAGGTCCGTCTCCCGGAAATCGTCCCCGACGAAGAGCAGGGTATCACCAGCCAGGCGAGCCGCGGCGTACGTCATGGCATCGCCGAAGTTCAGCGCGGCGGCGTGCCGCCCCCTGCCGAAGCGCCGGTAGGCGTCCACCGCCTCCCGCCAGTGCACTTCGCCGAAGGGGATCTCCTGCACGCCGAGCTCGTCCAGGATCCGCTCGAGTAGGCCGTACGAGGCCTCACCGAGACGCGCGTGCAACACGATGCCCGTCTCGGCCAGGGTGGGCGCCCCGGCCGCCACCGCCTCCGCCTCCTGGACCCGGTCCAGCAGATCCTCCCAGCCCGGCTCCCGGAAGACGATGGCCAGCATCGCCGAGGTGTCCAGAATCATGGCAGGAGCTCCGGGCACCGGGTCGGGACTGTGTCAGGCCGGGGGACCGTCATGTCAGACCCCGGCATCGCCATAGCCGAGGATCTCTTCCCGCTCCGCCCGGTCCGGTGCCCTGCCGAGCTGGTCCTCGGGGATCCGGGACCAGACCTCACGCTCCAGGAAGCGCCGGATCCGGTCCGCCCGGCTGGCGTCGGCGATCCGGGTTCGTAGCCGCGCCCGCCGCTCCGCCAGCGCCCGCCGCACCGCCTCCGTCTTCGTCTCGCCGGTGAGCCCGGCAACCTCCGCGGCGAGGCGCTCCACCTCGGCGTTCTTGATGTTCAGCGCCATGGAGGGCCTCCTTTACACCATGAATACAGAATTACACCATCCACGGCAAGGAGACAGGTGCCGGGGACGGGATGATGCCCGGAACACGGGGACGCGGCCCCCGGGCTCGCCGCAGGGCGCGTTCCCCTGTCCGGCAAGGCGGGCGGCCGCACAGGTGCCCGTAAAGGTACGGGGAGAGGCCCACGCACCAGCACCCGAGCTACAGCCGGACGGAGACGCCGAGGAGCAGGTAGTGGATGAGGGCGAAGGTGTAGACTTCGTCGTTGTCTGCGCCGCCTTCGAGGAGGCGGTATCCGGCCCGGATCTCGAGGCGTGGTGAGGGTGCGACCCAGGCGGCGATCATGACGTCTTCGGCGCGGCCCTGGGGCGCGGCGAGGGCGTCGCCGGCGAGGCGGAGGCCGGCGCGGTCGGTCCAGCGCCAGGTGGCGTCGAAGTTGATGAGGGGCACGAAGCCGACGTTGGTCTTGGCGCCTTCCCGGGTGTCGGAGGCCACGGTGATGTCGGCGTCCCTGACCTTGGCGGTGAGGCCCAGGCCCAGTGTGAGGGCCGGGCTCCGGTAGACGTCGTACCGGTAGGTGAGGCGGTACGAGTTGAAGACGTAGGTGGCGTCCACCGGCGTTGCGGCCGGGAAGGTGACGTCGGTGTAGCGGAGGTCCCGGTCCAGGCTGCCGCCGGCGTGAATGCGGAGGGGCGCGTAGAGGGCGGAGATGTGGTTGCGGCCCCAGTGGTATTCCAGGCGCAGGCGGAGATACGCCGTCGTCTCGCTCTCCAGGTCGTCGGTGAGGGAGAAGCGGGTGCCGGCGTCGCCGGGGATGCCGACGTCGTTGTAGCCGGAGAGGGCGGCGCCCGTCTCCACGTCGAGGGAGATCTGGGCGGCCGCGCCGGACGCCAGCGTCACCGCGGCGGCCAGAGCCGCGAACGCGCTGCGAACGGGGACGGACACGCCCGAGCCGATGGCACGCATGAGCGCAAGATACACCGTCAGGCCGGTCCTGGCTTCCCCCGTGTGCGTATGCGCCTCAGGCCGGCTTCAGGTCCAGTACGGGGCTGCCGTTGATGGCGTCGAGCCCCCGGACCTCCAGGACGTTGCCGTGGATGGCGACGAGGTCCACGACGGTGATGCCGATGGGGTTCGGGCGGTGCGGGCTGCAGAGGGCGAAGACGCCGCGTCGGGGCCGGCTGCGATCCCCGCGGGGGTGCTGGAGCAGGTCCCAGCCTTCGGCGCGGTGGAAGGCGAAGACGACCATGATGCGGTCGCCGGCGGCGAGGCCGGTGAGCCCCTCCACCAGCTCCGGGTCCAGGACCACGCGGGAGTCGACGGCCTTGATGGCGTCGGGACGCACCGGCTCGTGGATCTCGTTCTCCACGTGGCCGATGGGCCGGACCTCGATGCGTTCCGGGGCGTCGTCGGGTCGGGTCATAGTCTTGCGGCGAGGTCGTAGGCTTCGCGCATGGCTTCCAGGATGCCGCGGGGCTCGACGGCGTCGCCGATGACGTGGACCTCGAGCCCGTTGCCGCCGAGGGCATCGGCCAGCTTTCGTTCCGGCCGCATGCCGACGGCCAGGACGACCGTCTCCAACGGGATGCGTACCTCCTTGCCGTCCTGCTCCGCCACGGCCGCGTCGGCGTCGAAGCGTTTCACCGTCGTGCCGGTCCGGATCTCCGCCCCGTGTTCGCGCAGGCGGTTCAGGAGCATGGACCGGGCCAGCGGGTCCATGGTCGTGCCCACCTCGTCCTCCATCTCCACGAGGGTGACACCGTGGCCGCGCTCGGCGAGGAAGTCGGCGGTCTCCAGGCCGACCAGGCCGCCGCCCACCACGAAGGCGGTGTCGGTGGCCACCGGGACGGTGCCCTGGAGCAGGTCCACCGCCCGGATCCAGTCCGTCCGGTCGAGGCCGGGAAAGGCGGCGGTCAGGGGCCGGGCCCCGGTGGCGACGATGACCACGTCCGGCGCCTTCGCCTCCACCGACGGGGCGGTGACCCGGGTACGCAGCTCGATGTGGACGCCGGTCCGCTCGGCTCTTCGCGCCAGGTAGCGGATCACGTCCGCGTAGTCCTCCTTGTGCGGCGGGCGGGCCGCCAGTGCGAGCTGGCCGCCGAGCCGGTCGTTCTGCTCGAAGAGCGAGACGTGGTGGCCTCGCTCCGCCGCCACGGCCGCCGCCTCGAGGCCGGCCGGCCCGCCTCCTGCCACCATCACCCGGCGGGGCTCGTCGGTGGGGGCCAGCCCCGTCTCCGCCTCCCGCCCCGTCTCCGGATTGAAGATGCAGTGCGTGCCTTCGCCCTTGCGCAGCTCCGCCAGGCAGCCCTGGTGGCAGCCGGCGCAGAGAAGGATCAGGTCCTCGTCCCCGGCGCCGGCCTTGGCCAGCCAGTCGGGATCGGCCAGGAGCGGGCGGGCGAGCCCGACGAGGTCCGTCTGCCCGTCGCTCAGCGCGGCCCGGGCGACGGCCGGGGTGCGGATCCGGCCGGCCACGATGACCGGCAGCCCGGCCACCTCCCGGATCTCCGCCGCCATGGGCAGCAGGTTCGCCCGGGGCGTGGCGCTGGGGTAGAGGCAGTAGGGGACCGACTCGCACATGGTGCCGGAGGTGATGCTCAGGGCGTCCACGCCCAGCTCGGCCAGGGCGGCGGCGAGGATGCGGGCGTCGTCCAGCTCCAGGCCGCCCTCCACGTAGTCCCGGGCGTTCATCCGGACCACGATGGGCAGGTCCGGCCCGACGCGCTCCCGCGCCGCGGCCAGGACCTCCCGGCCGAAGCGGAGACGGGCGTCGAAGGACCCGCCGTAGGCGTCGTCCCGATGGTTCGTGCGGGGCGACAGGAACTGGTGGATCAGGTAGCCGTGGCTGAACGGGATCTCGAGGGCGTCGAACCCGGCGTCCCGGACCCGCCCGGCCGCGTCGGCGAAGGCCGCGACCAGGGCATCGATCTCCGCCCGGCCCAGCGGCCGCGGCACGACCCCGTTCGCGGGGCACGGCACCTCCGAGGCCGAGACCCTGCGCCCCTCGGGGACCAGCTTCGGGTTCGCGGCGCGCCCGGCGTGGTTGATGTGCGCCATGATGCGGCCGCCGGCGTCGTGGACGGTACGGACCAGCTCCTCGAGCCCCGGAGTGCGGGCGTCGTCGTCCACGGCGAGCTGGGTCGGCAGCTCCCGGCCGTCCGCGTGGACGTAGAGCGGCTCCGTGGTGAGGAGGGCCGCGCCGTGGGCGCGCCGGCGGTAGAACGCCCGATGGCGCTCCGTGACCGTGCCGGACCCGGGCGCCGCGTAGCCCAGCTTGACCGTCGTCATGACGAGGCGGTTCGGCAGCCTCAGCGAGCCGAGCTCCACGGGCCGGAAGAGGGGGTCCGTCATTGCTGCTTCCGATACCGGGACAGGAGCATCTTCCGGGTCAGGGGCGACAGGCGATCGATGTAGAGGACGCCGTCCAGGTGGTCGATCTCGTGCTGGAAGCAGCGCGCCAGCTCACCGTCCGCCGCGATGCGCAGCGGCTCGCCGTTCAGATCCTGCGCCACCACCACCACCACCGCCGACCGCTCCACCACCTCGGACACGCCCGGGATGCTCAGGCAGCCCTCCACCCCCCGCGTCCGGGCCTCGCCGGTGGAGACGATGCGCGGGTTCACCAGCACGTACGTCTCGCCGGGGCGCGGCGGCACGTCCACCACCGCCAGCCGCTTCGAGATCCCGACCTGCGGCGCCGCCAGACCCTGGCCGTTGTTCTCGTACATCGTGGCGAACATACGCGCCACCAGCTCGCGCAGCTCGGCGTCGATCTCCTCGACCTCGTCCGTCTCCCGCCGGAGCACCGGCGCGCCCAGGACCTCGATGCCGAGCATCGACGCCTCGCCCTCAGTCATACGCAAGCCTCACCTCCTCCGTGGCCAGGAGATCGTCCCACCGCCGCACCACGTCCAGCGACGGCAGCGCCCCATGGCAGGTCAGGTACTTCTCCGGCACCGGATGCGTGCCCACCACCGCCGGCACCCCGTACCGGGTCTCGATGAACTGCTTCAGGTAGTCCGTGTACGGGCACGGTGGGTACCCCACCACCAGCCCCGTCGCCAGGTGGATCGCCTCCGCACCGTTCTTCACCATCTCCTCCGGCGCGTACTCCACGTTGCCGCCCGGACAGCCGCCACAGCTCGTGAACCCCACCACCTCCAGCGGCTCGTCCGCGGAGTACCGCGAAAACGCACCCTCCCGCTCCGCCGCCGCCCGGAAACACTTGCCGCCCGCACAGCTCCTGTATCGATCGCAGATGATGATCCCGACCTTCATCCGTCTCTCCTCTCCGGTTCCGGGCCTGGCTCCGGACCGCCCGGGCCACGACCCGTCGCGCTTCATTCGCCTCCCGGCAGGTGGTGCGCCACCGACAGGCCGTGCAGGAACACCTCCACCGCCGAATCGAAGATCCGGTCCGCGTCGCACGGCGCCAGGTCCGCCAGTCCCATGTGCACCTGCAGCGTCGCCTGCAGCATGAGCCCCGACACCACCAGCCGCGCCGCGACCTCCGCATCCACGTCCGAACGGAACTCGCCCGCCTTCACCCCCTCCTCGATGAGCTGCCGGACCAGCGTCCACCCGTGGATGGGTCCCTCCTCCGCCCACATCCGGAACAGCGCCGGAAACTCCACGCTCACCTCCCCAACCAGCAGCCGGATCGCTCGGCCCGCCGCCGGATCCATCCAGTGCTGCCACACCTTCCGCAGCACCATCCGGATCCGCGCCGCCGCCGGCGCACGCTCCTTCACCAGCCCCGCCTCGATGTCCTCGAAAACCTCCCGATGACGGGCGTGGATCGTCCGCCGCAGCAGGTCCTCCTTGTTCTCGAAATGGTAGTAGATCGCGCCCTTCGTCACTCCCGCCGCTTCCGCCACCTCCTCCAGCCGCGTCGCCCGGTAGCCCCGTGTGCTGAACACCTCGAACGCCGCGTCCATCAGTGCCTCGCGCGGCGAGCGGTCCGCCGCCTGCGGCCGGGAATTCGTACTCATCAGTATCTCCAGCCCGCTGGTCGCTCCGACGCGGCAATGATACCGACATGCGAACCATATCGCAAGCGCGCCGTGCCCTTGACAGCACCGGGCCGTCCATCTACCATGGGGTTGGCATACTGATGAGTATGTGCAGTGCGACCGGGACGGAGGAGAGTGGTGATCGCGTTCGGGCCGGTGCCGTCGCGCCGATTGGGGCGGAGTCTGGGGATCAACAACATCCCGCCGAAGGAGTGCACGTATTCGTGCGTGTACTGTCAGGTGGGGCGAACGTTGCGGATGCGGCTGGAGCGGCGTTCGTTCCACGAGCCGTGCGAGCTGGTGTCGGAGGTGGCGTCGAAGGTGGAGGCTGCGGCGCGGGCGGGCGAGGAGGTGGACTACCTGACGTTCGTGCCGGACGGGGAGCCGACGCTGGACGAGAACCTGGGCCGAGCGATCGAGGGGATGAAGGGGCTGGGGCTGCCGGTGGCGGTGATCACGAACGGGTCGTTGCTGTGGCGCGAGGACGTGCGTGCGGAGCTGTCGCAGGCGGACTGGGTGTCGGTGAAGGTGGACGCGGTGCGGGAGGAGAGGTGGAAGACGGTGAACCGGCCGCATGGCCGTCTGGATCTGGAGGTGGTGCTGGAGGGGATGAAGGAGTTCGCGGAGGGGTTCGGCGGGACGCTGGCGACGGAGACGATGCTGCTGGACGGGATGAACGACGGGGAGAACGAGCTGCGGGACACGGCGCGGTTCGTGGGGAGCGAGCTGGGCGCGTGGGGCGCGTACCTGTCGGTGCCGACGCGGCCGCCGGCGGAGTCGTGGGCGGAGCCGGCGCGGGAGGATGCGCTGGCGCGGGCGTACGAGGTGTTCCGTGCGTGGGAGCCGCGGGTGGCGTTGCTCATGGGGTACGAGGGCGACGCGTTCGCGTCGACGGGCGACGCACGGGACGACCTGCTGAGCATCACGGCGGTGCATCCCATGCGGGAGACGGCGGTGCGGCGCCTGCTGGAGCGAGCGGGAGAGGACTGGGAGCTGGTGGAAGAGCTGATCACGCGGGGCGACCTGGTGGAGGTGCGGTACGGTTCGGACCGGTACCTGCTGAGGCCGGTGGCGCCGCGGGGCGCGGCGTGAGGAGGAGTACGAGATGAAGCCGTTGACGGGGATGCGGTTGGGGCTGTTCGGCAAGGGCGGCTCGGGGAAGAGCACGGCGGCGGTGTTCCTGGCGCAGGCGCTGGATCGTCTGGGCTACTCGGTGCTGGTGCTGGACGCCGACTCGACGAACGTGGGGCTGGGCGCGGCGCTGGGCGTGGAGCGGGAGCCGGACCCGCTGCTGGAGTATTTCGGCGGGATGGTGTTCAGCGGGGGCGTGGTGACGTGTCCGGTGGATGATCCCATGCCGCTCATCGGGGCGGAGGTGGCGCTGGAGGATCTGCCGCCGCGCTTCGTGGGCCGGACGCCGGACGGGATCCACATGCTCGTGGCGGGCAAGATGGGGCAGCTCGGTCCGGGCGCGGGTTGTGACGGCCCTGTGGCCAAGATCGCCCGGGACCTGCGGGTGTCGGGCCACGGGCTGGACCCGGTGACGCTGGTGGACTTCAAGGCCGGCTTCGAGGACGCGGCCCGGGGCGTGCTGACGTCGGTGGACTGGGCGCTGGTGGTGGTGGACCCGACGACGGCGGCGCTGCAGGTGGCGCGGGACCTGGCGTCGATGGTGAAGGAGATCCGGGGCGGCGTGCCGCCGGCGACGCGTCACCTGGAGCGGGAGGAGCAGGTCGAGGAGGCGATCCGGCTCTTCCGGGAGGCCCGGGTCCAGGGGGTCCGGTCGGTGCTGAACCGGGTGCCGACCGAGGCCACCGAGGCGTACCTGCGGGAGGCGTTGAAGGAGAGCGGTGCGGACCCGGTGGGAGTGCTCCGGGAGGAGGCCGTCGTGGCTGAGCAGTGGCTGCGCGGGGAGGCGCTGCACTCGGACGTCATGGCGGAGGCCGCCGGGTCCGTCGCCGCGGAGCTGGAGGAGGTGTCGTCGGTGGAGACGGGGGCCGAGGCGTGAGGCCGATGTTGGGTGGTCGGGTGGGGAGGGGGTAGGCCGGTGCGCATCATCCACGACTTCGACCCGTACATCATCCGGATCCACGGCGATTTCGGGCTGCGCTGGTACTCGCTCCCCTACATCATCGGGTTCTTCCTGTCGTACCGTGCGCTCCTGCGTGCCGGAGCGAAGGGCGAGGAAGGGGGGCTGAGCCCGGAGGCGGCGGACCGTTTCCTGCTTTACACCCTGGTGGGCGTGCTCCTGGGCGCCCGCTTCTTCCACGTCTTCGTCTTCGAGTTCGGCCACTACGGGTTCGACCCGGTGGCGTGGCTGGCCGTCTGGCGGGGCGGCCTCTCCTTCCACGGCGGCCTGGTGGGCGCCGTGCTGGCCATCGCGCTCTTCGCGCGCCGGGAGGGCATGTCCGTCTACGCCATCACGGACCGTCTCGCGGTGCCGGTGGCCATCGCGCTGGGGCTGGGCCGGATCGGCAACTTCATCAACGCCGAGATGATCGGGACGCCGTACGACGGACCGTTCTGTGTGGATTACACGCAGAACGAGCACCTCGCCCGGCCGCCGGCCGGCTGCCGCCATCCCACACAGCTCTACGAGATGACGAAGAACTGGGTCATCGCGGGCGTGCTGGCCGTCATGGGTCGGCACCGTCCCAGGCGCGGCGTCATCACCTGGAGCTTCATCGGGCTGTACGGCGCGGTCCGGTTCTTCCTCATGTTCCTGCGGGACGAGGCGGATGTGTGGGGCACGCTGACCCTGTCGCAGATCTTCTCGGCGGTGATGGCGGTGGCGGGGGCAGCGCTGCTGTGGAGCATGCACACCGGCGTGCTGCACGCCACGGCGGGTCTCGGGCGGGGCGGGGGGAAGGGGGCGTCGTGAGCCGGGCGGCTCCACGCTGCGGACGGTCGGGGAGGTGCCGGGCCGCGAGGCGTCGTATCTTGAGCGTCACCTCGGGGCGGTGGAGCGGATCGAGACGGAGACCGGCCGATCGAAGATCATCGTCGGGGTGAAGGAGGCATGATGGTGGAATGCGCGCTCTGTGACCGGTACGCCTGCGAGGCCGGCCGCATCGATGCGGCGCCGGAGGGCTGTCCGATGCTCGGGCCCTTCCCGGACTTCGAGACGCTGTACGGGAGCGGCGTGACGCGCGAGCTGGCCTACCATGCCGCCCGGGTGGAGGCGGAGGGGTACTGCCGCTGGACCCGGATCCGGGAGATCGCCGAGGTGACGGAGCGCATGGGCTTCACCACCATCGGGGTCGCCCACTGCCCCGACACCGGACGGGAGGCGGGGCTGGCCGCGGAGTACCTGAGGCGGAGCGGCCTGGAGGTCGTGCTGCCCGAGGACCCGACGGACTGTGACCCGGTGGGCCAGGCGGAGCGGTTCGGCGACCTGGGCACGGACTTCAACGTCATCGCCGGCATGTGCGTGGGTCACGACAGCCTGTTCATCCGTCATGCGCGCGCGCCCGTGACCTCCCTGGTCGTCCGGGACCTTCGGCTGCGCCACAACCCGGTGGCGGCGCTGTACACCCGGACCGGATACCTGAAGAGCGCACTCTACGGCACGGTGCAGGAGGAGGTCGAGCCCTTCGGGGGTTGGGACGACGCGCTGCTGGACCGGCTGGCCGCAGAGGTGCGGGACGAGGGCCTGGCCCGGGACCGGCCGCCCTGCCGGCTGGAGGAGGTCATGAGCTTCGCCCGGCGGGCCGGTGCGCGCCACCTGGGCGTGGTCTACTGCAGCGGGTTCAGGGAGGAGGCGCGCCAGCTCCAGGCGGTGCTGGGCACGAACGGGTTCCGGGTCTCGTCGGTCTGCTGCAAGACCGGGGCGGTGGCCAAGGAGCGCATGGGCATCGCGGATGCGGAGAAGGTGCGGCCCGGACAGACGGAGGTCATCTGCAACCCGCTGGCCCAGGCGGACCTGCTGGAAGATGACGCGGTCCAGCTCGTACTGCTCCTGGGCCAGTGCGTCGGGCACGACTCGGCGACCATGGCACGCCTGGAGGTCCCGGTGGTCTGCCTGGTGGCGAAGGACCGGGTCCTGGCCCACAACACGGTCGCGGCCCTGTACGAGCTGGAGGGGGTCGCGCCGGCGGTGGAGTTGCATTGAGCCGTCGCGCTCCGGCGACGGGCCCCACGCGTCGTCGTGAGGCCCCGCCGACACGACGATGCGCCGCCGGCTACATCTCCGTCGCCACCCGCTCCGACTCCCGCCAGACCCGGAGCAGGTTCTCGCCCCAGAGCTTCCGGATCTCGTCCGGCGTGTAGCCACGTCGGAGCAGCTCTTCCGTGACGGCCGGCGTCTCCGTCGCATCTTCCCAGCCCACCACGCCGCCGCCGCCGTCGAAGTCGGAGCTGATGCCCACGTGCTCGATGCCGATGAGCTGGACGGCGTGGTCGATGTGGTCGACCAGGTCCGCGACGGAGCCGCGCGGCCAGCGCTCGTCGAGCTGGTCCATGCGCCGCTGGTACTCGGTCCGCTCCTCCTCGGACAGCCCGCGCCACGCCTCGTAGCTGGTGATGCCCAGCTCCTCGCGCAGGGCGTCGATGGACGCCTCCTTCTCCGGGGGTGGCGGCCTCACGAAGTCGTCGAGCCCGACGACCTGCACGACGCCGCCCTTCGTGGCCATGGCCCGGAGCGCCTCGTCGCTCAGGTTCCGCGGGATGTCCGCGAGCGCCTTCGTGGCGCTGTGCGACGCGATGACCGGTGCCTCCGAGACACGGATGGCGTCCAGCGCGGACTGGCCCGAGACGTGGGAGATGTCCACCATGATGCCGAGCCGGTTCAGCTCGTGGACGACCTCCTCGCCGAAGGCGCTCAGGCCGCCGTGCTCCGCCTCTGGGTCGTCGCCACGCGGGTTGGCCGAGTCGCAGATGTCGTTGTGGCCGTTGTGGGACAGGGTGAGGTACCGGCCGCCGAGCTCGTGGTAGCGCTCCAGCAGCCCCAGGTCCTGCCCGATCATGTAGCCGTTCTCCATGCCGATGGCGGCCACGGCCTTGCCTTCGTCCAGGATCCGCTCGACGTCGTCGGCGGAGTGGGCGATGGCGATGCGGTCGGGGCAGAGCTCCTCGGCCATGCGGTGGATGGCGTCGAAGCGGGCGAGCGCGGTCTCCTTCGCGGCGGCGTAGCCCTCGGGCGTGCGCGGCCCCTGGCCCACGTAGACGATGAAGAAGGCGACGTCCATGCCGCCGGCCTCCATCTTGGGCACGTCGACCTGCCGCTCGGTCTCCTCGCACGGGTTCACCTCGTGGGCGAACCTGGAGGAGATGTCCACGTGGGTGTCGATGACCAGCGCGTCCTCGTGGATCCGGGCCGGCGCCGGGCTGGGCCCGCCGCACGAGGCGGCCAGGCCGGCGAGGACGAGGGTCGTGAGCAGCGTGCGGGGCCTCATGGGAGCACCTCCCCTTCCAATCCGTACAGCTCTTTCCATTCCTCCTCGAACTCGTTGCCCGGGACCCAGCGCGGCTGGTCATCCTCGTTGGCCACGCGGCGCACGGCCTCGAAGAGGATGCGCAGGTCCCGCTCGGTGCCCGACAGGTCCCAGACGTCGGTGACCTCGTCCGTCACCTGGTGGTAGTGCGCGGCCTTGTACTCGGTGGGGTCCACCGGCAGCTCGTCCACGTAGTCCCGGCCCGCCTGCAGGTAGAGGGCCGGGATGCCGACCCGTGCGAAGCTGACCTGGTCCGAGCGGTAGAAGCTGCCGGCGTTCGGGTTCGGGTCGCCGGCGGGCGTCAGCCCCCGCTCCTCGATGACGGCGGTGAAGGTCTCGCCGATGGTGTTCATGTCGATGCCGATGGCGGCGACGTCGTTCGTCAGGCCGAACATCTGCGGCGAGTCGACGTTGATGTTGGCCACGATCTGACGACGCGGGACCGGCGGGCTCGCCACGAAGGCGCTGCTCCCCAGCAGCCCGCCCTCCTCCGCCGTCACGGAGAGGATCATGATGGAGCGACGGGGGCTCGCCGCCGCGAACGCCTCGCCGAGCTGGATGATGGACGCCACGCCCAGCGCGTTGTCGAGCGCGCCGTTGAAGATCTGGTCGCCTTCCAGGCTCGGGTCCATGCCCAGGTGGTCGTGATGCGCCGTGAAGACGATGTACTCGTCCGACAGCTCCGCGTCCGAGCCCGGCACCACGCCGGCCACGTTCCGCGCCTCGACCCGCTCGATGTCCGTCTCGATGTGCGCCGTCAGCCGGTAACCCGTGTCCACGGGGCCGAAGTCACGGTCGGCGGCCATCTCGAAGAGCCCGGCCAGGTCCGTGCCCATGGACGCCGCGACCTGCTCCGACAGCGTCGAGTCCATCCACGCCAGCACGGGCACCCGGTACGTCCGCTGCCAGATCTGGCGCGCGCCCTCGTTGCCGATGACGCTGAAGCCGTAGCTCGCCGACTCCGTGGTGTGGATCACGATGGCGCCCGCGGCGCCGTGCTTCTGGGCCTGCTCGAACTTGTACGTCCAGCGCCCGTAATACGTCCGCGCCTCGCCGCCGAACAGCGCCTCGCCGTCGTCCGTCACCGGCGGGTCGTTGTTCAGGAAGAGGAGGACCTTGCCGCTCACGTCCTGGCCCGCGTAGTCGTCCCAGTCGTGCTCCGGCGCCTCCACGCCGTAGCCCACGAAGACGACGGGCACGTTCTGCAGGTCCACCACCGGCTCCTCCGCCGTGGACCAGTAGGTGAAGTTCTCCTCGTTCCGGAGCGGCAGCGCGCCGTCCGGACCGCGGATGGTGAGCCAGGAGGCGTCGGCGTCCTTCGTCATGCCGACGAGCTCCACGGGCAGGAAGTAGTCGTCGCCCACCGGCTCCAGGCCGATCTCCTCGAACCGACTCGCGATGTAGCGGACGGCCCGGTCCTCGCCCACGGTGCCGGGCGAGCGGCCCTCCATGCTGTCGGCCGAGAGGACCTCGACGTCCTCCAGGATGGTCTCGGCGTCGATCCGCTGTGCCGGATCGCTGGTGCAGGCGGCGAGCAGGAAGAGCGCCGCCGGAATGACGTATCGCACGCGCATAATGCTCAGGCTCCGCGTTGGGGCTGTGTCCGTGGGCCGCGGCGGGCCCGGGGCTCCGGGCAATGTGGGGATCGGGCGGCGCACGTGCCAGGTGGGCCGCGGGCTGCCCGGCGGCCGAACGGGACCCGGGGGGTGTCACGCGAAGCCGCGAAGGACCGCGAAGCCGCGAAGCGGCGTTGCCGGCAGGGACCGTCCCCGGCGAGGGGCCGACCCACCGGCGTTTCGTGTTCACGCGGAGCCGCGGAGCCGCGGAG
>CAYQCY010000045.1:0-24826 GCA_964416095.1 uncultured Gemmatimonadaceae bacterium
GTTGGAGCACTGCGAGTTGGAGCACCGCGAGGGGGAGCACGGCGAGTTGGAGCACGGCGAGGGGGAGCACTGCGAGTTGGAGCACCGCGAGGGGGAGCACTGCGAGGGGGGTGGAGCCGGGGCTTTCTGGGTCTGCCCTTGCCTCGCAGCATCGCCGTTCCCGGCCTACTTTGCCAGCGAAATCGGTACCGCACCTTCCCGGGAAGCTGGGCTTATGACTCCGAACGACACACAGATGGATGACAGCCTGCTGACGGTGCTCGTCGTGGACGACGAGGAACGGCTGGTGCGGAGCTGCGCCCGGATCCTGGAAGGGGAGGGGTACGGGGTGTACACGGCGTCGTGCATGGAGGAGGCGCTGGCGCTGCTGCGGATGCACGGCCCGGACATCGTGCTGACGGACCTGAAGTTGCCGGATGGGGACGGGATGGAGGTCTTGCGGGCGGCGCGGGTGGCGGATCCGGATGTGGTGGTGGTGATGATCACGGCGTTCGCCACGGTGGATTCGAGCATCGAGGCGATCCGGGAGGGGGCGTACGACTACCTGCCGAAGCCGTTCACGGCGATGCAGCTCCAGGTGCTGCTGGGCCGGGCGTCGCGGCAGATCAGGCTGGCGCGGGACAACGCCCGGCTGAGGGCGCAGCTACGGGAGCGGGACTCGCTGGACAACGTGGTGGGGACGAGTGCGGCGATGCGCCAGCTTGCCGAGCTGGTGCTGCGCGTGGCGCCGACGGACGCGAGCGTGTTCCTGACGGGTGCGAGCGGGTCGGGCAAGGAGCTCGTCGCCCGTGCGTTGCACCGGCACAGTGGTCGGCGGGAGGGGCCGTTCGTGGCGGTGAACTGTGCCGCGTTCCCGCAGCACTTGCTGGAGTCGGAGCTGTTCGGCCACGAGAAGGGCGCGTTCACTGGAGCGGAGACGACGAAGCGGGGGCTGATGGAGCTGGCCTCGGGGGGGACGTTCTTCCTGGACGAGGTCAGCGACATGAGCCTGGAGCTCCAGGCCAAGCTGCTGCGTGCGTTGGAGGAGCGGCGGATCCGGCGGGTGGGCGGCGAGCAGGAGATCCGGGTGGACATCCGGGTCCTGGCGGCGACGAACCGGGACCCGGACGCGGCGATCGAAGCGGGTGCGCTGCGACAGGACCTGTACTACCGGTTGAACGTGGTGCCCATGCGGGTGCCCTCGCTCCGGGAGCGTCGTGAGGACATCCCGCTGCTGGCCGACCATTTCCTCCGCGAATACGCTACGCGGTACGACCGGGACGGTTCGTCGGGGCTCCGCCTCACGGCGGAAGCGCTGGAGGCGCTGGAACGCTACGACTGGCCGGGCAACGTGCGGGAGCTCCGGAACGTGATGGAGCGAGTCGTCTCCCTGGCGGAGCCGGGCGGTCGTATCGTCCGGTCCGATCTGCCGCCGGAGGTCCGGGGCGCGGAGGTGGAGGAGGGCCCTGCCCACCGCACGGACCTGCCGTTCCACGAGGCGAAGAGCCGGGCCATCGACTGGTTCGAGCGGGCGTATCTGCGGAGCCTGCTGGCCGGGACGGGCGGCAACATTTCGGCGGCCGCCCGGGCCGCGGACATCGATCGGAAGACGATCCACCGGCTCCTGGACAAGCACGGTCTGGACGCTCAGGAGCTGGCGGACGGCTGAGGGGTCCGGCGTCGCGGTACGCCGTTGTCGCCCGGGCCATCGCTTTCGCCGGTGCCCTACCGTCTGATGGCGATGCCGAACCCGATGCCGAGGGTGACCTCGTCCAGGGCCGGCTCCGGCGCGCCGCGGATCCACCGGTCGCCCCAGTGCCGGTATCGCGCCTCGACCCGTATGGCCAGCCGTTCCATGGGGAAGAAACGCACGCCGACGCCGGTGCCGGCGCCGTAGCGGTTGTCGATCTGGGCGTTCATCTGCACGGCGACGTCGGCCAGCAGGTAGAGGGAGGTGGCGTCCCGGTCCTGGAGGTAGTAGGCGAACTGCCCGACGCCGTAGACGGTCCAGTCGACGTCGTTCAGGGCGCGCCCCGCGAAGGTGAACCCCAACTGCGGCTCGAACGCCACGCGGGGCGCGATGAAGCCGGACATGTAGAGGACCGGGAGGCCGAGCGGCCCGCCGCCCGGAAAATCGACGCTCAGGGTGCCCACGCCGCCGCCGTAGACCCAGGAGACCCCGACGCGCGATCCGAACTCGATGAGGGAGCCTTCCTCCTCCTCGACGCCGGGCGGGCCGGCGACCTGGGCGGTCGCCGTCGTGGTGGACAGGAGCGCCGTGATCGTTGCGAGGGTGGCGTGAAGCTTCATGGCGTTTCTCGGGCGAAGGGTTCCAGCAGGCCGCGGACCGCGGCCGTGACGTCTTCGGCGGCCATGACGGCGCCGATGACCGCGGCGCCGGCGGCGCCCGTGGCGGCGATCTCGGTGACGTTGTCCGGCGTGACGCCGCCGATGCCCACGACGGGAATGGTGACGGCGCGGGCTACGGCGGCGAGGCCCCGGGGTCCGATGCGCTCGTCTTCGAGGCCGGCCTTCGAGGCGGTGCCGAAGACCGCGCCGCAGCCGATGTAGTCGGCGCCGTCCGCCGCGGCCCGGACGGCCTGTTCCGGGTCGTCGGTGGACCAGCCGAGGAGGAACGTGTCCGGCACGACGGCGCGGGCGCGGGCGAGGGGCACGTCGTCCGGGCCGAGGTGGGCGCCGTCGGCGCCGGCCGCCAGCGCCACGTCGAGGCGGTCGTTGATGAAGAGGAGAGCGTGGTGGCGCCGGGTCAGCTCCCGTAGCTCCAGGGCCCGGCGGTAGAGCTCGCGGGCGTCGGCCTCCTTGTCGCGGAGCTGGATGGCCGGTGCACCGGCCGCGAGGGCCTCGGCGACGACGTCCGCCACGGCGCGCGGCGCGGCGAGGCCCCGGTCGGTGATGACGATGAGACGGAGGTCGGGTGCGGCCACGGCGGAGTCAACGGGTTGCGCGGAGGATGCTGTCCACGGCGGCGGCGGTGGCGGCGCGGGTGGTGTCGTCCTGGAGGCGTCGCAAGGCACGGCGTGCCCGGTTGTGCTCCACCAGGGACCGGGTGAACACGTGGCGTCCATCGGGCGCGGCCACGAAGTAGAGGAACCCGGTGTCGGCGGGTCGGAGAGTGGCGTCGATGGCGGCGGCGCTGGGGGAGCCGATGGGTCCGGGCGGCAGCCCGTAGTGGGTGTAGGTGTTGTACGGGTCGTCGGCGACCCGCTCGATGTCGGAGTAGAGCAGTCGCTCCCGGTGGTCGCCGAGGGCGTACTGGACCGTGGGGTCGGCCCCGAGCCTGTACCCGCGCCGGAGACGGTTGTGGAAGACGGACGCGATGAGCGGCATCTCGTCCCGGAACTGCGCTTCCTTCTCGACGATGGAGGCCAGGGTCACCACCTCGCCTTCGGTCATGTCCAGCGAATCGGCCCGGGCACGGCGCTCCGGCGTCCAGACCTCCCGGTACTCCCGGGCCATGCGGCTGACGAGCGTGTCCAGGGGCGCGTCGGCCGGCACGATGTAGGTGTCGGGATAGAGGTACCCTTCCATGGTGGGCCCCGGCACCTGGAACCGCCGCACGGTAGTGGAATCGGTGAGGTGATCGAACACCGAGTCGGTCTCGAGCCCGGTGAGGCCCGCGAGTCGCGGCGCGATGCGGCGCAGCTCCCAGCCCTCGGGGATGACGAGCCGTTCGGTGAGGATGCGGCCGGAGGAGAGCGTCTCCAGCACATCGCCCCAACCGGAGCCGGGCCGGAGGGCGTACGTTCCCGCCTTGATGTCGTCGGTGGCGCCGGTGAGGCGTGCGTAGATGCGGAACAGGCCCGGCGAGCGGACCAGGCCTCGGGCCTCGAGGGAGTCGGCCACGACGGAGAAGGGCGTGCCGGGCGGAATCCGGAACCGGACCGGGTCGGCGTCGTCGGGTGCGCCGCCACAGGCCACGAGGGCCGCGACGACGGCAAAGGGGGCGCTCCGTTTCACGGGGATCTGCGGTCCAGGTACGTCTGCAGGATGAGTGCCGCGGCGGCGGCGTCGACGCGCTCCTTCCGTTCTCGCTCGCCTTTGGGCAGCCCGATGGACCGGACGGCCCGTTCCGCGCGGACCGAGGTCATGCGCTCGTCGATGTAGTGGACGGGGAGCCCGGTGCGCTCGCCCAGGGCGTCGCCGAAGGCCCGGACCTCCCGGGTCCACGCCGTCTCCTCGCCGTGCAGGTCCAGCGGCAGCCCCACGACGACGCCGGTGACGCCGTGTTCCCGGATGACCGTCTCCACGGCGGCCACGGGCGGCCGTTTGCCACGACGTCGCTTGAGGGTGGTGTGTGGCCCGGCGATCATCCCGGTCGGGTCACTCAGGGCGAGGCCGACGCGGCGCTCGCCGTAGTCGATCCCGAGGAAGCGCACCTAACGAAGCGCCGCCAGCGCGTCGTCCACGGACCGGCCCGTCATGACGTCCTCGTACACGGCGGAGAGGGCCTCGCGGCTGCCGAAGAGGAAGCGGCACTCGTGGTCGCCGGCGCCCCGGCACGCCACCTGGAGGACGGCTACGTCCTGGCCGGCCGTGCGGCCCAGCAGGTTGGCCAGGGCCCCGGTCGTGAAGAAGCAGCTCGGTCGCGAGGCGTTCTCCACGGTGTCCGCCTCGAACCAGTCGCCGGTGTGCAGGGCGCCGACGCCCGGGTGGGTGGCCTCGTGGAGGAGCTCGCCCCAGCCCAGGCGCTTCAGCAACTGGGTCAGGCGCCGGAAGAACTCGGGCATGGGGATGTCCGCCAGGTCGTCGGCCTGGCCGGCCAGGGAGGCGAAGAGGGCGTCTCCGGCAGCGAAGCCAGCCCGCTGGAGCGCCCGGGCCGCGGTATCCGGGCCGACGGACTCCCCAAGGGACCGGCGCAGTGCGGCCAGCGACGCGACGGGCATCCGGATGTCGGCGTTGGAAGACGTCGTTGCCATGTGGTGCCATCCTCTCCTATTCGTCGGCGCGGGCCAGCGCTTTCAGCTCGTCCTCGGTGAGGATCGGCACGTCAAGCTGCTTTGCCCGCTCCAGCTTGGAGCCGGGGCTCTCGCCCGCGACCAGGTAGTCCGTGGAACCGGTGACGCTCCCGGTGACGCGGCCACCGTGCCGCTCGATGAAGGCCGTCGCCTCCTTGCGGCTCATGCCGGGCAGCGTGCCCGTCACGACGAAGGTCAGGCCGGCCAGCGACGCGGCCTCGGCCCGCTCCACCGGCTCTTCCATGCTCACGCCGGCCTCGGCCAGGCGCTCGACCAGGCGGACGTTGCGCGGCTCGTCGAAGAAGGCCCCGAGAGCCGCCGCCGTGGTGCCGCCGATGCCGTGGACCGCGGCGATCTCCTCTTCGGACGCCGAGCTGAGGGCGTCCATGGTGCCGAAATGCCGTGCCAGCAGCCGGGCCGCGTGGGCACCGACGTGGCGCACGCCCAGGGCGAACAGGACCCGGGACAGGGGCAGGTCGCGGCCGGCGGCGATGGCGTCCACCAGGTTCTGGGCGGAAAGGTCCGCAAAACCCTCCAGGCCCGCAAGGTCATCGGCGTCGAGATCGTACAGGTCGGCGACGTCCTGGATGAGGCCCTCGTCCAGGAGCTGCTCCACGGTTCGCTCCCCGAGCCCCTCGATGTCCATGGCGTCCCGGGACACGAAATGGACCACGCTCCAGTAGATGCGCCCGGGGCACGACGTGTTGGGGCAGTAGATCATGACCTCGTCTTCGGGCCGTTCCACGGGTGTGCCGCAGCGTGGGCATTCCGACGGCGGTCGATACGGCTCGAGGCCTCGTGGCCGCTGGTCGGTGACGGGCGCCACGACCTGGGGGATCACGTCGCCGGCGCGCTTGACCAGCACCGTGTCGCCCTCACGCAGGTCCTTGCGGGCGATGTCCTCGAAGTTGTGCAGTGTCGCCAGTTTGACGGTGGCGCCGCTCACCTCCACCGGGTCCAGGACGGCGTACGGATTCAGGGCGCCGGTGCGGCCCACGTTGATCCGGATCTCGAGGAGCTTCGTGGTGGCCAGGTCCGGGGCGAACTTGTAGGCGATGGCGAAGCGGGGCTCCCGCTCGCCGATGATGCCGAGCTCGGGCCAGAGGGCGAGGGGCCGGACCTTGACCACGACGCCGTCGATCTCGTAATCGAGGTCGGCCCGCGCCTGCTCCGCCCGTGCGGCGAAACCGACGACGTCGTCCAGGCTTTGGCACACCCGGTGCTCCGGGTTCACGGGCACGCCCCAGTCCCGGAGCAGCGCGAGCACCTCGTCCTGTCGCCGGACGGGGAGGCTGTCGTTGCGGTCCGGATCGAGCTGGACCTGGAACCCGAAGAAGCGGAGCGGGCGGTCCGCGGTGATGGCCGGGTCGAGCTGACGCAGGCTGCCCGCCGCCGCGTTGCGTGGGTTCGCGAAGGTGGGCTCGCCGGTCCCGGCCCTGTGCTCGTTCAGTGCCACGAAGCCGGACAGGGACATGAACACCTCCCCCCGGATCTCCAGACGCGGCGGGATGGCGCCATCGGCCCGCAGACGGAGCGGGATGTCCCGGATGGTGCGCAGGTTCTGCGTGATGGCCTCGCCGATGCGGCCGTTGCCCCGGGTGGCGCCCCGGACGAAGACACCGTCCTCGTAGAGGAGGGAGACGGCTGCGCCGTCGATCTTGAGCTCGGCCACATAGCCGCCGTCCCGGACCTCGGACGCGATGCGGGCGTTCCGGTCCTCCCAGGCCCGGAGCTCGTCGGCGTCGAACGCGTTGTCCAGGGAGTACATGGGGGCCAGGTGCTCGACCTTGTCGAAGGCCTCGGCGGGCTCCGCGCCGACCCGCCGGGTCGGCGAGTCGGGCGTGCGCAGCTCCGGGTGCTCGGCCTCCAGCTCCTTCAGTTCGCGGAGCAGGCGGTCGTACTCCTGGTCCGACATCATCGGGTCGTCCAGGACGTAGTACCGGTAGTTCGCTTCGTTGAGAGTCCGGCGCAGCTCGGCCGCTCGCCGCTCCAGCTCCGCGTCGACGCCCAAGGTGGTCTCTCCCGTCCGGTGGAGGCGCAGAGGAGCTCCGTGTATTCGCCGTGTGCCTCCGGCTACTCGCGTCTCTGGGTGAGGGAAATGGGGACGCCGGCACCACGCGTCAAGCCGGGACCCCGCCGTGCCGCACCGGTGTATCGGGCCTGGACGGACGCGTTTGCGCCGGAATCGGGCCCGGCGTATCCTCCACGAGGTGCGCCGTACAGCGCGGAACGCGAGCTTCAGAAGGCGGTTCATGAACCGTTCCCAACCTGGGCGTCGGGGTGCCGGGATCGCCCTGGCCGTGGTGCTGGCCGTGGTGCCGCTGACGCCGGCCGCGGCCCAGGTCGGGTCGCCGGCCGGGCCGGTCCCCGCCGCGGTGCTGGAGGCGCGGCGGCAGGCGCTGCTGGACCGCATCCGTCCGGGCGCGGCGGTCATCCACTCGGCGGATCTACGGGGCATCGAGCGGGACCACGCCCAGGACAGCGACTTCCGTCAGAGCAACGAGCTCTTCTACCTGACGGGGCTGGAGACGCCGTCGGCCCGCCTGCTGATGGTGGCGCCGGCGGCGGGGAAGGACCAGGTCATACTCTTCCTGCGTCGCCGGGACCCGGGCGCCGAGCGGTGGACGGGGCCGCGGCTCGGGCCGGGCGCCGAGGCGGCAAGGCTCACCGGGGTGCAGGACGTGCGGCCGGCCGACGCATTCCAGGATGTCCTGGGCTCCCTGGTGTCGGAGCCGGACTCGCCGGTCCATGCGGGCGCGCTCTGGATGGAGGAGCCGCCCTGTGCGCCGACGAGCGGGTCGCCCCACGTCCCGCCGGCCTCGTGCGTGAGCGAGTCCCTGGGCGGTGTGCGGGTGGCGGCGGTGGGGACGCATCTGGACGCGCTGCGTCTGGTCAAGGACGACGAGGAGCTGCGCCGTCTACGACGGGCCGTCGAGATCACGGTGGCAGCACAACGCGCGGCGATGCGCGCGGCGCGACCGGGCCTCTTCGAGTACGAGCTGGAGGCCGTCATCGAGTACGTGTTCCGGGCGGGCGGCGCGGAGCGGGTCGGGTTCCCGAGCATCGTCGGCTCCGGGCCGAATTCCACCGTGCTCCACTACGACAGGAACCGTCGGCGAATGGAGGCGGGGGACCTCGTGGTGATGGACATCGGCGCGGAGTACGGGTACTACACGGCGGACGTCACGCGGACGATCCCGGTGAGCGGGACCTTCACCGAGCGTCAACGGGCGCTCTATCGCCTGGTCCTGGGCGCCCAGCAGGCCGCCATCGACGCGGTCCACCCGGGCGTGACCGTCTCCGAGCTGGACCGCATCGCGCGGACGTTCATGCGGGACCATTCGGGCGCCCTCTGCGGGGAGCGGAGCTGCGACGCGTATTTCGTCCATGGCCTGTCCCACTGGCTGGGCATGGACGTCCACGACGTGGGCGGTTACGGCACGCCGCTGGCACCGGGGATGGTGCTCACGGTGGAGCCGGGGCTCTACATCCCCGGGGAGGGGATCGGGATCAGGATCGAGGACGACGTGCTGGTGACGGCGACGGGCGCCGTCGTGCTGTCCGAGGGCGCGCCGAAGGACCCGGATGCGGTGGAGGCGCTCATGGTCGAGGACGTTGCCCTGACCGTCGGCGGCCGCACGTGAGACGGCACGGGCGTTGCACCGCTGGAAGAGGGAACGCTCCATCTGCGAGGTGAACATGGAATACTACGGGGATGACTCACAGGCGCTCACTTTCGTCGCCGGGTTCGTGCTGGGCACGACGATCGGCGTGGGGCTCGCGCTGCTCTTCGCTCCCCAGAGCGGCCGGCGCACGCGGCGCCAGCTCGCACACGCCATGGAGGACGCGCGGTTCGCGGCCCAGGACCAGGTCGAGGACTGGTCGGACGACATGCGCGACGCCGTGGACCGCGGGCGCCGGAAGCTGAAGCGCTGATGCGGGCCCGCGACCAGCGACGCCTGGGCGCCGAGGACATGGCGCGCCGGTTCCGGCGCGCCTTCCCGGATGAGCAGTTCGTGGTGGTGAGCAACCGGGAGCCGTACGAGCACCGGTGGGGCGAGGAGGTGGGTGAGGTCCGGGTGAAACGGCCGGCGGGCGGGCTGACCTCCGCGCTGGATCCGCTGCTGCGAGCGGTGGGCGGCACGTGGATCGCCTGGGGCAGCGGGGACGCGGACGCGGCGGTGGTGGACCAGGAGGACCGGGTCCGGGTGCCGCCGGACGAGGAGAGCTACACGGTGCGCCGGGTCTGGCTCGATCAGCACGACATCAACCGCTACTACCTGGGCTACGCGAACCAGTTCCTCTGGCCGCTCTGCCATCTGCGGCCGGCGCTGACCCGCGTGCGGTCCCGGTACTGGGAGCGCTACAAGCGCGTGAACCGCCGGTTCGCCGAGGCGGTGCTCGACGAGACCCGGGGCGCGGAGGCGGCCGTCTGGTTCCAGGACTACCACCTGGCGCTGGCGCCGCGCCTGGTGCGGGCCAGACGGTCGGAGCTCATGCTGGCCCACTTCTGGCACATCCCGTGGCCGCCCACGGAGATCTTCGAGGTGACGCCCCAGGCACGGGAGCTGGTGCACGGGCTGCTGGCCAACGACCTGCTGGCCTTCCACCTGCCGTCGTTCGGAACCCATTTCCTGAGCGCCGCCGAGGAGCTGGCCGCTGCCCGGGTCGACTGGGACGGGCGTTCGGCGACGATGAACGACCACACCTGCCACGTGCGTGCCCATCCCATCTCCATCGACAGTGACGCGTTCCGGTCCGCGGCCAGCGACGGGGACGCGGAGACGCAGGTGGAGCGGATCCGGGCCCGGTACAGTCCGCCGGAGGGCCAGCTCGGCATCGGGGTGGACCGCATGGACTACTCGAAAGGCCTGCCGGAGAAGCTCAAGGCGCTGGACATCCTGTGGCGACGGTACCCCGAGTTCCGGCAGCGCTTCTCCTTCGTCCAGGTCGCGGTGCCGAGCCGCACGGACATCGAGGCGTACGACGAGCTGACCCAGAAGGTCGAGCGGGTGACGTGGGAGATCAACGACCGCTACGGCACGCCGGACTGGCAGCCCGTCCACCTGATCAAGCAGTCGCTGCCCTCGGACCGCCTCGCGGTGCTGTACCGGGCGGCGGACATGTGCGTCGTGGCCTCGCTCCAGGACGGAATGAACCTGGTGGCCAAGGAGTTCGTGGCGAGTCAGGTCGACCTGCGCGGCACGCTGCTGCTGTCCCGGTTCGCGGGGGCGTCCGAGGAGCTGAGCGACGGGGCGTTCGAGATCAATCCGTACGACCCGGAGGACTTCGGCCGGGTGATGCGGGACGCGCTGCACACCGACGGTGCGGAGCGGAAGCGGCGGTTGAAGGCGATGCAGCGTGCCCTGCGCACGATCTACGACTGGATGGCCGACCTCTTCGACGACTGGGGTGATGTAGCGCACGCCGGGACGCAGCTGAGGCTCGCGGTCAACGGGGACGACGAACCCGAGAACGCCGACGTCGCCGACGCCGCCGAGGCGGAAGCCGACCATCCGGACGACCGCGACCCGATCTGGTCCGGGACCGGCCCGGACGACGATTGAGCCGCGTGATCCCGTATCGTCTGATCAGGAGCAAGCGCGACGGTGCCCCGCTGACGCGGGAGGAGATGCGGGCGCTCCTCGACGGCTTCGCGGCCGGCGACGTGCCGGACTACCAGATGGCCGCCTTCCTCATGGCCACCTACTTCCGGGGTCTGGATGCCACCGAGCTGGACACGCTGGTGGCCGCCGTCATCGACTCGGGCGTCACCGTCCGCTTCCCGGACGACGGCCGGCGCAGGATCGACAAGCATTCCACCGGCGGGGTCGGCGACAAGGTCTCCCTCGTTCTGGCACCGCTGGTGGCCTCCCTCGGGGTGCAGGTCCCGATGATCAGCGGGCGGGGGCTCGGCCACACCACCGGCACGGTGGACAAGCTCGAAGCGATCCCCGGCTTCCGCACGCAGCTCGACCTGGCCGCCTTCCGGCGCCAGGTGCTGGATCTCGGCTGTGCCCTCGTCGGCCAGACGGACGAGCTGACGCCGCTGGACGGGCGCCTCTACGCCCTGCGCGACGTCACGGCCACCGTGGACGCCATACCCCTCATGGCGGCGAGCATCATGAGCAAGAAGATCGCGGAGGGGGTGGACGGCCTGGTGCTGGACGTGAAGCGCGGCGGCGGCGCGTTCCTGCCGGAGCTCGACGATGCGCTGGAGCTGGGCCGTACGATGATCCGGATCGGGGCGTCCCACGGTGTGGACGTGGTCGCCCTCGTCACGGCCATGGACCGGCCGCTGGGCCGGGCCGTGGGCAACGCGGTGGAGACCGCCGAAGCCGTGCGCACGCTGACGGGAGACGGGCCCGAGGATCTGGTGGAGGTGACGCTGGCGCTGGCCGCCGAGATGCTGATGCTGGGGGATGCCGCACCGGGACGGCCGGAGGCCCTGGAGCGGGCCCGGACCGCGCTCGAGGACGGCCGCGCAGCGGCCATGATGCGGCGCATCATCGAGGCACAGGGCGGGGACCCCGGGGTGGTGGACGATCCCGACCGGCTGCCCCGGGCGCCGGTGACACGTGTGGTGACGGCGGAGGCGGGCGGTCGGGTCCACGCGGTGGACGCCCGTGCCCTCGGCGAGGCCGTCCTGGCGCTGGGTGGAGGCCGACGGGCCATGGATGCGGGGATCGACCCCGCCGTGGGGTTCGTGCTGGATGTGAGGCCGGGCTCGGAACTGGAGGTCGGCGCGCCGCTGGGCCGGGTCCTCGCGGCCACGGAGGACGACGCGGAGGAAGGCGCGCGGGCGCTGCGCGGCGCCGTGACGCTGGACGATGGGCAGACGGAGCCGCTGCCCCTCGTCTCGCACCGCATCACGGCACGGGGCGTCGAGACGTTGGCCTGAGGCTCAGCCTCCCGGCGGGATGGTGTCCCGGGCGGTGTCCGGCCGGCGGTAGCGGGCGGGCAGGATCGAATCGGGCGGCTGGCCTCCCAGGCCGGTGGTGTCCGCCTCCATCTCGATGTCCCGGAGCGGGGCGCCGAAGAGGCCGGGCCCGTGCAGGTCGCACAGTTCCGTGGGCTCGGTGCCGGGGATGAACACCTCCCAGTAGGTGAACTCCCGGGGACAGAACTCGGTGGCCAGCTTGCCGCTCTCGTCGTCGATGCGCCGGATCGTCATGCCCTCGGGGATGATCCACCGGTCCGGCACGTCCCGCAACGGCTCGGTGGGCAGGTCGCCGCCCTGGAGGGCCAGGGCCTCCGCCTCGGGCGTGCCCGGCTCCGGCAGGTCTCCTTCCGGCGTCGTCGTGTCCGGCTCCGGACCGTAGTAGACGGCCTTCATGAACTCGGCCCAGACCGGTGCGGCGAAGCTGCCGCCCGCCGCGTTCGGCGTGATGGTGCGGGGCTTGTCGAACCCGAACCAGGCACCGGCCAGCAGGTCGGGCGTGAAGCCCATGAACCAGACGTCGGTGAAGTCGTTGGTCGTCCCCGTCTTCCCGGCCGCGGGCAGGCCGTAGGGCACGGCGCCCCGGTTCGGGTCGCGCACGGAGTACGCGCTCCCCCGGTCCACCACGTCGCGCATCATGTCCAGCAGGATGAAGGAGACTTGCTCGTCCAGGACCCGATCCCGCTCCGGCTCCGTCTCCATGACGACGTTGCCATCCGCGTTCTCGACGCGCAGGATCCCGCGCGGCTTCACCTTCGTCCCCAGGTTGGCGAAGGTCGTATACGCCTCGGCCACCTGGATCGGGATGACGTCCGCGGCGCCGATGGCGGTGGACGGCACCCGCGGGATCGGGGTCTGGATGCCCATCTGCTGGGCATACTGGGCCACCGTCTCGATACCGACCTCCATGCCCGTCTTGACCGCCACGACGTTGATGGATCGCCTGAGCGCCTCCCGAAGCGTCATGGGGCCCTTGAAGTCGTACGTGTAATTCCGCGGCGACCACTTGGTGCCGTCCGGCTGGTCCAGCGTCACCGGCGTGTCGTAGATGACGTGGGAGGCCGGGATCCCGCCCGCGATGGCGGCGGTGTAGACGAACGGCTTGAAGACCGAGCCGGGCTGCCGCCGGGCCTGCGTCGCCCGGTTGAACTTGGACCGCCGGAAGTCCCGGCCCCCGATCATGGCCTTCACCTCGCCGGTCCGGGTGTCCATGGCCAGGAACATGCCCTGGATGTACGACGAGTCCGTGTAGACCGGCGGGCCCGTGGACGTGGCGGCGGAGTCGGTCGTGTCCGGCGCCATGAACTCGGCGTACGTCTGGTGCTCGAAAGCCGAGTCCGTCTCGATACGCTCGAAGCCCGCCTCCATGGCCTCGTTGGCGATCCGCTGCATGGCCACGTCGAGGGTCGTGAAGATGCGGTAGCCCTTGGTGTAGAGGTCGGGGCCGAAGCGGTCGTCCAGGATGCTCCGGACCCATTCCACGAAGTAGGGCGCCAGGTCGCCGTGCGTGGGATCCGCGCGGGTCGTGGGGACCGGCGCCCGCTTCCACGCGTCCGCCTCCTCGGGCGTCAGGAAGCCCTGCCGGCCCATGAGCTCGAGGACCAGGTTGCGGCGCGACTCGGCGGCGTCCGGGTCGATGAGCGGCGAGTAGCGGCCCGGCAGGTTCACCACCGCCGCCAGGAGCGCGGCCTCGGCCGGGTCCAGACGCGCCGCGGGCTTGCCGAAGTAGTTCTGGGACGCCGACTCGATGCCGTACCAGCCGTGGCCGTAATTGATCTGGTTGATGTAGGCCTGGAGGATCTGGTCCTTGGTGTAGACCTGCTCCAGGTCCAGCGCCACGTGGAGCTCCTTCAGCTTGCGCCGGAAGGACTGGTCGAACCCGATCTCCTCGATGAACATGTGCCGGGCGAGCTGCACCGTGATCGTGCTGCCGCCTCCCGCGATGCGACGCTGGAGCACCAGGTTCCGCGCCGCGCGCATGTAGCCGAGGATGTCGAACCCGGGGTGGTCGTAGAACCGCTTGTCCTCCACCGCGATGAAGGCCTGGGGCACGTACGCCGGCAGGTCGTCCATGTCCACCGGCGTACGACGCTGCTGGGCCAGCTCGGCGATGAGCCGGCCGTCGTGGCTCAGGATCTTCGTAGACTGCTTGGGCTCCCAGCCGTAGAGCTGGGCGATGGACGGGCAGTCGTGGCAGACGTGCGTCCACGCTCCGATGGCGATGCCGGCCGCCCCGGCACCCATGGCCAGGGCGATGAGTCCACCGATGGCGAGAAACCCGCGTCGTCGCGAGGATGCCTGCGTGTTCGTCATTCCGTTCGTGTCAGCCTCGTTCCCGGCGTACTACCCGCGACGACGGGGCCGGGTCCCGCTCCGGGCGCCGGCCCGGTCGCGTGTCCTCAACCTCAGCGCAGCCGGGCCAGGGTCTGGAGCGCCTCCTGCAGCTCGTGCGCCAGGCGCTGCTTCTCGGCCTGGTGCGTCTCCGTGGGCGGGTACAGGGTGCCTTGCCGGACACCCCTGCCGTTGAACGTGGACGCCAGACCGGAGAGGCCACGGCGGATGCCGTTGAGCCGGCCGCGCAACTGGTTCATCGCGGCAGTGGGCTCTTCTGAGGCACGCCGCAGGGTCTCCACCTCCTCGAACGCGTCTGCGACCCGGTTCTGGAGGGCGGCCAGCTCCACGAGGAACGCCTCCCGCCGGCGGTACTGCTCGTCGGTGATGGGCATCTCCGGATCACCGCGGACCTCCACCGTCCGGGTCACCTCACGACCGTCGGTGACGAGGGCCACCGTGTAGGTCCCCGGCGAGACGAACGGCCCGCGGGGCTCGACGGGGTGTGGCAGCTCGGGCTGCTCCTCTTCTTCATCGCGGCCGAAGAAGTCGAAGCTCGCCGGCGGCTCGTGGCGCAGGTCCCAGGTCACGGTGTGGATGACGCCGGCTTCTTCCGGCACGTCCAGCGTCCGGATCAGCCAGCCGTCGTCACGGCGGATCTCGATCCGGGCGTCGGCCTCCCGGCCCAGGTGGTAGCGGATGATGGCGCCGAAAGGCGGGTTCGTGCCGGCGTAGAGGTCCTGCCCGCGGTACGACGTGTCCTTCCAGTACTGGAAGATGGTGGCCCGCCGCACCGGGAAGAGGTGGGCCCTGGCCCGGGCGGCGTCCCGGGACCAGTCGGTCAGGAAGCCCGCGTCGTCCAGGATCCAGATGGCGCGGCCGTGAGTGGCCACGACCAGGTCCTTGTCCCGGGGGTGGATCAGCATGTCGTCGTACGCCGTGGTGGGCAGGTTGGCGCCGAAGCGGTGCCAGTGGGAACCTGCGTCCAGCGAGACGTAGAGAGCGTGCTCGGTGCCCAGGAAGAGGACGTCGGGGTCGTCCGGGTGCTCGATGATCTCGTTGACGGAGCCTGCGCCCTGGAGCCCGTCCGTGATCTGCATCCACGAGCGACCGAAGTCTTCCGTCTTGAACACGTACGGCCGGAAGTCGCCGTCCCGGTGCGCATCGAAGGTGGCGTACGCCACGCCCGGCGCCGCGGCCGACGGCGTGATGCGGCTCACGTACGTGCCATCCGGCACGCCGCGCACGTTGCCGCTGACCTCCGTCCAGCTCTCGCCGGCGTCCCGGGAGACCTGGAGGTTCCCGTCATCCATCCCGACCCACAGGATGGCCGGGTCCAGCGGGCTCTCGCCGATGGTCGTCGCTTCGCCGAAGGACGAGGTCCCGTCGTTGCGTGAGAGGGTGATGTCGGCGCCCTTCACGCCCATGAGCTCCAGCGTGTCCCGATCGATCTGGCGGCTCAGGTCCTCGGTCCGGCGCCAGCTCGAGCCCAGGTCCTCCGAGATGAACAGGTAGTTGCCGCCCGCGTAGAAGGTGGGCGGGATGTCATGCCGGGACAGCAGGCTCGGCGAGACCCAGTCGTAGCGGAAGTCTTCTCCTTCCGGTTCCAGTGGCTCGATGTCCATCAGGTCGCCGGTGAAGGCGTCGACCCGGGTCCAGCTCCCGTTCTGGGCGTTGCCGAAGGCGTAGCGCGGGCTGTTCGGGTCGACCTGCCAGTACATCCCATCGCCGAACCCGATCTGGCGCCAGTCGTCGTTGATGATGCCGGCCCAGTGACGCGTGGCGCTCGGACCCATGAACGAGTGGTTGTCCTGGAGCCCGCCGTAGATCCAGTACGGGTCCCGCATGTCCACCCCGATGCCGTAGAACTGGGCGATGGGGAAGTTGTTGATGCGCGTGTACCGTGAGCCACGGTCCCAGGTCTCGTAGAACCCGGCGTCGCCCACCAGGTAGAAGTGGTCCGGGTGGTTCGGGTCGATCCACATGTCGTGGTGGTCCGAGTGGACGCCCACGTCGTAGGTGAGCCGCGCCGAGATGTCCGTCCAGGTGCGGCCGCCGTCCTCGCTCCGGAACGAGTAGGTGGCGAGACGGTAGACCCGGTTCTCGTTCGTGGGATCGATGTAGATGTGGCTGTAGTACATGGGCCGGATGTTCTGGTCGCTCACCTGGGTCCAGCTCCGGCCGCCGTCCTCGCTTCGATACACGCCGCCCTCCTCGGCGTGCTGGATGATGGCATTGAGCACCTGCGGGTTCGTCCGGGCGATGGCGAGGCCGATGCGGCCCTTGTCGCCCGACGGGATGCCGTCGGTCAGCTCGTCCCAGTTGTCGCCGCCGTCCGTGGTCTTGTAGATGCCGCTGCCCGGCCCGCCGCCGTTGAAGCCCCAGCTCCGGCGCAGGCGCTGGTAGGTGGCGGCGTACAGCGTCCCGGGGTCGGACGGATCCATGACCATGTCGACGGCGCCCGTGTACTCGTCCACGTACAACACCTTCTCCCAGGTGCGTCCGCCGTCCGTGGTCTTGAAGACGCCGCGCTCCGGGCTGCCCCGCCAGAGGTTCCCGAGCGCCGCCACGTACGCGATGTCCGGGTTCGTGGGATGGACCTCGACCTTGCCGATGTGGCGCGTCTCGTCCAGCCCGAGATGGCGCCAGGTCTCGCCGCCGTCGTCCGAGCGGTAGACGCCGTTGCCCCACGACGTGCTCTGCCTGTTGTTCTGCTCGCCGGTGCCGGCGTACAGGATCTCGGGGTTCGACGGCGCGATGGCGATGTCGCCGAAGGTGCTGACGGGCTGGTCGTCGAAGACGGGCGTCCAGTCCGTGCCCTTGTTCACCGTCTTCCAGATGCCGCCGGACGCCGTCGCCACGTAGATGGTGGCCGGGTCGTCGGGCAGCGCCTCCACACCGTGGATACGGCCGCCCACGACGGCGGGCCCGATGGAGCGGAACTCCAGCGCGGAGAACAGGGCCGCCACATCGGCCCGACCCGTCTGGGCCGGCGCGAAAGCGGGCAGGAAAGACAGGGCGAGTGCGAGACCGAATACACGACGAGTACTCATGGGCTGCGTCTCCGATAGTGCTCGATGCCGGTGGAACCCTTCAATCTACGGCAGACCTCGGCGAAAGGCGAAATACTGCAGGCGGGAGGCGGGAGGAGCGGCGATACGGCGAGGAGGTAGGGGGAGGGGTCACGGGGTGAGGAGGATGTGGCGGAGCGCGTCGTAGATGGGCGGGTTCCCGGCGAGGACGGCGGTGCCGGTGCCGTGGCGGAGCATGTCGGGGTCGCCGTCGAGGGTGGTGATGAGGGCGCCGGCCTCCCGGGCGATGAGGGTGCCGGCGGCGATGTCCCAGGGGGCGAGCCAGAGCTCCCAGAAGCCATCGAGCCGCCCGACGGCGAGCCAGCACAGGTCCAGCGCGGCGGATCCGGCCCGGCGGACGCCGGCGGTCTTCCGGAGCACCCGCTCGAGCTGGCCGAGGTAGGTGGGCAGCAGGTGCTTCACCTTGAAGGGGAATCCGGTGCCGATGAGGGCGAGACCGGGCTCGTCGACGGTGGACACGCGGATGGGGTCCCCGTCCAGGCGGGCGCCGCCGCCGCGGGTGGCGGTCCACTCGCCGTGACTGCTGGAGTCGATGACGACGCCGGCGACGAGCTCCCGGCGATGGGCCACCGCCACGGACACGGAATAGGCGCGGTAGCCGTGGAGGTAGTTCGTCGTGCCGTCCAGGGGGTCGACGATCCAGAGCCAGGGCGCGTCGTCGGCGGTGCCGCCCGCGTCCGCGGACTCCTCGGCCAGGATGGCGTGGTCGGGGCACCGGCGCCGGATGATCTCCAGGATGCGCTCTTCGGCTTCCCGGTCCACGTCCGTGACGAAGTCGGCGACGCCCTTCTCGTTCCACGCGTCCATGGGCGTCGTGCCGAGCCGAGACCGGTGGACCTCCGCGGCGGCCCGTGCCGCTTCCCGTGCCACTTCGAGCAGTTCCGCTTCTTCCATCCGCGCCTCCCGGTCCCGCGCCTCGCTCGCCTCGGACGAACCGCTTAAGATTACGACGATGCGACGCCGGTGCCAGGCGAGCCGCAGGGCGGCGCCGACGTCGGCCGAGTCACGAGAGGTGAAAGGTCCATGGGCGAGTTCACGAGTCTGCTGACCACGGACCAGCTCGAGTTGCTGGTCCGTCTGGGCCTGGCCGCTCTCCTGGGCGGGATCATCGGCCTCGAGCGAGAGCTGAGCGGCAAGCCCGCCGGCTTCCGCACGAACCTGTTGATCTGCGTGGGTGCGGCGGTGCTGACCGATCTGTCGCTGCATATCGGGGCGAGCGTGCCGCCGGGCAAGGTCGCGGACCCGGGCCGGATCGCGGCCCAGATCGTCAGCGGGATCGGCTTCCTGGGGGCCGGCACGATCATCCAGGCGCGGGGCGGCGTCCACGGGCTCACGACGGCGGCGACGATCTGGGTCGTGGCGGCCATCGGCATGACGGCGGGAGCGGGGCTGTACGTGGAGGCGGTGAGCACCACGGCGCTGGTGCTGCTGGCGCTCGTCGTGTTGGGTTGGGTAGAAACCCGGTTCCTGCCGAGCCAGGAGCGTCTGCTCCACGTCACCGCCGATGACGACACGGACACGCTGGCGCTGGTGGAGGCGGTGCTGGACGAGGGTGGCCTCCAGGTGGCCGGCGTCGACGTGGAGCGTACCGATGACGCCCTGATCCTGACGTTCGAGGCGACCGGTCGGCCACGGAACTGGTCGCGGATCGTGTCCCGGGTGGGCGAGCTCGAAGGCGTCCGCAAGGTGCGGCGCGGATGAGGAAGCTGGTGCTGGACATGGACGACCGGCGTCCGGTCTACGCCATGCCGGACCACGTGCCGGACCGGATCCGTGCCGCACTGCCCGACGACTGGACGGTGGAGGTGGTGGACGTCCTGGCCGACGGTTCCGGCGACGGCAGCGGCGCGGCGTCGCCGGAGACGCTGGCGGCGGTGGCGGACGCCGAGGTGTACCTGGGGCTCGGCATCCCGGCGTCGATCCTGGAGGCGGGCCCGGCGCTGAAGTGGGTCCACACCGGTACGGCCGGCGTCGGTAGCTGGCTCACCCGTCCCATGCTGGAGCGGGACATCCTGTTCACCAACTCGGCGGGCATCTTCGGGCCGCCCATCGCCGAGTCGGTGCTGGCCTTCATGCTGTACTTCGCCCGGGGCCTGCCGGTGGCCCTCGAGGCGCAGCGCCGGGGCGTATGGGAGAAGCGGCGGTTCGACGGGCCGGATGCGCCGATCCGCGAGCTGGCGGGCAGCACGGTGGGCGTCCTCGGGCTGGGCGGGATCGGCCGGGAAGTGGCCCGCCGATGCGTGGCGCTGGGCGCCCGGGTCCTCGGGCTGCGGCGGCGTCGACAGGGCGTGGAGGACGTGCCCGGCGTGGAGGTCTTCCACGACGACGAGGGCTTCCGACGCCTGCTCCGGGAGTCGGACTTCGTCGTGGTGACGGTGCCCGAGACGCGGGAGACGCGGGGGCTCGTGGGCCGGGAAGCGCTGGCGCTCATGCGGCGCCACGCCGTGCTCATCAACGTGGGCCGGGGCCCCGTCGTGGACGAGGACGCCCTCGTCGCGGCATTGAACGACGGGCGCATCGGCGGTGCTGCGCTGGACGTCTTCCGCCAGGAGCCGCTCCCGGAGGGGCACCCGCTGTGGAGCGCGCCCGACCTGATCATCACGCCCCACATGTCTGCTTACGGCGACCGCTACTGGGGCCGGCAGCTGGCGCTGATCCTGGACAACATCGAGCGCTACCTGGCGGGGCGGCCTCTGGTGAACGTGGTCGACAAGGAGGCTGGCTATTAAGTTGACGCCTGAACGCCGACCGTCGACCGCTCCACGCGTGCGGCCGGTCCACGGCCCCGGTGGCGTCGACGGGTTCCGGCGCGCTCGTTTCCCCAACCCCTGAATCGCATGATCGATATCCTCAAGAGCGCCATCCAGCAGGGCGCCTCCGATGTCCACATCAAGGCGGGTGACTTCATCCGGGCGCGGGTCCAGGGTGAGCTCATGCCCATCACGAAGCAGCAGGTCGGAGCGGAGCAGAGCCGACAGCTGGCGCAGCAGCTGCTCCCGGAGTGGGAGCGTGGCAACATCGACAAGCTGCGGGACTACGACTGCTCCTGGGGCGCGCCCGGCGTGGGCCGGTTCCGGGTGAACATATTCCGGCAGCGCGGCACCCTGGGGATCATCATGCGGGTCATCCCGGTGGAGATCCCGACGCTGGATGACCTGAAACTGCCCCCGGTGCTCGCCGACATGTCCATGCACGAGCGCGGCATGATCCTGGTCACGGGCGTCACGGGCTCGGGGAAGAGCACCACGCTGGCGGCTATGCTGAACCACATCAACCGCCACAAGAAGGACCACATTCTCACTCTCGAGGATCCCATCGAGTTCCTGCACAAGGACAACGAGGCGTCCATCACGCAGCGCGAGATCGGCACCGACACCGAGTCGTTCGCGAAGGGGCTGCGGGCGGCGCTCCGCGAGGACCCGGACACGATCCTGGTGGGCGAGATGCGGGACACGGAGACCATCGACACGGCTCTCAAGGCGGCGGAGACGGGCCACCTCCTCTTCTCGACGCTCCACACCCAGAACGCCGTCAAGACGATCAGCCGCGTCATTGCCGTCTTCCCGCCGGAAGAGCAGGAGATGGTGCGGGTCCGTCTGTCCGAGTCCCTCATCGGCGTGGTGAGCCAGCGTCTGCTGCCGACCGTCGATCGGAAGGGCCGGATCGCGGCGTGCGAGGTCATGGTCGTGACCTCGACGATCCGGGACCTGATCCGGGACCCGGAGCGGATCGACGAGATCGCCGACCTCATCGCCGAGGGCCGGGAGCAGTACGGCTCCCAGACCTTCGATCAGCATCTCATGGACCTCGTGCGCGAAGAGAAGGTGGACTTCGACGTGGCGAAGCACGCCGCCAACAACCCGTCCGACTTCGAACTGAAGATGAGGACCCTTGCCTGACCAAACCGACGCGAGCTGGCTCAGTGGCCTGTACGTCCCGGTCACCACGCCCTTCGACCCCGTCACCGGCGACGTCGAGCCGGTGAGCCTGCGAGACAACCTGCGCAGGTGGCTGGAGCAACCCATCGACGGGTTCGTCCTCTTCGGATCCACGGGGGAAGGGGCGCTCCTGGAGGACGACGAGAAGGTGCGGCTCATGGAGTACGCCCGGGACGTCGTGCCCCGGGACCACGGCCTGGTCGCCGGAGCCGGCGCCGACTCGACACGAGGGGTCATCCGCATCGCCCGACGCCTGGCCGAGGTCGGCGCCGAGGCCGTGCTGGTCCACGCCCCGGTCTACTACGGGCCCGTCCTCTCCGCCCACGCCGTACGGGAGCATTTCACCGCCGTGGCCGACGGCTCACCGATCCCGGTCCTCCTCTACTTCATGCCCAAATACGTCCACGTGGAGCTGGAGCCGGGCCTGGTGGCGGAGCTCATGCGCCACCCGAACATCGTCGGCCTCAAGGACTCCTCGGGCGACCTGAAGCGGTTCGCCGAGTACACGAACGCCTGCAACGAGGACGCGCGGCTCTTCGTGGGCAACGGCACCCTCCTCTACTCGGCCCTGGAGCTGGGCGCCGCCGGAGGCATCCTGGCGGCCGGCCTGCTGGCCGGCACGGCGTACGGTCAGCTCATCCGGTACCTCCACGAGGACCGGGCACAGGAGGCCGGCACGATCCAGGAGCGCATGACCAACGTGCACCGGGAGATCGTCGGCGGCACCGGCATCGGCGGGATCAAGGCCGGCCTCGAACTCCTGGGCTTCACCGGCGGGCCGCCGCGCCCGCCGCTGCTCCCGGCGTCCGACAAGGACCGTCAGCGCGTCGAGCGGGTGCTCAGGAACGCCAGGCTCTTCTGAACGGATGACGGCCGGGGAGATGGGCGCGCCGGACCTGGCGTCCCTCCAGCGCCGCGTCCGGGACCTGGCCCGGCCGCGGCTGGCCGGTACCGACGCCGCCGACGACACCGCGCGCCGGGTGCGTGACCGCCTCGAGGAGCTGGGCTTCCAGGTCCGGGCCCTTCCGTTCGAGTACTCGGCCTGGCCGGGCATCCATGGCCTGCCCGTTCTCGGCATCGCCGTCGTCGTGACCGCCGCCGCCGCCTTCCTGTCCCTGTCGGCCGGGCGGCCCGGGACCGCCGTCGTCGTGCTCCTGGCGCTGGCGCTCGCCGTGACCTGGGCGCTGGCGCGACTCCCCGCGGCCATCAGACGCTTCCCCCTCGCCCGGCGCACCGGCGCGAACCTGCTGGCGACCCGGACGGAGGACGACCGGCCCCCCGTGCTGCTGGTCGCGCACCTGGACTCCAAGTCCCAGGGGCTGCCCACGCTGGTGCGCACGCTCGCCGGGTCCGCCGCCGCCCTCGGCTGGCTTGGACTCACGGCCGGGTCCGCCTTCGCCTGGCTCGCCGCGGTGCCGGCACCGGGAGCCGGCGTCGGCGCCGGCCTGGCCATCGTCGGCGGCCTCGCCCTGGCGGTCGCCCGGACGGGCAACCGCTCCCCGGGCGCGCTGGACAACGCCACGGGCCTGGTCGCACTCCTGACCCTGGCGGGCATGCTCCGGGACGTGCCCGTGGCCGCCCTGGTCACCGACGCCGAAGAGCTGGGCCTCGTCGGAGCCCGCGCGGCCGTGGGCCGCGTGGGCAATGTGGTCGGCGTGGTCAACCTGGACGGGCTGGACGACCGGGGCCGCCTGCGCGTCGTCTACGGTCGCGGCCTCGCCGGCGGGCGCCGGCCCGATTCGCTGTTGACGGCGCTCTACCGGGCCGCCGAGCAGGAGTCCGTCGACGTCTCGATCGGACGGCTGCCCCTCGGCCTCCTGACCGATCACATGCCCTTCGCCAGGGCGGGGGTGCCTGCGGTGACCGTCCTGCGCGGATCGCTGCGATCGCTGGCGAGGGTGCACACGCCGGGCGACCGGGCGGATCGGCTCGACGGCACGGGGCTGGCCGAAGCGATCCGCGTGGTGCGGCGAGCCGCCGCCGACCCTCGCCTGGCCGGCCCCGTTTGACTAGGTTCCTCGCATGCCAGAACGACACCAGTGCCTGGTCGTCGTCGGCTCCCAGTGGGGCGACGAGGGCAAGGGCAAGATCGTGGACGTGCTCGCCGACGGCGTGGACATCGTGGTGCGCTACCAGGGTGGCGCCAACGCCGGCCACACCGTGGACGTGGCGGGCGAAGAGTTCATCCTGCACCAGATCCCGTCGGGGATCCTGCACCCGGAGAAGCGGTGCCTCCTGGGGAACGGGGTCGTGCTGGACGTGGCCCAGTTCTTCGAGGAGCTGGACGCGCTGGCCGCCCGGGGTATCGACGGGGAAGGGCGCATCGGCGTGAGCGGGCGGGCGCACCTCCTGCTGGAGTACCACAAGCGGCTGGACCAGGCCAGCGAGAAGAGACGGGGCGACGCCAAGATCGGCACGACCGGGCGCGGGATCGGCCCGGCGTACGAGGACAAGATCGCGCGGCGCGGCGTCCGCGCCGGCGACCTGCGGGACCCGGACCGGGCCCGAACGCTCCTCGCCCACACCATCGAGCACGCCAACGAGCGGCTGCGCAACGCCGGCGGCGAGCCCGTGGACCCGGCGCGCCTCGTCGACGAGGTGCTGGCGGCCGGCGAGCGGCTGCGGCCGCGCCTCACGGACGTGGGCCTGGAGATCCACGACGCCCTGGCCGCCGGCAAGCGCATCCTGATGGAAGGCGCCCAGGGCGCGCTCCTGGACGTGGACCACGGCACCTACCCGTACGTCACCTCGTCCAACACGACGGCGGCGGCCGCGGCCAGCGGCACCGGGATCGGGCCCCTGGCCATCAACGGCGTCCTCGGCGTCGTGAAGGCCTATACGACCCGGGTCGGCAGCGGACCCCTGCCCACCGAGCTCGACGAGGTCATGGGCGAGCGGCTCCGGGACCTGGGCGGCGAGTACGGCGCCACCACCGGCCGGCCCCGTCGGTGCGGCTGGTTCGATGCCGTCGTCGTCCGCTACGCGTCCAGGATCAACGGCCTCACCGAGCTGGCCATCACCAAGCTCGACGTGCTCGATACCCTCGAGGAGATACGGATCGCCACCGCCTACGAGATCGACGGGGACCCCTGCCACGACTTCCCCGACGACCTGGACCGGCTGGGGCGCGCCGTGCCCGTCTACGAGACGTTGCCCGGCTGGTCCACCGACACCTCCGGGGCGCGCTCCCTGGAGGACCTGCCGCAGCAGGCGAGGGACTACCTGGACCGGATCCGGGACATCACCGGCATTCCCATCCGCTTCGTGAGCGTCGGGACCGAGCGGGACCAGATCATCCGGGTGGACCGATAGGCGGACCGACAGGGCGCGGTGGTTTCCGGGGACGCGGTGGACCGAGCTGCCATCCCGCCGCCGCGACCGAGGTCGAAATCGAATTCGAATTCGATTTCGGACTTCGCCATGCCGGTCGCATCATGCGCCCCACCGTACTTTCCCCAAAAAATGGCCGGGTTTCTCCGTAACCCGTTGTGGTGCGAGAGACAGCGTCGATCGGGAAGTGGGAATTCAACGCGGACGCGCGGAATCGTCGCGCAAAGACGCGGGACGCCC
>CAYQCY010000046.1:0-24482 GCA_964416095.1 uncultured Gemmatimonadaceae bacterium
GCCGTATCCTCCTCGCCGCTCACACCTCGCCGTATCGATCTCGCCGCACCCTCCTCGACTCACCGCCCGCCGTCGACCTCGAGCACGACCCCGCTGATCCAGCCGGCGAAGTCGGAGGCCAGGAAGAGCACCGCGTTCGCGATGTCGGCAGGCGTGCCCAGGCGACGCAGCGCGATTCCCTCGACGAGCCGCTCCTGGCCCTCGGGTCCGTACGCCTGCCACTGGCGCTCCGTCGTCGGGTTGGAGCGGACGAATCCGGGCGCCACGTTGTTCACGGTGATGCCGAAGGGGCCGAGCTCGTGGGCGAGCTGGCGGGTGAGGCCGATCTGGGCGGCCTTGGCGGAGGCGTAGGCCTGGATCCCCGTCTTGCTCACACGGAGTCCGGCGCCGCTGGAGATGTTCACGATGCGGCCCGAGCGCCCCGCCTTCATGCCGGGCGCCACGGCCTGGCTCAGGTAGAAGGCGCCGGTGACGTTCACGTCGAAGATGCCCTGCCACTCCTCGGGTGTGACCTCTTCCAGTGGCCGTCCCACCTGGCCCAGGACCCCGCCGGCGTTGTTCACCAGGACGTCGACAGGGCCGGACTTCGTGACCTCCGCGACGAAGGCGCCGACGGCGTCCCGGTCCGTGACGTCTACGGTCCGGGCCCGGCAGAACCCCTCACAGCCCGCGGCTGTCTGGTCCAGCTCGTCGGCCAGGACATCGCAGGCCCAGACGCGCGCGCCGAGAGCGGAGAAGCGTCGGGCCATCTCGCGGCCGAAGCCGTGGGCCGCGCCGGTCACGATCACCGTGCGGTCGTCGAAGCGGATGTTCATGAGGGTTCCTCGATCAGCTCGGCCAGCTCCAGGAGGGTGGACCGGTCGCGGCGTCGGTCGCCGTCCTCGATCTGGTGGATCATCGTGATGAGGCGTTCGTTCAGCGGCGTATCGGCACCGAGCTCCCGGGCCTTCGCCGCCACGGCGCCGAGCTGGGCGTCGACCTCGGTCTTCCTGTGCCGTACCGCCAGGTCGCGCCAGATCCCGCTGTGCGTCTTCGCCGATCGCCGGTTGAACGCGACCAGGGCGTCCAGCGACGCCGCGGCAGCGTCCGGCGCCGCGTCGGAGGCGTACGCGGCCGGGTCGAATCCGTCGAAGGATTCCAGCACGATGCCCACGGCCCGGGCCGTCCCCACGACTTCCCGTGCCAGGGCCGTGATCACGGGGCGAAGCGCGGCGTCGTTCAGGACGTCGGCGATGGCGTCGTCCGTCACCGCCGTGGCGAAGAGCATGGAGGCGTACGCCAGCTTGCTCCACAGGTAGCCCCGGACGTTGTCGCTCAGGCGAGTCCGGGGCTCGAAGTCCTGGAGCAGGGCGTGGAGCGTCTCGATCCGGGGCGTCGTATGCCCGTCCAGCTCTCCTACCACGACGGTGCCGCGGCCGCCGTGATGGATGACGCCCGGCTCCAGGTAGTCGGCCCCGAAGTTGACGAAGCAGCCGACGACGCGGTCGACGCCCACGACCTCCGCGATGACCTCCTCGTTCAGGCCGTTCTGGACCGAGACCACGGCGCCGTCGCCGGCCAGGTGCGGCTCGAGCATCCGGCTCGCTTCCGCCGTGTGATGGGCCTTCACGCAGAGAAGGATGGTCTGCCAGGTGTCGTCCGCGCCCAGCTCGTCGGGCGTGGCCGACGGCGCTTCGACCGTGAGCTCGTCCACCGGTCCTGTGATCCGGAGCCCCGCCCGCCGCATGCTCTCCACGTGCTCCGCGGCGGTGTCCACGAAGTGGACCGGGTGGCCGGCCCGGACCAGGTGGGCGCCGATGGTGCCGCCCATGGCGCCCGCGCCCCAGACCAGGACTCCGTCTACCTCCACGACGACTCCAGCGCCGCCCGCGTCTCCTCCACGGCGGTGGCCCAGATCGCGAGCATCTCGTCGTCCGGGCGCTGGTAGACGCCCGCGTAGTTCCCGTCGCCCAGGTAGTCTCGCACCTGGTCGGCCGTGAGGAGCGCCATGTGGGCCCGGTCGATGGGCTGCTTCTGCTCGTCGGGCAGCACGACGCCCGCCAGGCGGTTCCACGGAAAGTTCTCCATCCACGACGCGTGCGACGCCACCGGGTCCGTCTCCTGGACCTTCGCCCAGGTGGCCGGCGCGTTCCACCAGGTGTAGAACTTCACCGCCACGTCAGGGTGCTCCTCCATCCACTCCACCGCCCGGGTGCCCGCCGGCGCGTTTCCGCCGTGCCCGTTCACGACCAGGATGCGCCGGAAGCCCGCCCCCGCCAGCGAGTCCAGGATGTCCGTCACGACCCGTAGGTACGTGTCCAGCTTCAACGCCACCGTGCCCGGGAAGCCCAGGAAGTACGGCGAGACGCCGTACGGCTGCACGGGGAAGACCGGCACGCCCACCGGCTCCGCCGCCTCCACCGCCACCCGCTCCGCCAGGATGGCGTCCGTCATGAGGCTCAGGTACGCGTGCTGCTCCGTGGAGCCGAGGGGCACCACCGCCCGGTCGTCGTCGCGCAGGTACTCTTCGACCTGCATCCAGTTCATGTCGCGGATATGCATGGCCGTCGCACCCTCTCTGGTTTGTCGTCCGTCCCCGGTGTTCCTGCCCGTCAGACTTCGAATCCGAACTCGACCTCGGTCATGTCGTGGTCGCCAGCGCGTCGTACGTCCGTACCATGGCCTTCGCGCCCAGCGCCACGTGCTCCCACGGGAACCACTCGTCCGGAGCGTGCATGTTGGCGCCGGGCAGGGCGAAGCCCATGACCACCACCTGGGCCTCGAGGATGTCCTGGAACTCCGGCGCGATGGGCAGCGTGCCGCCGTGAGCCGCCAGCACGGGGTCCACGCCGAAGGTCTCCCGCAAGGCATTGCCGGCGGCCTGGTAGAGCGGCCCGGACGGGTCCGCGCGCCAGGGCCGGGCGGACTGGAGCTGGCGTATCGTGATGTCGACGCCGGGCGGCGTGACCCGCTCCACGTGCCCGCGGAGCCGTTCCGCCACCCGCTCCGGGTCCATCCCGGCCACGAGCCGGCAGCTCACCTTGGCGGAAGCCCGCGCCGGCAGGACGGTCTTCGCGCCCGCGCCGGTGTAGCCGGACACGAGCCCGTTCACGTCCAGCGCCGGCCGCGTCCAGAGCCGCTCCAGCGTCGTGTAGCCGGCCTCGCCGACGAGCTCGGCGCCGCCGGCGGACGCGGCGAAGGCGTCGTCGTCGAAGGGCAGCGCCCGGAACCGGTCCCGGATCTCGTCGGGGAGCGGCGCGACGTCGTCGTAGAAGCCGTCGACGGCCACGTGGCCCGGGGCGTCGTGGAACGATGCGATGACCGACGCCAGCGCGTTGGCGGGGTTGGCCACGGCGCCGCCGTACTGGCCCGAGTGGAGGTCGCGGCTGCCGATCTCGGCGTCGAGCTGGAAATAGGCCAGCCCGCGCGTGGAGAAGATCAGCGAGGGCCGGCCGGGCGCGAACATCATGGAGTCGGCGATGACGACGTGGTCGGCGGCCAGCTCCTGCGCATGATCCCGCAGGAAGGGCACCAGGCTCGGCGAGCCGATCTCCTCCTCCCCCTCGAAGACCGTGACCACGTTCACCGGCAGGCCGCCGCGGGTGGCCAGCACCGCCTCCAGCGCCTTCACCTGGAGGAAGACCTGGGACTTGTCGTCGGCCGCGCCCCGGGCGAAGAGCGTGCCGTCCCGGATCTCCGGCTCGAACGGCGGGCTCGTCCATGCGTCCAGCGGCTCCGGCGGTTGGACGTCGTAGTGGCCGTAGACCAGGACCGTGGGCGCGCCCGGCGCCTCGCGCCATTCGCCGATGACCAGCGGATGGCCCGCGGTCTCGGCCAGGCGCGCGTCGAGCCCTGCCTCGCCCAGCCGGTCGGCGAGCCAGCGGGCGGCGCTGCGCACGTCGTCGTCGTGCTCGCGCCGGGTGCTGATGCTCGGGATGCGAAGGATCTCGAACAGCTCGTCCCGGAACCGGGGCAGCGCGTCGTCGATGAAGGCGAAGGGGTCGGTCATGGTGGTCCCCCCGGGCGAGGCTTCGGTACGCCGCTCAAGGTCGGAGCCCCCTGGAGGTGGGTCAAGCGCGCGGGGCGCGGAAGACCGGTTCCCGCGCCCCGGAGGTCGCCGCGCCTGCGTCGTGCTCAGCCGGTGATCATCTCCGGCGTGATGGGCTGCTCCCGCACGCGGACGCCGGTGGCGTCGAAGATGGCGTTGGCGACGGCGGCGGAGAGGGGCGGCACCCCGGGCTCGCCGATGCCGCCGGGCCGTTCCTCGTTCTGGACGAAGTAGACCTCCACGGCCGGCATCTCGTCGATGCGGAGGATGGGGTAGTCGGTGAAGTTGCTCTCCACCACGCCGCCGCCCTCGATGGTGATGGCGTGCTTGAAGGTGTAGCCGAGGGCCAGCGTCACGGCGCTCTGCATCTGGGCCTCGACGATGTAGGGGTTGATGACCTGGCCGCAGTCGACGCCGCAGACGACGCGGTCGACGGTGACGGAGCCGTCGTCGGCGACGGTGACGTCCGCCACCTCCGCGACCCACGAACCGTAGGAATGGACGGCGGCGATGCCCCGGCCCTTGCCGTCCGGCATGCGCTCGCCCCAGCCGGCCCGCTCGGCGGCGAGCTCCAGGGCGCCGCGTAGCCGTAGCTCGTCCCGCAGCAGCTCCCGGCGGAACTCGAACGGGTCCGCGCCCGCCGCGTGGGCGAGCTCGTCGATGAAGCTCTCCACCACGAAGCCGTTTTGCGTGTACGCCACCGACCGCCACGCGCCCAGCGGGATGCCCCAGTCCTCCAGGTGGTAGTCCACGCGCAGGTTCGGGATGGCGTACGGGTTGTCGTGCGCGCCGGGGACGACGAGTCCGCGACTGCCCGTGCCCACCAGGCGGTGGTGCCAGGCCGTGGCCCGCCCGCCGTCGATGCCGCCCCGCAGCGTGTGGTAGGTGAGGGGCCGGTACGCCCCGTTCCGGGTCGTGTCCTCCCGGGTCCAGAAAAGCTGGACCGGGGCGTCGATGCGCTTCGCGATCTCCACCGCCTCGACCACGTAGTCCACCTGGAGGCGCCGGCCGAAACCGCTGCCCAGGAGGGTGACGTGGAAGACCACGTCCTCGGGCTCGACGCCGGCCACCTGCGCCGCGGCCCGCTGCGCGGCGGTGGCCACCTGCGTCGGCGCCCACACCTCCACCGCGCCGTCCCGGACCCGGGCCGTGCAGTTCATGGTCTCCATGGTGGCATGGTCCAGGAACGGGAGCCGGTACGTCGCCTCGAGGGTGCGGCCGGCGCGGCGCAGCGCCCGGTCCACGTCGCCGTCGTCCCGCTCCACCTCGCCCTGGCTCCGGGCCAGCTCCTCGCAGCGCGCGAAGAGGGACGCGGTGCTCATGTCGGCGTTGGGCCCCATGTCCCAGGCGATGCGGAGGGCACGCCGCCCCTCCAGCGCCGCGAAGGTGTTCCGGGCCACGACGGCGACGCCCTGGGGGATCTGCACGACGTCGACGACGCCGTCGACGCGGCGGGCGCCGGCGTCGTCCAGGCTCGCGACGCTGGCGCAGAAGGCCGGCGGGTGCTCGACGCTGGCCATGAGCATGCCGTCCACCTCGACATCGGTGCCGAAGACGGCCGTGCCGTCCACCTTGCCGCGCATGTCCACCCGCGGCTTGCGGCCCCCGAGGACGGTGTAGTCGCTCCGGTCCTTGAGCGGCGGGTCTTCCGGGACGGGCAGCGCGGCCGCCCGCTCCGCCAGCTCGCCGTACGTGGCGCGCCGGTCGCCGTTCACGATGGCGCCGTTCTCCGCCCTGCACACCGAACGGTCCACGCCCCACGCCTCCGCCGCTGCGGTGCGGAGCATCTCCCGCGCCGCGGCGCCCGCCTTGCGGAAGGGGTCCCAGGCGTGGCGGACGCTGGTGCTGCCGCCCGTGGAGATGTTCCGGACCCAACCCGCGGGGTTTTCCGGCGGGCCCAGCACCCGGATCGTGGACCAGTCCGCCTCCAGCTCCTCGGCGATGATCATGGGCAGCGCCGTCATGACGCCCTGCCCCATCTCGGCCTCGTCGACGATGACCGTGACCACCCCGTCCGGGTCGATGGTCAGCCACGCGGCGGGATGGAGCTCGGCCTGGCCGGCCCAGGCGTCGGCCCACGGGAAGTACACGGCGATGACCAGCCCGGCACCGGCCGTGGCGCTGGTGCGGATGAACTCGCGGCGGTCGAGCGTGTCAGCCATGGGACACCTCCCGGGCGGCCCGCTTGATGGCCTCGCGGACCCTGAGGTACGTGCCGCAGCGACACAGGTTGCCGGCCATGTGGCTGTCGATCTGCTCGTCCGTCGGATCCGCGTTCGTGGCCAGGAGCGCCGCGGCCTGCATCAGCATCCCTGGCTGGCAGTACCCGCACTGGGGCACCTCGAAGTCGATCCACGCCTGCTGCAATGCATGCAGCTCGCCGGCGCCGAGGCCTTCGATGGTGGTGATGCGCCGGCCCTGGGCCGCCGCCACCGGCATCACGCACGACCGGGTCGGCGTCCCGTCCAGGTCCACCGTGCAGGCACCGCAGACCGCCACCCCGCACGAGTACTTGGTACCTTTCAGCTTGAGATCGTCTCGCAGCACCCAGAGGAGCGGCGTGTTCGGAGGGACGTCAACGGTGCGCGTCTCACCGTTGACCGTGAGGGTCATGACCATGGGGGTCTCCGGGGTCGGTTTGCGCTGACCGCGCCTATCGTGGCGTCGGACCCAATGTGGATCCGGAGCCGCGGAACTGTCAAACACGACGAAGGGGCCGGAGACCTCGCGGCCCCCGACCCCCAGCGTCGCCCTGTCAGGCTCGCGTCAGGACGCCTCGCCCGACGTGATCCGACGGCCTTCGCCGCTGATGGCGATCTTCTTCGGCTTCGCCGTCTCCACCTTCGGCAGCGTCACGGTCAGCACGCCGTTCTCCAGGCGCGCGTCCACCTTCTCCGTGTCCACGTGCCGGGGTAGCACGAAGCTGCGCTCGAAGCGGCCGTAGCGCCGCTCGTACAGGCGGAAGTCGCTGTCCTTCTCGCCTTCCTCGCGCTCCATCTTCTTCTCGCCTTCCACCGTCAGGACGCGGTCCTCGACGGTCAGGTCGATGTCGTCCAGGCGGACGCCCGGCAGCTCGATGTCGATGCGGAGCTGCTCGCCGTCGTCCACGATCTCCGCGGGCATGCCGTAGTCGAGACGGCCCGCGGTGGTGTCGCCGAACCACCGGTCCATCTCGCGACGGAACTCGTCGAGGGCGCCCAGCGGCGACGCGCGAAACTGGTTCCTCAGCGTTGGAAGCATTATGCACCTCCGTTTCACTATGGTTCACGCGTTGCGTTTCCAATGGCTCGGGCCTGCCGGGCAGACCCGATGTCCGCCCCTTTGGAATTGCATCCTCCGTGCCAACGCCGACCTGCCGTAACTGCAACGGCCCCAGCCGGTTTCGGCAGAGCACGGCTTCTCCGATCTGCCGGATTGACAGGAGGTGCGAGGCGGCGCCGTACCGCGTGGTGGTCGGCGACCAGCATTCAGCCGTCAGCGCTCAGGTCCGATTGCGCGGATCCGCCCTGCTGCCGGCGGAGATCCGGCTCACCGCTCTGCCCGGCGCGCGGATCGGGCCGATCTCCACCGGAGACGCCACGAGCCGGCGAGCCTGCGCTGAGAGCTGACGGCTGACCGCTTCCGTCGTGGTAAGGTTCTTGCTCCAAACGTCCCGGTGGAACGGGTGCGGGACGTGCCCGTCCGAACCAACCCAACACCGGAGCGACACATGACGATACCGAGCATGGACCGGGGCATCCTCGCCGAGGAGAACCGGGAGAAGCGCGAGAAGATCATCGAGATGCTGAAGAAGGCGTACTGGATGGAGATGGAGACGGTGATGAGCTACACCGCCAACTCCATCAACCCCGACGGGGTGCTGGCCCAGGAGATCATCGAGCACCTGGAAGAGGACATCCAGGAGGAGCTGGGTCACGCGCAGCAGTTCGCCCAGCGGATCAAGGAGCTGTGGGGCGTCGTGCCGGGCTCCATGGAGTTCGAGGCGGAGCAGAGCTACCTGCAGCCGCCCGAGGAGCAGACGGACATCGTCCACGTGATCAAGGGCGTGATCGAGGCCGAGAAGGGAGCCATCGAGTTCTACGGCGAGCTCATCGAATTCACGGACGGCGTGGACTTCGTGACCCAGGACATGGTCATCGAGGTCCTCCACGACGAGGAGGGCCACCTGCGGCTCTTCGAGGGCTTCCTGCGGGAGTTCGAGGCGGAGGGCAAGGCGTAGTCCGTGGCCGCGGGGCCGTGACGGAAGGGCCGGGGCCCGGGAGGGCGCCGGCTCTTCGTCGCTACGGGCCCGTCCTCATCGACTGCCCCGGATCACGGTTCCCCGGTCGCCCACGACGAGCAGCACGCCGTCACCGGATCGTGGCGTGACGAGACGGGGTGCCTCCCGCCTCCCGCCTTCCGCCTCCCGCCTCCCGCCTGCTGTAGACTGGACCGGTCCGGGGCCCCGGCCTACCTTGGCGGGAACGTTTTCCGGGAGCTGACCGCCCACCGGCACGAGGAGGCTGCAGTGTCCGAGGACCGAACGCCGTTCCCCGGGGACGATCCGGGGCACCCCGGCGCCATGGCGCCGGCCGGCGACGTGGCCGGTCGCGTGTCCACCACCGGGGAGCCGCTTCCGGCGCCGTACGTCCCGCCGGAGCAGTCGCCGGCCGAGGGGACGGTCAAGGCGGTCATAGCGGGCATCATCTTCGGCATCCTGTTCGGCTCGGCGAACGCGTATCTGGGGCTTCGGGCCGGACTGACCATCTCCACGTCCATCCCCGTCGCCGTCATGACCGTGGCCGCGTTCCGGGGCATGCATCGCCTGGGCACCACGTCGAGCATTCTGGAAGCGAACATGTCGCAGACGGTGGGCTCGGCCTCCAGCTCGCTGGCGTCCGGGATCATCTTCACCATCCCGGCGCTGTTCCTCTGGGGCTTCGCGCCGACCATGCTCCAGATGACGCTGCTGGCCATGAGCGGTGGTCTGCTGGGCGTTCTGTTCATGATCCCGCTCCGGCGTTTCCTCATCGAGCGGGAGCACCACAAGCTGCCGTATCCCGAGGGCACGGCGTGCGCCGAGGTGCTCAAGGCCAGTGAGGTGGGCGGTGCCCGGGCCCGGAGCGTCTTCCTCGGCCTCGGCATGGGCGCGCTGCTCAAAGCCCTGACCACGTGGGCCCGGGTCATCCCCGGCGACCTGGAAGTGAAGGTCCCGTTCCTGAAGAAGGGGCAGCTCGGCTCGGACGTCTCCGCCGCCCTCTTCGGCGTGGGCTACATCCTGGGCCCCCGCATCGCGGCCATCATGGTGGGCGGCGGACTCCTCTCCTGGCTGGTCATCATCCCGGCCATCGCGTACTGGGGCGAGGGCCGGCCGGACCCGCTGTACCCGGAGACGGCCCTGACCATCGCCCAGATGGGGCCGGGCCAGATCTGGACCCGCTACGTCCGCTACATCGGCGCGGGCGCGGTGGCGGCGGGTGGGCTCATCACGCTGATCCGGTCCATCCCGACCATGATCGAGAGCTTCCGCATCGGCGCGCGCCAGATCCGTGCCCGGCTGGAGAACAGCGGTGTGTTGGAGCCGCGCACGGGCCAGGACCTGTCGCTGGTGGTGGTGGGCGTCGGCGCCCTGATCATCGCCTCGGTGCTCGTGGCCGTGCCCCACGTCTTCGGCACCATCGAGATCGCCGCGGCCCGGGCGGTGGCCGCCGTCTGCGTGGTCATCTTCGCCTTCTTCTTCGTCACCGTCTCGTCCCGGATCGTGGGGCTGGTGGGCGTCACGTCCAACCCCACCAGCGGCATGACCATCGCCACGCTGCTGGGCACCTCGTCCGTCTTCCTGCTCCTGGGCTGGACCGACGACGCCGGCAAGATGGCCGCGCTGACCGTGGGCACCGTCGTCGCCATCGCCGCCTCCATCGCCGGTGACACGTCCCAGGACCTGAAGACCGGGTTCCTGCTGGGCGCCACGCCACGGAAACAGCAGACCGGCGAGCTCGTGGGCGTGCTGACGTCCGCGTTCTTCGTCGTGCTGACGGTGGTGGTGCTGGCCCGGGGCTACGGCTTCGGCACCACGGAGCTGCCGGCGCCCCAGGCCACGCTCATGAAGCTCGTCATCGACGGCGTGCTCCAGCAGGCGCTGCCGTGGACGTTCGTGGCCATCGGCGTGGCCATCGCCCTGGTGGCCGAAGCGTTCCGCATCCCGAGCCTGCCCTTCGCCGTGGGCGTCTACCTGCCCGTCTCCACCATGGTGCCCGTCTTCCTCGGCGGCGGGCTGCGCTGGATCCTCCAGCGCCGGGCGTCGGACGAGGCGGAGGCCCAGGAGCGGCGCGACCGCGGCATCCTGTTCGGCTCGGGGCTGGTGGGCGGAGAGGGGCTCATCGGCGTGGTCATCGCCGGCGCCGCGTACCTGGCCGTGTCCCGGGGCCAGGACCCATGGAGCATCGGCACCGAATGGGCGGGCCACTTCGCCGAGTGGATCGCGCTGGCCGTCTTCGTGGCGCTCATCGCGTACTTCTGGCGTCTGGTGGAGCGGCGGGCGTAGTCACGCGGAGCCGCGAAGGTCTTCCGCCACGCGGCGCCTCGGGCTACTGTTGTAGACCGGTTCACGCCGCTTCGTACGCTCCCCGGTCAGTAGATGGTGCCCTGCCGCGTTGAATGGGTGGTCGCCGCGGCGACGGCTGGAAAGGTCGCCGGAACGAGAGGCCCCGAATCGTGGTTCATCAAGAGTCTGTCCGTGGGTCGAAGGTGAAAGGAAAGAGTCGCATGCGACGCAGACTGACGATGGCCGTCTCCGTCCTGGTCCTGCTCCCGATCCTGATCGGCGGCTTCATCATCGACGGCAGGAGCCAGGAGACGGGGGCCCGTCTGTTCCAGGACGTGCTCCGCCGGGTGGCGCACGACGGGCTCGACACGCTGAGCAGCCAGGAGCTGTACGAGCGGGCGGCCCGGGGCCTGATCGAGCAGATCGACGACCCGTACGCGGACCTCTATTCGCCGGAGCAGCTGGCCCAGTTCTCGCGCCAGACCATCGGCAACACGTACGGCGGCGTGGGCATGCAGATCGAGGACCAGGACGGCATGGTCACGGTGACGCGGGTCTTCCCCAACACGCCGGCCGAAGCGGGCGGCGTGCTGGCCGGGGACCGGATCGTGGCCGTGGACGGCGAATCGACGCGGGGTTGGCGCCTGGACGATGTCTCCGAGGCGCTGCGCGGCGTGCCGGGCACCGACGTGGACGCGACCTTCGTGCGCTCGGGCGTGGGCGAGCTTATCGAGATCACGCTGACCCGGGCCGAAGTCCACGTGCCGGCGGTGCCGTACGCCATCCTCCTGACCGAGGACGTGGGCTACATCCCGGTTCAACGGTTCAACGACGCGGCCGCCCGGGAGGTCGCCGAGTCGCTGCAGCGCCTCGGCGAGCAGGGCGCCCGGACGTACGTACTCGACCTGCGGGGCAACCCCGGCGGCAGCCTGGACCAGGCCATCGACATCTCCGACCTCTTCCTGGACCGGGGCGACGAGATCGCCAGCGTACGGTACCGGAGCCAGCCCGAGGAGATGTTCCAGGCCCGGCGCGACCCGCCGTTGGCGGGGGTGCCCATGGTCATCCTGACGGACCGGTTCACCGCTTCGGCCTCCGAGATCGTGGCCGGCGCGCTCCAGGACCACGACCGCGCCCTCATCGTGGGGACGATCACCTTCGGCAAGGGCGTCGTGCAGAACCTCTTCCCCCTGGAAGACGGCTGGGCGCTCAAGCTGACTACGGGCAAGTGGTACACCCCCGTGGGCCGGACCATCCAGCGGGAGCTGACGGCCCATGCCGCGGACTCTCTGGGGATCCGGGAACGGCCCGAGTTCCGCTCGGACGCCGGCCGGATCGTCTACGGCGGGGGCGGCATCACGCCGGACCTGGTCGTACGGTCCGACACGCTGACCACCGCGGAGCAAGAGTTCATGCAGGTCCTCTCGCCCCAATCGCAGCAGAGCTATGTGGCGCTGTACGACCTGGCGCTCCGACTCAAGGCGGACGTCGAGTCCGGATTCGAAGTGACGCAGGCCTGGCGCGATGCCTACTACGAGGCGCTCATGGAGCGGGGGGTGGAGCTGGATCGGGCTGTGTACGACGCGGCGGCACCCCTCGTGAACCGTTGGATCGGCAACCGGGTGGCGTACCTGGCCTTCGGCGATTCGGCCTCGTTCCGCCGGTCGGTCGCATCCGACCGGCAGGTGCAGGCCGCCCTGGACCTGCTGGCCGACGGCTCGACGCTCAACGAACTGTTCGCCCTGGCGGAGGAGCGCCGCGCCCGGGGCCCGTCCGAGTAGCCGTCAGGGCCGGAACGCGGGATCGGCCGGCGCCTCCTCCGACGAGGCGCCGGCTTTCGTCTCGCTCGGCCGCGGACAGAAGAGGAGCACCGGTTGCTCGGCGCCGCGGAGCACCTTGTCGGCGACGCTTCCCAGGAAGATACGCTTCAGGCCACCGAGCCCCCGTGTCGACATGGCGATGAGATCCACGTCCGCCTCCCGGGCATAGTCCAGGATGGCCTCGGCGGGGCGCTCGTGCAGCAGGCTCACGGTGCGCGTTTCGGCGTCGGAGATGTCTGCTGCCAGGTCCTTGAGGTAGCGTTCCGCGTCGGCGCGCCGCCGGTCCAGCTCCTCGGTGTCGATGCGGAGGAGCTCCGCGGACGTCAGCCCCTCGATCACGAAGGGCAACTGCACGACCTGGAGCAGGGTGTAGCGCGCCGATCCGAGTCGCCCCATGGCCAGCGCCTTCTCCAGGGCCGTCTCCGACGCCTCCGAGCCGTCCAGCGGGATGAGGATGTGGCGGAAAGGCTGGGGCCGCTCCGGTACCTGGTCCCGGCCGGGTCGCCGCAACAGGATAGGCACACACGCCCGCCGCACCAGCGTATCCGCCACGCTGCCGAGCCACGTCCGGCTCAGTCCGCCCCGTCCGTGGGTGGTCATGACGACGAGACCCACGGCATGGTCCTCGATATACCGGCTCAACGCATCCGCAACCGGCGGGTCCATGAGGGTGAACGAGACCGACTCGCCCATGTCCTCGCAGATCCGGTCGCACACGGCGTCCAGGTAAGCCTGCTCCGGGTCCGACGCCTCGCCTTCGTGATGCCCGGCCAGACCCGCCAGCAGAGCCGCCGTCGGTGTGCGCACCGTGACCAGGTGGAGGTGGGCGCCCAACCTGTGGGAGAGCGTCATGGCGAGGGGGAGGGCTTCCTCCGCGAAATGGGAGCCGTCCAGCGGAACCAGGATTGACCCGTACATGGAACCCTCCGGCGCATGAGTGCCTTGGTGCAAAATACAGCCTGGCGGGGCACCCGTCAGCCGGGACGCACGGTGGACCTTCCCCAACGTTTTCGGTTCCTCGCTGATGCAGGCGGGTACATCGGGCTGGCGGCGCGTACATAAGGGCAGGCCGCCAGCGTCCCGCGTCTCCGCGCAACGATTCGGCGCTTCCGCGTTGAGAGGCGTTCGCACCTTGCCCGCAGCCTGCCGAGGATCCGGTCCCAACCGACGCCACCTCTTGCACGACAACGGGTTGCGGAGAAACCTCCAGCCGTTTCCGGGGAAAGTCCTGGGACGTACGAGGATGCGCACGGCAGGTTCAGGGTTTCCCGCACACGGATTTGCGCCATCTCCCCACAGACCGCGGCCGTCCGGAGCGTCATATTGGGGCCGTGCTGTGCCGACGCGGCACCGCATCCGATCATGTGGGCCGCCCTCCGGCGGCGACTCCCCGAGACGACGTGGCAGGCTTGCGGTGAACGGGAACCCCGACAACCAGGCGACGGCGACGGTCGGCCGTGAGGCGGGCCGGCGCGGTGACCAGCATGTCGCCGGCGCCGACACGGCGCCGGCGCGCGGCATCGTCTCCCGGCTCCTGCGCCTGCCGCTCTTCTACAAGATCCTGCTGGCCAACGTCGGCATCGCGCTGGTCGGCTCCGCGCTGGCACCGTTCGTGACCGAGCTCTACATCCGCCTGGCCGGGGGCGGCATGATGCCGTTCGTGGCGGTGCTGGCTGCGGTCGCCGTCGTGGTGACCGCCGCCGTGAACGCCTTCATCCTGTGGCTCGCCCTCAAGCCGCTGGGCCAGCTCGAAGAGACGGCACGACGGGTGCAGGGCGGCGACCTGGACGCCCGGGCGCCTGTTTCCCCGTTGGCGGACCGGGAGCTGGAGCGTCTGACCAACGCCTTCAACGGCATGCTGGACGGCATCGCCGGGTACCGCCGCAGGCTGCGTGAGGTGGCGGCCCGGGCGCTGCACGCGGCGGAGGAGGAGCGTCGCCGCATCGCCCTCGAGCTGCACGACGAGACGAGCCAGCGACTGGCGGCGATCCTGCTCCGGTTGCGCGTGCTGCGGTCGGCGCAGGACGACCACCGCCGTGATACCCTGATCGAGGAGCTCCGCGAGGAGCTGGCGGACATTCTGGAAGGAACGCGCCGGTACGCCCGTGGGCTCCGGCCGCCGGCGCTGGACGAGCTGGGGTTCGGGCCGGCCATCGAGTCACACGCCCGGTCCGTGGCCGAGACGAGCGGTGTGGACGTGGACGTGCGCATCGGCAACGGGTCGCGGGAGGCATTGGCGCCCGAGGCGGAGCTCGCCCTCTACCGCATCGCCCAGGAGGGGCTGTCCAACGTGGCGCGCCATGCCGAGGCGGACCACGCCTGGGTCCGCATCGAATGGACCGACGCCGCCGTCGTGGCCACCATCGAGGACGATGGTCGCGGCTTCGATGTGGCGGACGTCATGGCGGCGGAAGACCGGGGGCTCGGCCTGTTCGGCATGCACGAGCGGGCCGACTACCTGGGTGGATACGTGGAGGTGGAGAGCGAGCCGGGCTCCGGCACCCTGGTCCGGGCGACCATCCCGCTGCGGATGGCCACCCAAGGCCCCGACCCTACTGCTCGGCCCGCAGCAGACCGGTCTTGAGGGCGAACCGGACCAGCTCCGACCGATGGTGGAGCCCCAGCTTCTCCATGATCCGGCTACGGTAGGTGTCCACGGTCTTGGGGCTGATGAAGAGCTTGGCGCCGATCTCGCTTGAGCTGAAGCCCTCTGCCGTCATGGCCAGCACGCTCCGCTCCCGGTCCGTGAGCTTGTTGAGCGGGCTCTGACCTTCCTCCGCGTCCGAGTCCTTGTAGCGCTGCAGCAGCAGCTTGGCCGCGCTGGGGTAGAGGAACACCTCGTCCCGGGCCACCGTCCGGATCGCGCGGGTCAGGTCTTCGTCCGCGCTGGTCTTCCGCACGAAGCCGCTGCCTCCGGCGTCCAGCACGGGGAGCAGGAACTCCTCCTCCGCGTGCATGGTCAGGACCAGGACCTTCGTGTCCCGGTCCATGGATGCGATCCTGCGCGTCGCCTCGAGCCCACCCATGCCCGGCATGGACAGGTCCATGACGATGACGTCCGGCTCCAGCTCATCCAGCGACTCGATAGCTTCCTCCCCGCTGCCGGCCTCGCCGATGACCTCCAGGTCGTCCTCTGCGTCCAGCAGGGCGCGCAGCCCCGCACGGAGCACGCCGTGGTCATCGGTGAGCAGGATACGGATGGGGTCTGGCACGAACGGGTCCTCTCCGGCGCCGTCAACGACGTCGTTCCAGGCCGCGGCGCGGCGCTCCGCGGCACCGAAGGATAAAGGGTTCGCGCTTTCGCGGAAAGGCGCCTGGCTGGTGTCCGAGGCCACCAGAGCCGGCGACCCATGGTTCAGGCGGCTGCGCCTCCGTCTCCGCCCCCGTCCCCGGCGTGGGCGCGCGGCAGCGTGAAGCGGAAGGTGCTGCCCGCGCCCTCCCGGCTTTCCACATGGATCTCGCCGCCGTGCGCCTCCACGATGGCCCGGGCGATGGAGAGACCGAGCCCCACGCCGTGGCGTCCGCCCTTCCGGGCCTGCCAGAAACGGTCGAAGACGTAGGGCAGGTCCTCGGGCGCGATGCCCGGGCCGGTGTCCCGCACGCTCAACGTGACCCGGTCCCCGTCCGGCCGGGCCGACACCGTCACGTTGCCGCCTTCCGGCGTGAACTTGATGGCGTTTCCGACCAGGTTCGAGAACACCTGCATGATGCGGTCCTCGTCGGCCAGGGCCCGGAGGTCACCGAGCCCGTCGCTCTCACAGCGGAGCGTGATCTCCTTCTCTTCGGCCAGCGGCTGTATGGCCCGACAGGCTTCCCGCATGAGCGCGCCCACCTCGCGCGGCTCCGTCTGGATCTCGAGACGGCCGGCCTCGATCCGGTGCATCTCCAGCAGGTCGTCGATGAGCCGTTCCATCTGGGCGGCGGCCCTGCGGATGTCCTCCACCTGGCGCACCGCGTCCGCCGCGTCGTCCAGGCGGTCCAGCCTGCGGATGAGCAGACGCGTGCCCACGAAGATGGCGCTGAGCGGGTTGCCCAGGTCGTGGGAGACGATGCTCATGACCTCGTCCCGGGCCGCGACGGCGGACCGGGCCTGCCGGTACAGCCTCGCGTTGTCCACCGCCTGGGCGGCGCGCCGCGCCAGCTCGTCCACCAGGGCCCGGTCTTCCGGCCAGAACCGGCGCCCGCCCGGCTCCGTGACGAAGGCCATGGCTCCGAACGTCTCCCCCCGTGCCACCAGCGGCGCGATGATCACCGAGCCGATGCCCAGCTCCTTCAGGATGCGGAGGTGCTCCTCGTCCTGAGCGATGGACCGCGTGAGCGACGGCGGGAACTCCTCGATCAGGTCCGTCTCACCCGTCTCGAGGACCGGGAACACCGGGTGGGGACGCGAGCGGTCCAGGGCGTAGCGCCGGAGCTCCGCCAACAGATCGGCCCTGTCCGGGTCCCGATGGGCCGTGTGCAGGCGATGGACGGCATCGTTCTCGATCATGTAGATGACGCACCAGTCCGCCAGCTCCGGCACCGCCAGGTCCGCCAGGCGCTCCAGCGTCTTCTCGTAGTCCAGGGACGACGACAGCGTCTCGGTCACCCGGGCCAGGAACCGCTCCCGTTCCTCGGCCCGCTTACGGGCCGTGATGTCCCGCAGCACCACCGTGAAGTAACGCTCGCCCTCCACGTGCATCTTCGAGATGGACGCCTCGGCCGGGAACTCCTCCCCGTTGGCCCGCAGCCCCGCGATCTCCGTCCGTTCGCCCATGCGACGGGCGCGCGCCGCCGTCTCGCCGAACTCCTGGATGTGCCGCGCGTGGATGCTGCGGTTTCGCTCGGGCAGCAGGATGTCCAGCGGCTTGCCCAGGACTTCCTCGGCATCGTAGCGGAAGATCCGCTCCGCGCCCTCGTTGAACAGGACGATGCGCTGGTCCGCGTCCACGGAGATGATGGCGTCCGCGGCGATGGAGACGATGGTCTCCATGGTCGGACGGGCGCTCTGCAGGGCGCCGTCACGGGTCAGGCGACGGACCGTCCACGCGGTGGCCGGAATCAGCAGCGCCACGAGCACGGCGAGGAAGGCGCCGGTCAGCAGGGTGGGGGCGGACAGAGCCGAGCCCACGACGACGGCGGCGAAGAACGCCGTGACGAGGCCCCACAGCACGCCTCCGGTACGGTTCACACCCATCGGTTTTGGATTCGGTTTCCAGCAGGGCCGGCGGGGAACCGACCACGCTGCACGCATAACTTAGGGGCAGGAGCCGCCGTCTGCGACCCCCGGATGCCGCGGCTGCCGGATTGTCCTCAGTACGACCTGTCCGGGGGCGGCTCGAGGGTGGCGTTCAGACAGCGGGCGCCGGGCCGGCACCGGCAGTCCAGGTACTCGAGCCCCGCGGGGTTCGCGTCGGCGATGAGCGGTTCCACCAGGTCCGCCAGCACCGCGATGAAGCGCGGCGCGTCGTGGGGCACCGGGACGCGGCAGAATCCGAGACCGGCCTCCTCCGCCTCTTCCCGCAGCTCGATGTCCAGCTCCGAGAGCGTCTCCGACTGCTCGTGGACGAAGCTCACCGCGTCCACCACCACGCGCTCCGCGACCACCGACCGGATGACCTCCTCCACGTCCGGCTGTGTCCATTCGATGGGCCGGTTGCCGTGGTTCTGGAAGCCGATCACGTAGTCCGAAACGCCGAGCAGCTCGGCCACCTGGGCGCAGTGCTCGTCCACGTACAGGTCGTACCGGCTGCCCTCCCGCAGGTACTTCACCGGCGTGCCGTGCGCCGAGAAGACCAGCTTCGTGCCCGGCTCCGACAGGTCGAAGCCCGCCGCCCCCGCCGCCGCACGGATCCCGTCCGCCCGCAGCGCCGCATAGTCGGGATGACGATGCCAGCCGGTGAGCTCCCGGATCTCCACGTCCCAGCCCAGCTCCTCCACGCTCCGGGTCAGCTCCGCCACCGCCGCCACGTTCGTGGACGGACCGCACAGCGGATACACCGCCAGCCCCACCAGCAGCTCCACCCCCGCCGACCGGGCCGCCGTCACCGCGTCCAGGATCGTCGGCTCGGTGAACTGGTTCCCCACGAAGGTCTCCACCTCGTGGCCGCGCTGCCCCAGAGCGTCGGCCAGCGCACGCGCCTGCCACGTCGCTTGCTCGTTCAGCGGTGACCCGCCGATCGCCTCGTATTCCTCCATCAACCCCGGCGCCCGACGCTCCGCCAGCTCCCGACTTCGGCGCCGACGCGCCGCCGCGTCGGCCGTCTGCTCCAGGCTGGCGTTCTGCTCGAAGATCCGCTCCAGGAACGGAACCACCTCCTCCTCCGTCGCCTCCGACGGCTCCCCGAAATTCAACAGCACGATGCCCGCCTTCATCTACCCCTCCGCCTCGTTGCCGTACCCGTGCACGTAGTCCACCACCGCCGCCAGCACCTCGTGGTCCGTCGAGGGCAGGATGCCATGGCCCAGGTTGAAGATGTGACCCGGTCGACCTCCCACCCGCTCCAGGATGTCCCGCGCGCCCGCCAGCGCCGACTCCTCGCCCGCCAGCACCGAAACCGGGTCCAGATTGCCCTGGATCCCACGGTCCTCGCCCACCAGCTCCCAGGCCTCGTCGATGGGGAGCCGCCAGTCCACGCTGATCACGTCTCCGCCCGCGTCCGCAATCAACGGCAGCAGCGCCGGGTTGCCCGTGGCGAAATGGATCGTCGGCACCCCCGCCTCACCCAGCCGGCGAAGCAGACGTCGGGAATGAGGATGCACGTACCGCACATAGTCCTGCGGCGAGAGCGAGCCCGCCCACGAGTCGAACACCTGCACCACCCCCGCTCCCGCCTCGTGCTGCGCAATCCCGAACTCCGCCTGCCGGTCCGCCCAGTACCCCGCGAGACGATGCCACGCCTCCGGGTACCGCAGCATGAACACCTTCACCTCCTGCAGATGCCGCGACCGCGGACCTTCCACCAGATACGAGCACAGCGTGAACGGCGCACCCACGAACCCCAGCACCGGCACGTCCAGCCGGTCCACCAGCAGCCGGATCGCCTCGAACGTGTACCCCAGCGCCTCCCGCGGATCGAACGGCTCCAGCCCGTCCACGTCCGACGGCGTCCGGATCGGATTCGACACCACCGGACCCACACCCGCCTGCAGCTCCACCTCGAACCCCGCCCCGAAAAACGGCGTCACCAGGTCGTTGTACAGCACGCACCCGTCCACCGCGAAATACTCCAGCGGCAATGCCGTGATCTCCGCCGTCGCCTCCGGATCCCGCAGAATCTCGAACATCCCCGCGTCCGCCCGCAGCTCCCGGTATCGCGGCAGCGCTCGACCCGCCTGCCGCATGAACCACACCGGCGTCCGGTCCACAGGCTCGCGCCGCACCGCCTTCAACAGTCGATCGTTCATCCGTTCAGCTCTCGACCTCCTCGCCGTTCCGTCCCGGGTCCCCCACCCCTCTCGGCCCGCATAGCTTAGCGGCGCCTCTCCCCCCGGTCAAACCAGGCCCGCCAACCCGAACCACCCCTTGACCGTACGGGAATGTCTGTTAATGTATTTAGACAATATATGGACAGCCGGCGCGGGGGGAAGGGGCGGGTGGTGGGAGTGGTGGAGTGGCGCAGGAGCCGGGTGGAGGGTGGTGGAGTGGGTCGGGAACAAGAGGACGGGCGCAGTGGTTTCAAGGGGGCGTGACGGTGGACGCGGCGAGAGAGAGGGCATGGGAATCCGGGACATGATGCGAGGCTGGATCATCGGCGTGGTGGTGGTGCTGGTGCCCGGGGCGGTTGCGTCCCAGAGCGGCATGATCACGGGCTCGGTGTCGTCGCGGGAGGGGGGTCCGGTGGTGGCGGCGTTGGTGGAGGCGGTGCCGGACTGGGGGGGCAATGTCCGGGTGGCACAGACGGACTCGTCGGGCTTGTTCGGTCTTCCGGGCTTGAGGCCGGGGCGGTACCGGGTGGAGGTGATGCACCTCGGGTACGCGGCGCGGGACACGGTGGTGGACGTGGTGGTAAGCGGTGTGGTGCGGTTGGAGTTCACGTTGCCGGTGCGTGCGCTTGCGTTCGACGCCATCGTGGTGGAGGCGCGCCGCTCGCGAGCGCGGTTCGAGGAGACGGCGGGCGCGACGGTGCGGGATCTGGCGGGGGATGAGGTGAAGGGGCTGCCGGGCCTGGCGGAAGCGGACGTGCTGCGTGCGGTGGAGGTGTTGCCGGGCGTGGTGTCGACGTCGGATTTCTCGGCGGCGTTCAACGTGCGGGGTGGCGCGGCGGACCAGAACCTGATCCTGCTGGACGGGTTTCCGGTGTACAACCCGTTCCATCTGGGCGGGATTTTCGGGGTTTTCAACTCGGACATGGTACGGCGCGCGGAGCTGCTGGCGGGCGGGTTCCCGGCGCGGTACGGCGGTCGTGTGTCGTCGGTGCTGACGGTGGAGAGCGATGCGGGGGTGGGGGACAGCGCGCCGATCCATGGAGGTGTCTCGCTCCTGGCGGCCCGGGCGGCGGCGAGCGTGCGCGTGCCCGGGGGCCTGCTGGAGCCGGTGGGTCTGGAGCGGGGGCGTGTGCGGGTGTCGGGGCGTCGGTCGTACTTCGACCAGGTGCTTCGCCCTCTGTTCGACTTCCCGTACCACCTGACGGACCTCCAGTTCGTGGCGGAAGCGTGGAACGGCGAGGATGGGCGTCTCACGCTGACGGGGTACACCGGAGCCGACGTGCTGCGGCTGACGGGCTCCACGGACGGCTTCCCGCTGGAGCTGGACATGGAGTGGGGCAACGACGTGCTGGGTGCGCGCTGGCGCCAGGGCCTGGGTGAGGCGCGTCTGGATCTGCGTCTGGGCCATTCGGGGTTCGGCACGTCGATCGTGTTCCCGGAGATCGCGGACACGGAATTCCGGAGCGGCATCGAGCACGGTCTGGGCGGTGTGGACGTGGCGGTTCCGATGGGTCGGGGCCTTACGCTGGCGTTCGGGGGCGAGCTGGCGCGGCTGGGGTACGACAACCTGGCGAAGTCGGGCGGCACGGTGTTCAGGGCGAGGAAGGACGAGGGCTGGCAATCGGCGGGATACGTGCAGGGTCGGTGGGCGCTGCCGGAGCGGTGGCTGCTGGAGGTGGGCGGTCGTGTGGATGCCTGGGACCCGACCTCCACGGACGCGATGGTGATGGTTTCGCCGCGTCTGGCCCTGAAGCGGTTCGTGGCGGACGGCGCGGCGGCGGTGAAGCTGGCCGCGGGTCGCTACACCCAGTTCGTGCATTCGTTGCGGGACGAGGAGTTCCCCATCGGCATCGACACGTGGGTGACGGCGGGAGCGGAGATCCCGGCGGTGGTCTCCGACCAGGCCCAGGTGGGGCTGGAATGGTTCGCGTCGGACCGGTGGTACCTGTCGCTGGAGTCGTACGCACGCACCTTCGACGGCGTCATCACGATGAACTTCGCGGACGACCCCAACGATCGGTCGGACGACCTGCTGGCCGGCGAGGGCGTGTCGTACGGTGCGGACCTCCTGGTCCGCCGCGACGCGGCCCCGGACGACTGGAGCGGGTGGGTCACGGTCTCGTGGCTCAAGGCGACGCGCAGCTTCCCGGACCGCTCGGCGGGGCTGGTGCCGGCGCCGGTGGTGACGTATCCGCCGATCTACGACCGTCGGCTGGACCTGGAGCTGGTGCTGCGACGGCGACTGGGCCCCGTGGAGGCCGGGCTGCGCTGGAACTACGGCAGCGGTTTGCCGTACACGCGGCCGTTGGGCGTGTACACCCTCTTCGACTACCAGGCGAGCCAGGGGACCCTGGAGCCGGAGCGGGACGACGAGGACGAGAGCGAGGTGGCGGCTGCGGTGGTGCTGGGGTCCCGGAACGGGGCCCGCTACCCGGCGTACCATCGCCTCGATGTGAGCTTCCGGCGCAGCTTCGACACGGCCTGGGGCACCGTCACCCCGTTCCTGGACATCCTGAACCTGTACAACCGCGAGAACGTGCTGTTCTACTTCTTCGAGTACGACGTGCCGCAGCCTGTACGGACCGGGGTCTCCATGCTGCCGTTCGTGCCGACGCTCGGCGCGGAGGTGACGTTCTGATGCGACGCTGGATGCTGGTCCTGGCCCTGGCGTCGCTGACCTCGGCGGGCTGCGAGCTGCAGAAGGTGACGCTGGCACCGCCGGAGGATGTGGTGGTGGTGGAGGCGTACCTGCGTACGGATCGGCCGACGCAGTTCGCGTTCATCCATCGGACGATCCGTGGCCGGGAGGCGGTGCAGGTCCCTGCCGCGGACGTGGTGGTGACGGGTCCGGACGGGCGCGCCCGCACGCTGCGGCCGGTGCCCATCGAGGTCTGCTTCGACGGGCCGATGGGTGCCGGGAGCTGCTACGCCGCGGGCCGCATCGGCGATCCGTTCGTCGTGGAGCCGGGAGCCCGCTACACCCTCGAGGTGCGGCTGCCCGATGGTCGTCGGATCGAAGGGGAGACCCGGGTGCCGGGCGATTTCCGCGTCACCTCGCCGGTGACGGTCCCGTGCGCCATGCCGGAGGGGTCGCTGGACATCGCCTGGACCCCTTCCGAGGGGACTTGGGCGTACCTCGTCGACGCCGAGCTTCATGGCCTGAAGGATGCGCTGGCGTCGGAGGGGATCGTCATCGAGGACGAGCCGTTCCTGCTGTCCGGGGTGACGGTCTCGGAGGAAGACACGACGCTGTCGTTCCCGGCGGAGCTGGGGGTCTTCGAGCGCTTCGGGCTGCCCCGGGACCTGGTGCTGGCGCTCCAGGCCGGGTTGCCGGACGGGGTGGAGTCGCGGATCTTCATCAGCGCCGCCGACCGGAACTTCGTGAACTGGGCTCGTCGGGGGAACTTCAATCCGTCCGGTCTGGTCCGTGTCTCGAGTCTTCGCGGCGACGGCATCGGCGTGTTCGGCTCCCTCGTGGTCCGCGACCTGGTCGTGGGCGCGAAATCGGATCCCTTGCCCGTCTGCTCCGGTGGATGACGACGCAGCCAGACATGTAAGCGCGCTCCGATCCTTCGTGGGCGAGTCCGCCCGCGTCCCCATCCTGGTGCAGGAGGACCCGGACCCCGACGGCATGGCGGCGGCCCTGGGAATCCGCGTGCTTCTCCACCGGCTGGAAACCGACAGCCCCATCATCAGCCTGGGCGAGATCACGAGGCCCGAGAACCGCCGCATGGCCGAGCTGTTGGGCATCAAGGTGACCCGGGTCACGTCGGCGGAGGTGAAGGGCTTCGACAGGGTCATCGCGGTGGACACCCAGCCCCGGGGGATCGGAGGGCCGCCGCCCCGGTTCGCCATCATCGACCATCATCCGCCGCAGAGCGGGTACGAGGCGGACTTCGCGGACATCCGGCCCACCTACGGCGCGGCGGCGACCATCGTCACCGAGTACCTGCGGTCCGACGCCGAGAGCAAGATCCACCAGCGGCTGGCCACGGCGCTCCTGTACGGCATCCGCACCGACACGGACACCCTCGCCCGGGGCGCCATCGCACCGGACATCGAGGCGTACGCCTTCCTCCAGAGCCGGGCGGATCCCGTCCTGCTGCGCCGCGTCAGCCGGCCCTCCTTCCCGGCCGACTGCGTTCGCGCTCTCGGCCGGGCCCTCGCGGCGGTGCAGGTGGAGGACGACGTGGCGGCGGCCTATCTGGGCCGTCTGGCGCCGGATGAGGGTCACATCCTGCCCATCCTGGCGGAGTTCTGCCTGGCGCTGGAAGGCGTGGCGTGGGCGGCGGCGGCGGCGGTGGTGGGGGACGAGCTTTCGCTGGCCGTGCGTTGGACAGGGACCACCGGTGTGGGAGCGGGCCACGTCGCCCGGGACCTGGCGGAGGAGCCGGGGAAGGGCGGGGGCCACGCCGCCATGGCGCGGGTCGCCCTTCCCGCGGAACGTCTGGGTTCCCGACCCGCCGAGCCCGGTGATGCCGAGGCGACCGCCCGGGTGCTGGAGCTCGTCCTGGGTTCCGTGCACCGGGTGCGGGCCGCGGCGGATTGAAGGGTCACACCAGCTTCAGGATCCCGTTCAGCAGCGAGAGGAACCGGACCCCTTCCCGGACCGTTCCCACGATGCCCAGTTCCGGCGCTGCGCCTCCCGAGTGGGCGAAGAGCGCGGTCAGCCCCGATCCCACGACGACCTCGTCCGGCAGGGCCT
>CAYQCY010000047.1:0-3167 GCA_964416095.1 uncultured Gemmatimonadaceae bacterium
CCCCGCGCCTGCGAGCCGTCCTGTCGTGTGCGGGCAAGGACAACGGTACCCACGTGGAACAGCGAGGAGCCTGAAATGATCGCCAGGGAGCGTCCATGTACGTGAGCACGGTTCAGCAGATGCGCGAGCTGGACAGGCGAGCCATCGAGGAGTACGGGATTCCGGACGAGTTGCTCATGGAGAACGCGGGAGAGGCCGTCTACTACGTGATCCTCCGGCAGGTCGGGGTGAAGGGGCGGCGCTTCCTCGTGGTGAGCGGTCCGGGGAACAACGGCGGAGATGGGTTCGTCGTGGCCCGGAAGCTGCACTCGACCGGCGGCACGGTGCGGGTGGCGGTGGTCGCCGATCCGACGTCGTATGCAGGCCCCAGCGAGCGGAACCTGGACCGGCTCCGGAAAGCCGGCCTCGACCTCCTCGTGGAGCCCGGCCCGGAGGATCTCGCGGGCGCGCTGGCGTCGTGCGACACCGTGGTCGACGGCCTCCTGGGCACCGGACTGACCCGGGACGTCGACGGCGTATACGCGAAGATGGTACGGGAGATCAACGCCTCGAGCGCGACGGTCTTCAGCATCGACATCCCGTCGGGCGTGGACGGAGACAACGGGCGGATCCGCGGCAGCGCGATCGAGGCCGACAGCACGGTCACCTTCGGTTTGCCGAAGCTGGGAAACGTGCTGGGCGCCGGGGCGGCTCTGGGAGGACGACTTTACGTCTCCCATATCTCGTTCCCGCAGGCCATCACGGCCGACGCGACGTTCAGCGTGGCTCTCAACGAGCCGTTCCCGCTCCGGTCCGCGCCCGGCACGGGGAAGCAAGCACGCGGGAGCCGGACGGACCCGTCGGATCTGGACGGGTCGCTGCGCATCCTCCGTCCCGAAGACCTGTCCGAGCCCACCGGCCGCACCGTGGACGCCATCGAAGCGGACCCCATCACGCCGCTCCAAGAGCTCGCCGGACGCCTCGACGCGCCGGTCGTCCTCCGGGGGCACCGGGCCCTCATCGGTCTCCCCGACGGACGGGTGTTCATCAATCCCAGCGGCAGCCTGCTCGGGCCCGAGCCGGGACGCGACCAGGTGATGCGAAAAGCCGTCGGAGACCTCCACGCCCGCGGACTGTCCCCCGAGGAGGCCGTGCGAACCGGCGTATTCGTGGAAGGAGTGGCCGCAGACCTTGCCGCCCGGGGTGGCCTCACCACGAACCTGCCCGCGAACGACGTGGCCGCCCAGCTCCCCCGGGCCATGAACATGCTCCAGGAGGACTTCGCCGGTCTCACGCCGGACTACTACGGGACGCTCGAGGTGATCTGATGCGCGCATGGATCCTCCGGACCCCGGCCCCCATCGAACAGCGTCCTCTGCAGCTCGTGGACGTGCCCACACCCGATCCCGGGCCCCGGGAGGTGCGCGTGCGGGTCACGGTCTGCGGGATCTGCCGGACCGACCTCCACATCGCGGAAGGCGACCTGGCCGCCGGCAAGGAGGATCTCGTCCTGGGACACGAGGTCGTGGGCGTCGTGGATGCCCTGGGCGAAGGGGTCTCCACCGTCCGCGAGGGGGAGCGGGCCGGCATCACGTGGCTGGGCCGCACCTGTGGGACGTGCAAGCACTGCACGGCCGGCCGCGAGAACTACTGCGCCGGGTTCCAGGCGACGGGCCGGGATCTGGACGGAGGATTCGCCGAGTACGCCGTCGCCCACGAGAGCGCCGTCTTCTCCCTGGAGGGGATCCCTCTGCCAGAAGAGGAGTTGGGGCCCCTGCTGTGCGCGGGAGTCGCCGGGTTCTGCACGTATCGCCTCATGGAGCCGGCCGATGGCGACACCATCGGCCTGTACGGGTTCGGCCCGACGGCCTACTACGTGCTCAAGGTGGCACGTCACCTCGGGCACGACGTGTTCGTGAGCAGCCGGTCCGCGGCGAACCTTCGCCGGGCTCTCCACCACGGGGCGGCATGGGCGGCGAATGCGGCCGAGGAGACGATGCCCACGGCCCTGGACGCCGCCATCGTCTTCCCACCCGCCGGACCGCTGGTGGAGCTGGCGCTGGAACCCATCGCTCTCGATGGCATCCTGGTCCTGGCTCCCGTGGCCATGTCGACCATCGAGATCGCGGACTACTCGCGTAACCTCTGGGGTCGCGACATCCGTACGCTGTACAACGTCAACCGGCGGGATGCCGAAGAGTTCCTGGCGCTGGCCCGGGAGATCGACCTCGGTCTGGGCACCGAGGTGGTCCCCTTCGCCGAGCTGCAGGACGCCATGGTGCGCGTGAAGCGCGGCGAGCTGCGGCACGCCAACGCGGCCGTCCGCGTGGCGGAGCCGACGGCGGCGGACGACACCGGCACCTGACGGCCCGAAACCCTCGCCCCCCCTCGCTTCGGAGGCACGGCATGCCGGACATCGAGGCAATGCACCAACGAGCCCGGGACCTGGATCGCGTGCTGCGGCTGCAGAGCATGCCCATCGCGTTGAAGATGCTCCAGGACGAGGGCGAGATCCCCGACGACGCGGTGCGGCCGGTGCGCGACCTCGGCCACCACCTCTCCTTCTGTCAGGCCCTGGCATGGACGCGCCGGCGGGGCGCGACCATCGCCGAGACCATGGACGACATGTGGTGCTTCGAGCCCGTCGTCGGGCTCGGCTTCGTGGAGCCGCCCCGGCGATTCCTGGAGGGCCACAACCGGTACCCCAGGTCCGCGTCTTCGCTGGAGGCCGGGGCGACCTGGGCGCAGAACATGCCCCGCTTCGAGCCGGGGCGGTACTCCGCCGTCGTCACGGCGCCGCTGGAGGCGGCCTCCTTCGAGCCGGACATCTTCCTGCTGTACGGCTCCCCCGCCGTGATGGCCCAGGTCATGCTCGCGAAGAACTGGCTGGACGGAAAGGACATCGTCACGAGGATGACCGGGCACGCCGCCTGCGTGTACTACGTGGTGCCGGCCCTACGGGACGGGGCCTGGCGCATGAGCATTCCGTGCGGCGGAGACCTGCGACGGACGGGCTGCGACGACTACAGCATGGTCTTCTCGGCGCCGCTGGATGTGCTGGGAGACCTGCTCACGGGTCTCGAGGCCATCCGGGAGACGGGATGCGGCCTGCCCTCTTCCCCGTCCTTCGCCATCGAGTACCCGCTGGAGACGGCATACGTGGAGATCGGCAAAGCCATCGGCATGGA
>CAYQCY010000047.1:3267-23912 GCA_964416095.1 uncultured Gemmatimonadaceae bacterium
CTGGTTGGATGGACCGATTGAACAAGGTTCGCAAGGGCAAGGACAGGTTCTTCGGCGACAGCCCTCAGTCGCCGATCCCCTACCAGGACCAGGACGGGTTCGAGGGGCTCCGGTACTTCCCCATCGAGCCGGACCTCCGGTTCGAGCTGGATCTGCACGAGCACGAGGAGAAGGAACCGGTCACGGTGGAGGCCACCGGCGGAGACCAGCGGCACCTGCTGCGGTGGGGCGAGTTCCGGTTCGTCGTCGAAGGGAAGGAGCGCACGCTGCAGGCGTACCGCACGGACCCCGGGGCCGAACGCCTGTTCGTGCCCTTCCGGGACGCGACGGCGGACGCGGAGACATACTCGCTGGGACGATACCTCGACCTCGAGCCCCAGATCCACCGCACGACCGACGGGACCTGGATCCTGGACTTCAACGAGGCCTACAATCCGTGGTGCGCGTACACCGACGGCTACTCCTGCGTGGTCCCGCCGGACGAGAACCGGCTCGACCTGCCCATCCGGGCGGGTGAGAAGCGTTACACGGAGTAGGCCGCGACCTGCGGGAAGCCCTTGACGCGTCAGGGGCCGGGAGCCTCCTCCGGCCCGGATTCGGAGGACCCGGCCAGAGACGCATCGATGAGCTCGGCGGCCCGCCGGCCCGAGAGGAGCATGCCGCCGAAGATCGGCCCCATGCGCGGGCCGCCCAGGGCCGCCGCCACGCTCATGCCGGAGGCCCAGAGCCCGGGGAAGAGCTCGCCCACCCGCTCCACCACGAAGACTTCGCCCTCTTCCGCATGCATGGGCCCCTCCCGGATCGTTCCCGCGGCCAGGAGTCCCCGCTGCTGGAGCATGCGCACGAGCGCGGCATCGTGACCCGTCGCATCCAGGACCGCCCGGGCGCGGAAGGTGACCGGGTCCACCGGCAGCACGTCGCCGACACCGGTTCGATTCGCCACCACCCCCCACACACGTCCGCCACGGACGCACAGGTCTTCGGCGAAGGTGAGATTGAGCACCACGGCCCCGGCCTGCACGGCGCTGAGGCAGAGGGCCGACGCCAGCTCCAGGGCGTCGACCAGGTGCAGCCCGTGGGCCGCGGGTCGGGTGCGGACGCCCAGCTCCCCCGTGCAGGAGAGCGCCTCGTCTTCCACCACGACCTCGTTCATGGCCATGGCACCGCCCCAGGCGCCGCCGCCGGTGGCGAGGCGCTTCTCCAGGACGGTCACGCGCCGACCGTCCCGTGCCAGCATCGTGGCGGCCATGAGGCCCGATGGTCCGGCGCCCACCACCACCACCTCCGCGTCCGTGGCCCCGGCGAGCTTGTCGTGGTAGGACGACAGGATGGCCCGGGTGATCCTGCTCTCGTCGAGGGTGTCGTCCCCGGGCATCGACACTCCTTCCAGGACCGTGTCGTCAGGCGCTCCCATTGGCGTACGCCTCCGACAGGTACACCGAGATGTCCTCCACGGACGCACCGTTGGAAGCGGCACCCCGGAGGTTGACCAGACAGATGGGGCACATGGTGACGACGTCGGGGGCGGACGCCGTGAGCTGGGCCAACCGCTGCTCGGCGATGGAGCGGGCCTTGCCGGGGAAGAGGGCTTCGATGGGCCCACCGCAGCAGAACGTCATACGCCTCGTGTACTCCGGCTCGGCGGCGGCGACGCCTGCGCCGTCGAGAAGCCAGCGCGGCTCATCGACGATGCCTTCATGCCGTGCATACACGCAGGAGTCGTGAATGGCCAGCGACCTGTCCAACGACGCGGTCGCCGTCGGCCCGCCGTCCGCGAGCAGCTCCAGGTAGCTGCGCACGTCCAGCCGGTAGTCCGGGACGACCCTGGGATAGACGCTCCTCAGGATGTTCGTGGTGTGGGGGTCCACGGTGATGACATGCCGGACGCCGTGGCGCTGGAACATGTCGTAGACCTTCAGGGCGTGGGCCTCGAACGCGCTGCACGCGCCCTGATCGTGGACGAGGGCCCCGGCGTAGAGCTCGTCGTCGTACAGGTAGCCGAACTCGATGCCCGCCGCCCGGAGCAGGGCCACGATGTTACGCAGGATGCCGTCGAAGGCCTCCTGGTCCCGACGCCGGACCAGGAGCCCCATGAACCTGGACAGGTCCAGGCCCTTGTTCATGACCCGGCCCACCCCGGTGAGCCGGTTCAGGGGCGAGTCCTCGAAGCGCGACAGGAGCGTCTCCAGTGCCGCGATGGACGGCATGAGCTGGTACATGAGCCCGGTGTAGAGGACCGTCCGTCCCCCGCGGGGGATGCCCAGCCCGTCCGCCCACCCGGTGGCCCTGCCCCTCGAGAGGGGCAGCACGTTCTGCCGGCGGCTCAGGTTGTCCACCAGTATGCCGAGGACCTGCTTCGTTGGCAGCGTGATGGTTCAGCTCCTGTCGATCTCGTAGACTTCCCGGTCCAGGTAGCAGCGCAGGCACATCATGTTCTCGACGATGTGGACGCCGGCCGGACAGTTCTCCTCGCACATCTTGCACAGCAGGCACGAGAAGATGGTCTCGGCATTCTCGATGATCTTGTCCTCCAGCCCCAGCATGACGTAGCGGAACATCCGGCGCGGCAGGAGGTCGAAGCCCATGGGACAGAGCGCGGTGCAGAGCCCGCAATGCATGCAGGCGTAGGCGTTGAACTCTTCCGAGCAACTGACTTCGTCCAGGAACGTTGCGTTGACGATGGACATGCCGGCGCATCACTCGTTGAGATCGTAGGCGTAGTATCCGTCGGAGTCGGGCTCGCCGGTCGCCCTCAGCGTGCCGTACTTCCACAGGGCCATGACCCAGATCACCACCTCGTGGGGCGGATGACCCAGATACTCCGCGATGGCGGGGATCGTCTTCGGCCCGTCGGCGACGAATGCGGCGATCTGGTCTCTGACCACCATCTCGTCCTTCACGACCTCGTTCAGTCCGCGCGCTATGGTGTTACGCATTCGACCTCCTGACCGGCCAGCGCGTCGATCATCGCCTTGATCTGACGGTCGGCGTAGCCCTTCAGGTCGATGGCGTCCTCCGGACAGACGGGGACGCACGCTCCACCGCCCTTGCACAGCGACGTGATCACGCGAGCCACGTCCTTGCCGTTCACCTGCGCTTTCTCGATGGCGTCGTACGGACAGGCCTCCAGGCAGGCATCGCACCAGGTGCACCGCTCCGTGTCGACTTCCGCCACGAACGGCTCCAGCCGCACGTAGCCCTTCATGAGCAAGGCCGCACTCTTGGACACCCCGGCCAGCGCGGAAGCCACGCTTTCCGCCATCGTCTTCGGGCCCTGGGCCGCGCCGACGATGAACACGCCGTCCACGACGGTCTCCACCGGCCTCAGCTTGGGGTGGATCTCGTTGAAGAAGCCGTCGGGGCCCACGGGCAGCTTCAGGACGTCCACCAGCTCATCGTTCGGCCTGGGCACCATGCCGGTGACCAGCACGACCAGGTCGGCGGCGATCTCGATGGGCTCGCCGCCCAGGAGCCGGTCGTTCACGCGCACCTGCAACCTGCCGTTCTGCCGTTCCACGCTCGGCGGATCGTCGGCGTCGTAGCGGATGAACACGGAATTGGACTGGCTCGCCTTCTCGTACAGCGTCTCGTGCTTGCCGTACGTCCGCATGTCCCGGTACAGGTGGAACTGGTGCAGGCCGGGGTCCTTCTCGTACGCACAGATCGCTTCGTGCGCCGCCGCATTGCAGCAGTAGCGGGAACAGTACGGGTTCGGACCCTCCTCCTGCCGGCTGCCCACGCAGTAGACGTAGACGATGTCCCGGACGGCACGCCCGTCGTGGACCAGCTCGGAGCTCGACCGACCCACCAGCTCCTTGAACTCCGGCAGGCGGACGACCCCGTCCTGGCCGTACCCGAACTCGCCCTCGTCCGGCTCGTAGGCCTCGAATCCGGTGGCCACGATGATCGCGCCGACCCGGAGCGAGACCATTTCGCCGTCCGCCACGCGAACCTTGACGGCGAAGTCGCCGATCGTCCCACCTTTCTCCACGACGTCCGACCGAAGAAAAACGGCGATCTCCGGATGCTCGCGCACCCGGCGCGTCAGGTCGGCGATGATCTCGGAGCCCTCCTGGCCGTGGAGGAACATCTCGCCCCACTTCCCCGTCCACCCGCCGAGCTCGGATGCCCGCTCCACCAGGAAGACCGAAAGATCGAGCTCCGCCAGGGCCAGGGACGCTCGCAGCCCGGCCACGCCCCCACCGATGACGAGGACGCTCGGCGTCGTGTCCACCCTCTGGGGCGAGAGCTCTTCGGCCAGACGAGCCTTCGCGATCCCGGCGCGGACGAGGCGGATCGCCTTGGCGGTGGCCCCCGCGATGTCGCCCTGGTGAACCCACGAGCACTGCTCGCGCAGGTTCACCTGGATGTATCGGTACGGGTTGAGGCCGGCCCGCTCCGCCATGCCGCGGAAGGTGAACAGGTGCAGCTTCGGGGAGCAGGACGCCACGACGAGGCCATCCAGGTCGCGGTCCCGGATGTCGTCGATCATCTCCTCCTGGGCCGCATCGGAACAGGTGAACATGTGGGTCCTGGCCACGACCACGCCGGGCTCGTTCTCCACACTGTCCCGGACCCGCTCCACGTCGACGTAGTCCGAGATGTTGCCGCCGCAGTAGCAGATGAAGACCCCGATCCGGCGTTCCGTCATCCCGCCACCCCCTTCCTTCTCTGCACGTGGGCCGCGGCCTGGGCCGCCGCGGCGCCCGCGTGGAGGATGGCGTCCGGGATGTCCCGCGCCGCCGAGGCCGACCCGGCGACGAACACGCCGTCCACCGAGGTCCGGCCCGGGTTGATGTCCTCGTCCACCTCGGCCACGTAGTGGTACGGGTCGGACTCCATGCGGCCACCCCGGAACAGCTCGAGAGCGTCCCGGTTGGGCAGCAGCCCCACCGAGAGAACGACCAGGTCGTACTCCGCCTTCTTCAGGCAGCCGCAGCCGGCCACGTCCTCGTAGTGCACCACCAGGTTGTCGTGCTCCGTCTGCTCGATCCGCGCCACGCGCCCCTCGATGAAGTTCGTGCCCATGGCCCGGGCCTGCTGGTAGAACTCCTCGTACCCCTTGCCGAAGGCCCGGACATCGAAGAAGTGGACGGCGATGTCCGCCAGCGGCAGGGCGCCCATGAGGAGCTGGGCCTGCTTGATGGAGTACATGCAGCACACCCGGGAGCAGAGCCGGTTGTCCACCGTCCGGTCCCGTGACCCGGTGCAGAGCACGAAGGCGATGCTGTCGGGCCGCTTCCCATCCGACGGCCGGATCACGTGGTTGTACGGCCGTGTCGGGGACAGGATGCGGTCCATCTGCATGGCGGTGATGACGTTGGGGTACCGGCCGTACCCGTAGGACTCCTTCAGGTGGGGATCGAACAGCTCGAACCCCGTGGCGATCACCACCGAGTCGACCTCGACGAACTCTTCCTCCGTACGCGCGTCGAGCCGGATGGCATCCGCCGGGCAAGCCCGCACGCACTCCATGCATTCCGAGCAGCCGCCACAGTCCAGGCACCGGCCGGCGTTGTAGCGGGCGTCCCGTTCCGTGAGCACGGCCTCCACTTCCCCGAAGGTCCGGTTCCTCTCCATGCCGGCCAGGGACGGTGGCGGCGCCGGTGCGCGGGTGCTGACGGCTCCGGCCCGCTCGAGGACCTCGTCCTTGTCCGCCTCCGGCAGAGGCGTGGAGACGGTGTCGGAAGCGGTGTCCCCGGACAGGAACCGGTGGATGTGCGCCGCCGCCCGCTTGCCCTGGCCCACGGCATCGACGATGGACGCTGGCCCGGTGACCACGTCGCCGCCGGCGAAGACCGACGGCATGGAGGTCTCCAGCGTCCGCTCGTCCACCTCGAAGGTGCCGTCGGGCCGCAAGGCCAGCTCCTCGGCAAAGGGCGTCGTTCCAGGCTGCAGGCCGATGGCCAGAACCACGAGGTCGGCGGGAACCAGCTTCTCCGTGCCCGGGATGGGCAACGGCCGTCGCCGCCCGCTCTCGTCCGGCTCACCCAATCGCATGGTGACCGACTCCACCGCCACCAGCTTGCCGTCGTTGCCGACGAACCGGACCGGGGTCTCGAGGTACTGGAACTCCACGCCTTCCTCGACGGCGGCGTCCACCTCCCAGTCGTGGGCAGGCATCTCGGCCTTGCTGCGGCGGTACTGGACCGTGACCTTCTCGGCGCCCAGGCGGAGCGCCACCCGGGCCGGATCGATGCACGCGTTGCCACCACCGACCAGCAGCACCTGCTTCCCGCGCAGGTCCAGCCCGCCATCCAGGTTCGCGGACCGGAGGAAGCCCATGCACTCCGTCACCCCCTCCAGCTCCTCGCCGGGGACCCTGATGCACCTGGGCTCCATGGCGCCCAGAGCCAGGAACACGGCGTCGAACCCCTCGTCCTTCAGGGTCCCGATGGAGGTGACCGGCGCATTCGTCCGGATCTCCACGCCCAGCGCCGTGATGTTCTTGATGTCGCGATCCAGGACGTCCCGAGGAACCCGGTACGAGGGGATCCCGAGCCGCAGCATGCCCCCGGCTTCGGGGGCCGCCTCGAACACGGTGACCCCGTACGCGCGGCGCGCGAGGAAATACGCCGCCGTCAAGCCCGCGGGGCCGGACCCGACCACGGCCACTCGCTCGGCCTTCCGGTCCTCCGGCGGGCCGTACTCGGGATCCGGGTGGTCCGCATAGTATCGGTCCACCATGAAGCGCTTGATGGCCCGGATCGCGACGGGCCCGTCCAGCTCGTTCCTGGTGCAGGCGGTCTCACAGGGCGCGTAGCACGCCCGGCCGAGACAACCGGGCAGCGGCGCGTCCTCCATGTGCAGGTGGAAGGCCTCCGTGTACTTGCCGGCCCGGACCAGCGAGACGAAGCCGTGGGCCTTGACGCCGGCGGGACAGGCCGCCGTGCACGGCGACGTACCATGCCGTTCGATCAGCGCTTTCAGCGGAACAGCCTGCGGGTACGGAATGTAGGCGGCTCGCCGGGCCGTCAGGTCGTAGTTGAACTGGTCCGGCACCGCCACCGTGCACGCCTCCTCGCACTCGCCGCAGCCGGTGCAGGCCGCTGCATCGATGTACGTGGACTTGCGGGACAGCCGGGCCAGGAACCCCCGGCCGTCTCTCGGGACGATCTCCGTGACCTCGCTGTTCGTCAGGATCGTGACGTTGGGGTGGTGCGCCGTCGCGGCCATCTTCGGGGTGGAGATGCAGCTCGCGCAGTCGAGCGTCGGGAAGACCTTGCTGAGCAGCACCATCGTCCCGCCGATGCTCGCCTCCTTCTCCACCAGCAGGACGCGGCAGCCCATGTCCCCGAGGGTGAGAGCGGCCTCCATCCCGGCAATTCCACCTCCCACCACGAGAACATCGTCAGCCGTCCGCACCGTCGCCTCCCTCCCCCTCCCGCAGGGCAAGAAGCTCCCTCTCGAAATCGTTCATCTGCTTCACGAACGCATCGGCGCACACGGAGCAGATCGCCGCCATCCGGAGGCGTTTCGGCTCCCGGTCGTGGTCCACCAGGAGCGCCTGCGCCCGATTCACCAGCTCACCGGTCCGTGCCGTGCAGTCCGGCAGGTAGGCGCAGTCGCTCCCGTCGGCGGCGATGAAGACGCCGTCGAATCCTCGCTCCAGTGCGTGAAGCACCCAGCCCGGCTTGACCCCGCTCGAGCACGGCACCGGGATGACCAGGGCCGACGGCGAGTACCGCATGTGGGCGCTGCCGGCGTAATCGATCCCCGGATCCGAGATGGTCTCCGAGGAGAACACCAGGATCTTGACCCCATCGTCGCCCGCCGCTCTGTCCTCCATGGGACCCTACGCGGCGCGCCGGACGAAGATCCTCCAGAACCCCGCCTCCTCGACGGTGCCCATGTGCTCGTGACCGGCCTTGTCAGCCCACAACGGTATGTCCCGGTTGGTGCTGGCATCCGAGGACAGGATTTCCATCACGCCGCCCTTCGGCACGTTCGTGACCGCACGCTTCGCTTCCAGCAGCGGCCCCGGGCACGCCGTGCCCCTGGCGTCCACGACCTTGTCGGGCTCGATCTCAGCAAGCTGTTCAGGACTCATGGTTCGTCTTCCCTTTCCTTCCTTGATCCGTGCGTCAGCGTCAGAACGTCAACACGAGGTCCGCCTCCGCGGCCCCGTTCACGAACGTCGCCACACCCCCGAACTCCAGACCGTCGATCAGGTCGTCCTCCGGAATCCCCACGATCCCGAGGGCCGCCGAGCAGGCGATCAGCGTCGCGCCCGCCTCCTGGACGATGCCGATGTAGTCGGCCAGCGACCTGGCCTCACCCTCCAGCCGGATCCCCTCCGCCACCCCGTTTTGCAGGATTCGCAGCCCCTTCATCGTGAAGAACATGTTCACGTCCATGTCCAGCGCGAGCGCTCCCGACGCCAGCATGAACGGCGGAAACGCCTCGTACGGATCGTCGGACCCGCACAGGACCCACATCGTGTTCGTTGCCGTCGAGCTCTCGTCCATGAGATTCCGGGCTCCTGTCGCCGTTTCGATGGATGGAGGTCACAGTACGCACCGTCCTCCTCTCGTTTTCACACAGGCACCATGCATGCCATGCCGACATTCGCGCCCGGGCTGTCGAGAAGGCCCGTCATTACAGCGTTTTCAGCGCACACCGGCGAGAGGCCCACCCCGCACCGTTGCGCCAACGCGACCCGCGCTTCACGGGAGTCGCAGATTTGCACCGTCGAGGCGTCGCCGGCCCGGGGTCGTGGCGGGAAGCTGGGGTCGTGGCCCCCGGCTTGCGCGGTCGGCAGGGACGGGCCGGGGGGGCGGGGGCTTGTCGGGAATGCTACGTTTCAGAGGCATGGCGGATCACGCGGTGCGAAGCTCCGCCGGAATGGAGAGGAGAGCATGGCCGAGATCACGCTGCACACGGGGGACATGGCCTGGCAGGCGGCCGAGGCGTACCCCCGGGGCACGATGCTCAAGGTGCTCCGGGATGACGAGGAGGCGCGGTCGGTGCTCCTGAAGCTGCCACCGGGCTTCCAGATGGACGCGCACAGCCACACGTCCGGCGAAGAGCAATTCGTCCTGGAGGGTGCGTACGAGGTGGAGGGCACGCGTTACGGCCCCGGCATGTACCGCTACATTCCGCCCCATGCCGGCCACGGCCCGTTCGCCAGCGAGGAAGGCGCGGTTCTTTTGGTGACGTGGAAGAGGTGAGCGGTGGCGGGCGTTGACGCGTTCGAGAGCGCGACGGGTCGGTACGAGGCCTGGTTCCGGGACCATCCGGACGCGTACCGTGCCGAGGTACGGGCGGTGGGGGAGCTCATGGCACCGGTCGGGCGGGGAATGGAGGTCGGCGTGGGCACGGGCCGGTTCGCGGCCCCTCTCGGCCTCCGGTTCGGGATCGACCCGTCGCCGGCGATGCTGAGGATTGCGCGGACCCGGGGAATCGACGGAGTGGTGGGCGTCGGCGAGGCTCTTCCCTTCCCCGACGCCGCCTTCGACGTGGTGCTGCTCGTCACCACGGTGTGCTTCCTGGACGACATGGATCTCGCGTTCCGGGAAGCGCGCCGGGTCCTGGCTTCCCGGGGCGCGATCGTGGTGGGATTCGTGGACCGGTCGAGCGCGTTGGGCCAGACCTACCTGGAGCGGCGAGAGGAGAACCCGTTCTACCGGGAGGCCACGTTCTACACGGTGGACGAGGTCGTGGACGGGCTGGAGCGGGCCGGGTTCGGCGCCTTCGACTACCGCCAGACCCTTTCCGGCCCCCTCCCGGAGACGGGACCGACGGAGCCCGTCGAAGAGGGCCACGGTAGCGGGTCGTTCGTGGTGGTCAGGGCCTCGGTCCGGACCCGGTCTCCCGGTGCCGTGGACGGCGCCCGTCATGCATTCCCCCAGGAGTCGACCCCGAGATGACGCTACTCTCACACACGCTGTCGCACGCCCTGATGATCACGGGCTTCGTGTTCATCATGATGCTGCTGGTCGAGTACCTGAACGTGCAAACGCAGGGCTGGTGGCAGGAAGATCTGGGGCGGAGCCGCTGGAAGCAGTACCCCATCGCCCTGGCCCTCGGTGCCGTGCCCGGGTGTCTCGGCGCCTTCACCGTCGTTTCCCTCTATGCGCACGGCGGCATGGGCTTCGGGGCGCTGGTGGGGGCCATGATCGCGACCAGCGGCGACGAGGCCTTCGTCATGCTGGCCATGTTCCCGGGCAAGGCGCTCATCCTGATGGCGGGGCTGTTCGTGCTGGGCGGGGCGGCGGCGTTCGCCGTCGATCGCTTCTTCCCCCGCATCGCGCCGGACCTCGGCGAGCCCCGCCCGATCCAGGTGCACGACACGGCGGAATGCCGGTGCTTCGAGCCGCAGGTGATCCTGGACCAGCTCCGGGGGCTGACCTTTTCCCGGGCCCTGCTCCTCACCCTGGTCGCTCTCTTCCTGTACGGCGTCATCGAGGGCGTGCTGGGCCCGGCACAGTGGAGCTGGATCCGGGTCACCATGCTGGGTGGCGGCCTCTTCGCCTTCTTCGTGGCCGCCACCGTGCCCGACCACTTCCTGCAGGAGCACCTCTGGGAGCACGTGGTGAAGAAGCACCTGCTCCGCATCTTCGCGTGGACCTTCGGCGCGCTGCTCGTGATCCAGTTCCTGGAAGGGTTCATGGACGTGGAATCCTGGATCCAGGGGAACATGCTGGTCGTGCTGCTGGTCGCGTCGCTGGTGGGGTTGATCCCGGAATCGGGCCCGCACCTGGCGTTCGTGACGCTCTTCGCCGAGGGGCTCCTTCCGGTGGGGGTGCTGGTGGCCAGCTCCGTCGTGCAGGACGGTCATGGCACGCTTCCGCTCCTGGCCGTGTCGAAGCGCGCGTTCATCCGCCTGAAGCTCGTGAACCTCGTGGTGGGATTCGTCGTGGGCGGGGCCCTGCTCCTGCTGACGACCTGAGCGTCACGGGCGACGCGACAGGCCCGGGTGACCGAGGCTGCAACGACGCTACTTGGCGCCGCCGTTCCCCTTCTGTTCGTACTGGTCGGGCAGCTCCAGGCCCAGGCGCCGCACCTTCCGGTACAGGGTCGACTTGTGGATGCCGAGCTCGTTGGCCGCCGCCTCGCGGTGCCACTCGTTCCGCTCGAGGACGGCCAGGATCACCCGCCGCTCACAGTCTTCCAGCGTCTGGGGCAGGACCGTCTTGTGGCGCTCCCGCGTGAGCCAGCCCGGGAGGTGCTCGACGCCGATGAGGGGGCTCGTGGTGAGGACGAAGCCGTGCTCGATGATGTTCTCGAGCTCCCGGATGTTGCCCGGGTAGTCGTACGCCATGAGCGTACGGAGCGCTTCCTCGGTCATGCCCTTGACGCGCTTGTCGTGGAGCGCGGCCAGCTGGTTGATGAAGTGCCGGATCAGGGGCAGGACGTCTTCGGGCCGTTCCCTGAGGGGAGGCAGGTCCAGCTCGATGACGTTGATGCGGTAGTACAGGTCCCGCCGGAACGTGCCCTCCTCGACCATGGCCGTCAGGTCGCGATTTGTGGCGGCCACGATCCGCGCGTCGGTCTCCAGGCTCTCCGTGGCACCGAGGGGCTCGTAGGTCCCGTTCTGGAGCACGCGCAGGAGCTTGGCCTGCGTGGACATGGGCAGGTCGCTCACCTCGTCCAGGAACAGCGTGCCGTGTTGCGCCCGCGCGAACCGGCCCGGCTTGGCACGGTCCGCGCCGGTGAAGGCGCCCTTCTCGTAGCCGAAGAGCTCGGACTCCACGAGGGTGTCCGGGAAGGACGCGCAGTTCACGGCGATGAAGGGGCCGTCCTCGCGCGGGCTGAGATTGTGCACGGCCCGGGCGAAGAGCTCCTTGCCCGTGCCCGTCTCGCCCATGATCAGGACCGCGCTCTCGCTCTCGGCCACGGCCGGCAGCATCTCGAGCAGGTCCCGGATGGCGGGGTTCCGGCTGACGATGTCCTCGCAGGTGTAGCTTTCCTCGACCTGCTTCCGTAGCGCCTCGATCTGGCGGAGGTCCCGGAAGGTCTCCACGCCGCCCAGGATCTTGCCCTGCTTGTCGCGATAGAGGGCCGTGGACACGCTGACGGGCACACGCCTGCCCTTCTTGTTCGTGATGTAGACCAGCAGCTCCGCCACCGGTGTCCCGGTCTCCACGGTGTACTGGATCGGACACGCGCTCTTGCACAGGTCCGACCTGAGCACGTCGTAGCACTTCCGGCCCAGGACATCCGCCCGCCGATGCCCCGTGATCTCCTCCGCGGCCCGGTTGAAGCAGGTGATCCGCCAATCCCGGTCCACCGTCATGACCCCGTCCGAGATGCTGTGGACGACGGCCTCGAAGCGTTCCGACGACGGCCGGAAATTCATGGGACCTACTCCTCCAGGCCGTACATCTTCGTCTTGCGCCAGAGCGTCGAGCGATGGATCCCCAGCTCCTCGGCGGCCCGGGTCCGATTCCCGTTGTGCCGCTGCAGCGCTTCCCTGATGACGGCCTTCTCGTCCTGCTTCCGCCGCGTCACGCCGTTCACCGTGCTGCTCCCCTTCGTGATGGCGTTCGGGAGGTGGCTCGGCTCGATCGTGTCCCCGTGGCACATGACGAAGGCGTGCTCGATGGCGTTCTCCAGCTCCCGCACGTTGCCGGGGAACGCGTACCGCCGCATGCTCGCCAGGGCCTCCGCCGAGACCTTCGCGATGGGCTTGCCGGTCTTCTTGCGGAAGACCTTCACGAAATGGTCCACCAGAAGCGGGATGTCCTCGGGCCGCTCCCGCAGCGGCGGCACGTTCAGCTCCACGACGTTGATCCGGAAAAAGAGGTCTTCCCGGAACCGCCCCTTCGCGACGCGCTCCTGGAGGTCCGCGTTCGTCGCCGCGATGATGCGCGCGTCCGTCTGGAGCGTCTTGGTGGAGCCCAGCGGCTGGTATTCGCCGTTGTTGAGCACCCGCAGCAGCTTGACCTGAAGCGACGGGTCCATCTCGCTGATCTCGTCCAGCAGCAGCGTGCCGCCGTTCGCCAGGCAGAACTGTCCCGGCTTGTCCCGCTTGGCGTCCGTGAACGCGCCCTTCTCGTACCCGAACAGCTCCGATTCCAGGAGGTTCGCCGGCAGCGCCGCGCAGTTGATCTTGATGTACGGCCCGTAGTGTCGCGGGCTCAGGTTGTGGATGATCTGGGCGACGAGCTCCTTGCCCGACCCGCTGGGCCCCTGGATCAGCACGTTGCACTCGGACTTCGCCACGTCCGGAAGGAGCTGCACCAACTGCTGCATCTCCCGGTTCACGCTGACGATGTCCTCCAGGGCCCGCCCCTCGTCCAGCCGCCTCTGCAGGTCCTCGATGTCGGAGAGGTCCCGGAAGAACTCCACCGCGCCCACCACCTCCCCGTCATCGTCGCGCAACAGCGCCGTGCTCACGCCGATGGGCAGCTCGCACCCCTCCTTCGTCAGGATGGACACCCGCGCCGGTTCCACATGCTTCTGGCGCTGCAACGTGTCCTTGAGCGGACAGCGGGTGTGGCAGAACTCGGTGCGGAAGATGTCGAAGCAGTGCTTGCCCACCGCCTCCTCGGCCTCGAACCCGGTGATCTCCTCCGCCGCCCGGTTGAACGACGTGATGATCCGGTTGTGGTCGACCGTGAAGACACCGTCGCTGATGCTCTGGAAGATCAGCTCGCTGACATCTTCCAGCCCGTTGCTGTCCGCGCCGTTGCTCATGGGCCTGCCTCAGCAGTGAGCCCTCAAGTCGAGACCAGCTCGTTACGCTGCCATTCGCCCGCCGGAAGACCGAGCTTCTCGTGTATGAGCGCGGCCCCGGCGTTCAGGTGAAATTGCCGGGGGCTGTCCGGCCCCACAAGCACGACGGGGCAGATGAAGCTCTCGGCGAACTCCTGAATCGGCTTGCCGGCAAATGTGGCGTCTCGTCCCACATATCCTAGTACCAGGATCTGGAACTCACGGTCCACCAGGCAGCGATGGAGCTCCGTCCACTCGTTGTCCTCGCAGAGCCGGAACCCGACCTGCAGGTAGTCCCCGGCCCGCTCGTCGTAGTACAGCCGCAGCTCCCGCTCCCGCTCCACGATGAGCCGATTGAGCTCGTCCCGCGGCAGGTCACGGGGCGGCTCCGAGCCGGGGTCGTACGGGTCCGACAGGAAGTGGAACACGTTGAGCTGGATACCGTGCATGCGGGTCAGCCGCAACGCGTAGTCGAACGCCCAGTCCCCCTGCTTCGAGTAATGGGCGCAAAAGCCGACGGCATTGAGTCGCGGAATCGTCATGGGACCGCTCCTTCCTGGGCTGTGGGTACGGGTCTCGTTCGCTCAGATATCGGTCAGGTAGTAGTGGGAGTACACGGCGCCAATCGGGTTATTCGCCAGCGACTTGTCCTTCGCGAAGATCGTCGTCACCGGCGCTTCGCTCTGGCGGCTGAACACCGCGTCGGCGCCCACGCACAGGCCCACCATCACGTTCAGATCCGTCCGCGCCGCATTCAGGACCGCCGCCTGGTTCACCGGGTCGCAGACCGTGGCCCGAAGATCCGGGCCCGCCTCCTCCCCGGCGGCCGGCCCCGGCGACGCTGCCTCGTGCATCCCGTCGTCCGCACGCCGGCCCCCGACCCGGCAGCAGACGGACGTCACGTCGAAGAACCGCTTCAGCACGTCCGCCAGGATCGACGCCGGTTCCAACAGATCCACGCAGAACGCCACGCCGATCCGCTCGTAGTCCATCTCCAGCGCGAAGTAGACCAGCTCCGCCAGACGGCACAGCGTCCGCTCCTCCTCGCACGCCACATCCACGGCAGACTCCACGATCCGCCCCGTCTCCTCATCCACCCCGCCCACCGCCGACAACACGTAGTACGGGCACGGCCGACCCGTCAGGCAGACACGGTCCTCGCAGGCCAGGCAGTCTTCCGGGCCGGCGCTCACGGGTCCTTTGCGTACGGCCTCCACCCGACCCTCCGCGTCCCCTCGCGGTGCGCCGACCTCGGCCTCCGCAACGGCCGCCTCCCGCCGCCCGAGCCCGAACCCGGGCCGCAGCCGGCCACGACGCAACGCCTCCACCACCTCACCGCCCGTGCCCGCCACGTTCTGGATCACCTCCATCCTGCGCGCCCGGATCGACTCCCGCGTCGCATGGCCCACCCCACCGCAGACCAGCGCGTCCACCCCCTCGTCCATCAGGATCTCCGCCACGTCCGGCCACGTCGTCCCTTCCAGCGACACGACCGCCCGGTCCTGGACCCGGCGACCTTTCACCGTCACCAGGAGCAGCGAATCCGCGTTCGCGCAGCGCGGCGCGACACGCTCGTTCAACAATGGGATTCCGTACCGCATGGCCGCCTCGTAGCGACTGTTCCGCCTCAACCATGGAGCAACAGGCATGCCGTACCCGCCGAACCCCGAAAAGGCAGGAATCCCAACACATCCATCGTTCAGCGCCCGCGGCAGACGTTGCGCGCTGTGTCGCGCTGCGACGTCGCGTTGCAACAAATGCAACGCTTTCACGGGTTCGCGGGGAGTCGGATGGCGGCACGGAACGGGAGGTTGCGGGAGGGGGTCGGACCTCGAACGGCCAGGCGTCAGGCGGGGTTCCGCGGGCCCGAAGGCGAGACGGGTCTGGCGGCCGTGGGTGGGGCGGGGGGCGTGGTACATCCCTTGCCCCTGAGTTGCACGGACGAACCCGTTCAACGAGGAAGGCCGAATGGAAACCGCGACGGTCATGGAGCGCAGGCAGGAGACGGAACCGGAGCGTCGGGAGTTCCCCTATCATGTGCTCGAGCGGCCCGGCGACCGTCTGGTGGACCGTTTTCTGGAGGCCTTCGCCTGGGTGCTGGAATACACGGACTACAAGCCGCTGCTGGACAGCTACTGTCGCTCGACGGCGAAGTGCAACCGTTGCGCGGTGGCGTGTCCGGTCCTGCTGGCCTCGGGTGATCCCCGGGACGTGCCGTGTTACCGGACGAACCTGCTGCTGGACACGTACCGGCGCTACTTCACGCTGTCGGGGTGGGCGACGTCGCGGGTCGGCACGCCGTTCGAGCTGACGGACGCGGTGATCGACGAGATGGCGGACGTCTTCTACCGGTGCACGGTCTGCCGGCGTTGCACGCGGTCGTGCCCGCTGGGGTTCGACCACGGTCTCATAACGCGTCTGGGGCGCTACATCCTGAGCCTCATCGGCATCGTCCCCAAGGCGTTGCAGGTGAGCGTCCAGGAGCAGCTCGAGGGCGAGACGCACAACACGTCGAAGGTGCCGCGGGCGGGTCTTCTGGACATCCTCGACTTCCTGTCGGAGGAGATGGAGGAGACGCTGGGCGTGGACCTGGAGATCCCGACGGACCAGGAGGGCCGGGACTACGTCTTCTTCTGCGCGGTGAGCGACTACCTGATGGAGCCGGACACGCTCATGGGGAACGCGGCGGTGCTGTACGCGGCGGGCGACTGGGACCGGTGGACCATCGGGCTGTGCAACTACGACGGCATCAACTACGGGCTGTTCTACAGCGACTGGCACCTGGAGAACATCATCAAGCAGCTCGTGTCGGAGGTGAGGCGGCTCGAGGGCCGCAACATCCTCATCGGCGAGTGCGGGCACGCGTCGCGGGCGGCGCACGACTTCATCCCGGCGTTCATGGGCAGGGAGGCGCCACCGGTCCTGAACTTCATGGAGTACACGCTGGAATGCCTGGAGAAGGGCAAGATCGAGTTGAACCGGGACATCGTGACGGAGCGGGTGACGTACCACGACCCGTGCAACATCGCCCGCTCGGGCTGGATCGTGGAGCAGCCGCGCCGGATCCTGCGGAGCTTCGTGCCGAACTTCGTGGACATGTCCCCCCGGGGGGCCGACAACTACTGCTGCGGGGGCGGTGGCGGACTGGTCAGCATCGACGAGATCCACGACTACCGCATGGACATCGCCGGCAAGGTCAAGGCGGAGCAGATCGCGGACACCGGCGCCGAGATCGTGGTGGCGCCGTGCGCGAACTGCAAGAAGCAGCTGAAGGAGCTGGTCGAGCACTACGAGCTGCCCTGCACCGTCATGGGGCTGCACGACCTGATCCTGAAAGCCATCGAGATCCCGGGCGGGAAGTCCCCGGCCGAGCGCAAGGAAGAGGCGGAGCTGTACGCCATCTGAGGGTGGAGCGTGGAGGTGCGCATGGAAGCGTGGATCGAGTTCGCGAAGGGTCCACTGTTCGCCATCACATTCCTGATCATGGTGCTCGGCCTGGGTCGCCAGGTCGTGCTGCAGGTCTATTTCCTGACGGTGAAGAAAGGCCGTCGGCTGCGGGACGTGGCCTGGAGCAAGATCGCCCGGGAGACGGCGACCTGGATCGTCCCGGTCCGGCACATGGAGCCGGGCAACGAGCTGTTCACGGCGAGCTCGTTCCTCATGCACATCGGGATCATCCTGGTCCCGCTCTTCCTGATCGACCACGTGGTGCTCTGGGGGCAGTTCCTTGGGATCCGGCTGCCGGCGCTGGGCGAAGGGGTGGCGGACGTGCTCACGCTGCTCACCATCGGCTGCGGCTTCCTGCTGCTCTTCTACCGCCTGTTCCGGGAACGGCACCGGCAGGTGAGCCGGCCCATGGACTACGTGCTCCTGGTGGCGGTCATCCTGCCCTTCGTGTCGGGGTACCTGGCCGCGCACCCGGCGGCCAACCCGTTCCCCTGGTCCGTCATGATGCTGACCCACCTGCTCAGCGCCGAGCTGCTGTTCGTGCTCGTGCCGTTCACCAAGCTGGCCCATGTGGTCCTGTTCTTCTTCGACCGGATCTCCGCCGTGCACTGGCAGCTCCGTCCCGGGGCCGGTGACCGGGTCGCGGAGGCGCTGTACGGCGAGGAGGTGAAGATCTGATGAGCGCGATCCTGGTGGATGTCACGGCGTGCACGGGGTGCGAGCGCTGTGTCGACGCCTGTATCGAAGAGAACGGCACGGACCCGGTCCGGGCCCAGCGGGACCGGGCGCTGACGAGCGATGGGCTGTCGGCCGACCGTCTCCTGAGCGTGCGGCAGATCGAGGACCGGTTCGTCCGGATGAGCTGCATGCACTGCCTCGAGCCGAGCTGCGTGTCGGCGTGCCTCGTGGGCGGCATCACGAAGACGCCCGATGGCCCGGTGGTGTACGACCCGGACAAGTGCATCGGCTGCCGGTACTGCATGCTGGCCTGCCCCTTCCACATCCCCCGGTACGAGTGGGACGACACGGTCCCGTTCATGCGCAAGTGCGCCATGTGCTTCGACCGGCAGCAGGACGGGCAGGTGCCGGCGTGCGTGGAAGCCTGCCCCAACGACGCGCTGCGCTTCGGCGACCGGGACGAGCTGCTGGCACGGGCGCACCGCATGCTGGCGGACCAGCCGGACCGCTACCTGCCCCACGTCTGGGGCGAGGACGAGTTCGGGGGGACATCGGTTCTCTACATCTCCGATGTGGACCTGACGGCCGCCGGCTGGCCCGGGCCGGAGACCGAGTCGATCCCGTCGCTCACGGAGCCGCTCATCGCCAAGACGCCCTTCATCGGGCTCGGTGTCATGGCCAGCCTGCTGGGCATCAACTGGGTGATCCGCCGGAGGATGGAGCTGGCCGGGGAGGGTCCTGGTAGCGTGGAGCCGCCCGGCGACGTCGCGCCGGTGGATGCCACGGGTGAGGAGGGAGGCGACTGACCATGCCGGAGCGCACGCGCGGACTGAAGGATGCTCTCTGGGCCATCGCGCTGTTCGGGCTGGTGGCCGCCGTCTTCCGTCTCTGGTTCGGCCTCGGGCCGACCACGAACCTGACGGACCGGGTGCCCTGGGGGCTGTGGAAGATCCTGAACATGGTGGCCGGCGTGGCCATCTCCACGAGCGGCTTCACCGTCGGGTTCCTGGTCTACGTCCTGCGGCTGGAGCGGTTCCGGCCCCTCATGAAGCCGGCCATCCTGGTCGCCTTCCTGGGCTACGGCTGCTCGTGCCTGGCCCTGCTGTTCGACATCGGGCTACCGTGGCGGTTCTGGCACCCCTTCGTCATGTGGAACGAGCACTCGTTCCTGTTCGAGGTGTTCTGGTGCGTCATCCTCTACTTCACCGTGACGGCCATCGAGCTGGCGCCGACGATCTTCGCCAGGCTCCGGGCCGAGAAGGTGGTGCGGTTCCTCCACAGGATCGCCTTCGGCGTCGTCGTGGTGGGCATCTCGCTGTCGTCGCTCCACCACTCGTCCCTGGGCTCCCTCTTCCTGGTGACGCCCCAGCGGCTGCACCCGCTCTGGTACACCTCGCTGCTGCCGCTCCTCTTCATCCTGTCCGCCATGGGCGCCGGCATCATGTTCCTGGTGCTCGTCCGCATCCTGCACGCGCGCTGGTACGACCCCGACGCCGTGTTCGCGCCCAGCGCCGTGGAGCGGGAGATCATCGGCCGGAGCCGTGCCCGGCCGGCCGGCGGGGTGCCCGAGGTGGGCCGCGACGTGCCCATGCTGACCGGCCTGGCGTCCATCGGCACGGGGATCCTGGCCGTCTACCTGCTCCTCCAGCTCCTGCACCTGGCCTCCGCCGAGGCGTGGCAGGCCTTCACCGCCGGGACCTGGGAGAGCTGGCTGTTCGCCTTCGAGATCGCCGTCTCCGCCGTGATCCCCATCGTCCTGGTCTGGCACCCGACGACGCGGGGCAAGCCGGAAGCGCTGGGATTCGCGGCCTTCTCCGCGTCGGCAGGCCTCGCCCTGAACCGGCTGGACGTGGGCATCTTCGGGTACTTCCGGGACGCCGGCGAGGTCTACTTCCCGTCCCTGGCCGAGTGGTCCCTCTCTCTCGGCGTGGTGGCCGCGGCCGGCCTCGTGTTCCTGTTCTTCGTGGAGCACATGCCCATCTTCGAGTCGCCGGCCGCCGACGGCCGGACCCGTCCGTTCGGCGCCACCTTCGACACCCTGTCCCGGGTCTGGCACTCGGCGCTGAGGAGCGGCGTGGAGCGGGCCACGATCATCGCCGTCTTCGCCATCCCGCTGGCGTGGGTCCTCATGTACCCGCCCTACGCCGAGCGGGAGGTCACACCGGTGGAGCCCGCCTCCGGCGTGGACGTGACCCGGGCGACCCTCGCCATCGACGGGAACCGCGCCGGCGTGGACACCGAGTTCCCCCACCAGGACCACCGGGACCGGCTGGGCGGTGAGGAGTCCTGCGCCACCTGCCACCACCTGTCCCTGCCCGGCGACGAGACGACGCCCTGTTCCCGCTGCCACCGCGCCATGGTGGACTCCACCCTCATCTTCGACCACGACCGGCACACGGCGTGGGTCGCCGAGGACGCCGGGCTCGGCGGCACCGTCGCCGAGAACCACACCTGCGTCCTCTGCCACCCCGCCCGCGGAGCCAAGACCGCGGCCAACGCCGCGTCGTGTCTCGACTGCCACCGCGACGATTCCGGCTGGAGCGCGTACCGCCGCGACGACGACCTCGGCTGGGCCGTGAGCTACATGGAGGCCATGCACGGGACCTGCCTGGACTGCCACGAGGAAGAGGCCGTGAAGCAGGACCGGCCCGCCCTGCGCGACTGCGGCACCTGCCACCAGTCGCTGGCGCCGCGGCCCGAGCCGGCTCGGACGCTGGCGACGGGGCGGTAGGAGGAAACATCGAACCTCAGGGAGATCTACACCTACACTCCCAGGAAATCCGTCTCTGCAAGCCCCATCCGCAGCCCCACCATCGGGCCCCGGGTCGTTCTGGTTTCAACTCCCGCCCCCGCGCGGGGGG
>CAYQCY010000048.1:0-23433 GCA_964416095.1 uncultured Gemmatimonadaceae bacterium
ACTGCGAGTTGGATACTGCGAGATTTCCGTGGGGGTGGGGTCGACGTCGACCTCGAATTCGAGGTCGAACTCGAGCTCGGCGGCGGCCTTTCCACTGGCCAGGCGTCGGCGTTTCCGCTAGCTTATTGCCCGATGGAGTCGGCCCCGAGATCCGAGATCACGACACCGGAGGTCCTGACGGAGGAGAGCGCGGTGGAGCTCTCCCTGCGGCCTCAGCGCCTGTCCGAGTTCATCGGCCAGGACAAGGTGAAGGAGTCCCTGCGCATCGCCATCGACGCGGCGCTGGGGAGGAAGGAGCCGTTGGACCACACCCTGTTCCATGGCCCGCCGGGGCTCGGCAAGACGACGCTCGCCATGCTCATGGCGCGGGAGCTGGGCGTCGGCGTCAAGACCACCTCGGGGCCCGTGCTGGAGAAGCCCGCGGACCTGGTGGGGATCCTGACGAACCTGGCGGAGGGCGATCTCCTCTTCATCGACGAGATCCACCGGCTCCGGCCCATCATCGAGGAGTTCCTGTATCCGGCCATGGAGGACTACCGGATCGAGATCCGGCTCTCCGACGGGCCGAAGGCGCAGACCATCACGATGCCGGTGGAGCGCTTCACGCTGGTGGGCGCCACGACGCGGTTCGGCCTGCTGACGCCGCCCATGCGTGCCCGGTTCGGGATCATCCAGCGCCTGAACTTCTACGGCGTCGAGGAGCTGAGGCTCATCGTCGAGCGAAGCTCGGAGATCCTCGACGTGGTGTGCACGGACGACGGCGCCGCGGAAATCGCGAAGCGCTCGCGAGGCACGCCCCGGGTGGCGAACCGGCTGCTCCGCCGCGTCCGGGACTACGCCCAGGTCAAGGCCGATGGCGTCATCAACTCCGGTGTCGCGAACCAGGCCCTCGAGATGCTGGACGTGGACGAGTACGGCCTGGACGAGATGGACGGCCGCATCCTGAAGACCATCATCGAGAACTTCGAAGGCGGGCCCGTGGGGCTGAACACCCTCGGCGTCGCCGTCGGCGAGGACACGGGCACCCTCGAGGAAGTCTACGAACCGTTCCTGATCCAGAACGGGTTCCTCATGCGCACGCCTCGTGGCAGGATCGCGACCAACAAGGCGTTCCAGAGGTACGGGTACAGCCTCCCCGCCGAGCGGCAGGGCGGCGGCCCCAACCAGATCAACCTGTTCAAAGGGCAGTGAGAATCGACATGGGCAAGTCTGTACGCATCCTGATGTTCGTGGTGGCCGCAGTCGCCGCGTCGGCCTGCTTCGGGGATGACCCCCTCCTCCCGGATCCCGGCCTCACCATCGTGACCAACACCAGCGGTGACGACATCGACCCCGACGGCTACACCGCCGTCCTCGAAGGGCCCACCGACAGCACGGACTACGCCCTCGCCGTCAACGATTCCCTCTATCTGCCCCACATCGACGAGGGGGGCTACGGCCTCACACTGGTCGATGTGGCCGACAACTGCGTCGTCACCGAGCCCAATCCGCGCCAGTTCCAGATCTTCCCGGGCGGCGGCGCCATCACGCGGTTCTTCGTCACCTGCGAGGCGATCCAGGCCACCAGCCTCCGGGACGGTGGCTGAGCACGACGCCGGCCGCGCCGGCGCCCGCCGCGGCACGGGGCCTTCCCGACCCGGGGAGGCCCCATCGCATTCGAACAGCTCGACGACGTGAAGGGCACCCGGACCTCCGACTACGAGTTCGTCCTACCCGAGGGACGCATCGCCCAGCGGCCCGCCGACCGCCGCGACGAGGCCCGCCTGCTGCGTGTGCAGCGTGACGACGCCTCCTTCAGCCACCACCGCTTCCACGAGCTCGCCGACATGATCCCGCCCGGCGACGCACTCGTGCTCAACGAGACACGCGTTCGCCCGGCACGACTCGTCGGCCGCAAGCCCACCGGCGCACCCGCCGAGATCCTCCTCATCCGACCAGTGGAAGCGGAGAGCGGAGAGCGGAGAGCGGAACGCGAGGAAGGGCGATACTGGCACGCCCTCGTCCGACCCGGCAGCAAGCTCAAGCCCGGTCGCGTCGTGGACATCGCGCCCGACCTGCGCGTCCACATCCTGGACTCCACCCCCGACGGCGGCCGTATCATCCGCATCGACACCCCGGGGTCCGCCCGGGAGGCCATCGAACGCCACGGCCACGTCCCGCTGCCGCCCTACATCGGCCGCGAGCCGGACGAGCACGACCGGGAACGCTACCAGACCGTCTACGCCGAGACGCCCGGCTCGGTTGCCGCGCCCACGGCCGGCCTCCATCTTACGCCGGCCCTGCTGGACACGCTGGAGGCGCGGGGTGTGCACGTTGTGCGCACCGTCCTCCACGTCGGGGTCGGGACGTTCCGGCCGGTGGAGGTGGAGGACCCGGGGGAGCACGCGATGCACGCCGAGTGGTACGGGGTGCCGGAGTTGTCGGCGGAGCGCGTGAACGCGGTGCGGGCGGCGGGGGGCCGGATCTGGGCGGTGGGCACGACGGTGGCGCGGACGCTGGAGACGGCGGGGTCGGAGGGGGAGCGGGTGGCGCCGGGCAACGGGTGGACGGAGCTGTTCATCCGTCCGCCGTACCGGTTCCGTGTGGTGGACCGGCTGGTGACGAACTTCCACCTGCCGCGGTCGACGCTGCTGATGCTGGTGGCGGCGTTCGGCGGCTACGAGCTGGTGATGCGGGCGTACGAGGAGGCGGTGGCGTCGGGCTACCGGTTCTACTCGTACGGCGACGCGATGGTGTTGATCTGAGCCTGCCGGGCCCGGTGGGGCGGCGCGACGAACGGGAGGTAGCCCGTCTCGGACTCGAACTCGAATTCGACCTCGACCTCGGAAGAGCCGAGCGCGACGGGCTTTTCCTACGCTGTGGTGGCCCGGGACGGGGCCGCCCGGGCGGGTGTGTTGCGGACGCCGCACGGGGTGGTCCGGACGCCGGCGTTCATGCCGGTGGGCACGCAGGCGACGGTGAAGACGCTGACGCCGGAGGAGGTGGCGGGAGCGGGTGCGGAGATGGTGCTGTCGAACACGTACCATCTCTTCCTGCGGCCGGGGCACGAGGTGGTGCGGGAGCTGGGCGGGCTGCACGCGTTCATGCGGTGGGACGGTCCGATCCTGACGGACTCTGGCGGCTACCAGGTGTTCAGCCTGGCGGCGATCAACGAGATCCGGGAGGACGGGGTGGAGTTCCGGAGCCACATCGACGGGGCCCGGCACCTGTTCACGCCGGAGCGGGTGGTGGATGTCCAGCGGGCCCTCGGTGCGGACGTGATCATGGCGTTCGACGAGTGCCCGCCGGGCGGTGCGGACCGGGGCAGGGCGGAGTCGGCGAGCGAGCGGACGCTGCGCTGGCTGGAGCGGTGCAGGGCCCGTTTCGAGGAGACGCGGGACGCGGGCCCGGCGCAGGCGCTGGTGCCCATCGTGCAGGGCGGTGGGTACCAGGATTTGCGTCGCGCCGCGGCACGACGCGTGCGTGGCATGGGGGACTGGCCCGGCACGGCCATCGGCGGTCTGTCGGTGGGCGAGCCCAAGGAAACCATGTACGAGATGCTGGAGGTGGTGGACGAAGAGCTTCCCACCGACGGCCCTCGGTATCTCATGGGCGTGGGCTACCCCGATGACCTGGTCGAGTCGATCCGTCGGGGCATGGACCTGTTCGACTGTGTAGCGCCTACCCGGAACGGGCGGAACGGGACGGCCTGGACCGAGGAGGAGGGCCAGATCAACATCAAGGGCGCCCGGTTCAAGGCGGACGCCGGGCCGCTGGACGCCACGTGCGACTGTACGACCTGTCGTACGTACACCCGGGCGTACATCCGGCATCTCTTCGTGGCGGGCGAGGTGTTGGGGCTGCGGCTCCTGTCCGTGCACAACATACGATTCCTGGTGCGCCTGGCGGAGCGGGCCCGTGCGGCCATCGAGGCCGGCGAGCTCGACAGTTGGGCTTCCGCGGCCCTCGACCGCTACCGCCGTTGAGGAGCGGACGCGGAAGGCGAGAACGGTGACACGAACGGACGGTTCCATGGCTACATTCGCGGTGCTGGTGGCGCCCCAGGGGCAGGGTGGCGGCGGTTTGCTGCCCATGCTGTTCATGTGGGGCATGATCATCCTGATCTTCTATCTCCTGCTGATCCGGCCGCAGCGGAAGGCCCAGCAGCGGCACCAGGAGATGCTTGAGGGGTTGAAGAAAGGGGACGAGGTCATGACGGACGGCGGGGTCCTGGGTGAGATCATCCACCTGAAGGAGGACCGCGTCACGGTGAAGACGGCGGAACAGACGCGCCTGGAGGTGGCGCGGAGCAAGATCGCGCGGAAGCTGAACGTTCCGGAGTCGGAGCAGTAGGGAACGCGAACGCGGGGCGAGGACATGGCGGTACGCAGGATACGATTGCTGGGCGAGCCGGTGCTGCGGGCCAGGGCGGAGCCGGTGGGCGTGGTGGACGACGAGGTCCGGGCGCTGGTGCGGGACATGTTCGAGACGATGTACGGGGCGGACGGCGTCGGGCTCGCCGCGCCCCAGGTGGGGGTGAAGCGGCGCGTCATCGTGGTGGATCCGCGGGACCCGGACGTGGAGCCTTTCGCGCTCATCGACCCGGAGGTCGTCTGGACGAGCGGCGAGTCCGACCGGGCCGAAGAGGGTTGCCTGAGCCTGCCGGGGCTGCGGGAGGTGGTGGAGCGGCCGGCGATGGCGGTTGTGTCGGGCCTGGACCCGGACGGGAACGAGGTCCGGGTGGAGGTGGAGGGGCTGCTTGCCCGGGTCGTGCTCCACGAGGTCGACCATCTGGACGGGGTCCTGTTCATCGACCGGGTGAGCCCGCTGAAGCGGAAGATGCTGTTGAAGAAGTGGAAGAAGCAGGAGCTGGAAGAGCCGGTGGGACAGGCGCTATGAAGCGGCGGATCTTCGCGGTGCCCAGGCGCGAGCGGGCCGGTGCCGCCGTGGAGCGGGGACGCGAGCCGCGTGTTCCGCGGGGGGCGGGAGCGGACCCCGGGGCGCCGGTCCGGGGTCGGCGCGGCCGGAAGCGGAGGCGTCGCGAGAAGCGGAAGGACGGCGTGTAGGCGCGAATTCGCGCGGGAGGCAGGTGGACGGAATGCGGATACTCTTCTGGGGGACACCGTCGTTCGCGTTGCCGTCCTTTCGTGCGCTGCTCGGTGAAGGCCACGATGTGGTGGGCCTGGTGACCCGGCCGGACCGGCCGGCGGGCCGGGGCCGCCGCATGCAGGCGCCGCCTACGAAGGAGCTGGCCGAGGCGGAAGAGCTGCCGGTGCTGCAGCCGGAGCGGGCGCGCGGCGATGCCTTCCTGGCGGAGCTGCGGGCGCTGGAGCCCGAGCTTTCCGTGGTCGTGGCCTTCGGACAGATCCTGCCGCTGGAGGTGCTGGAGGCGCCGCCCCTGGGCTCGGTGAACCTGCACGCGTCGCTGTTGCCGGCCCTGCGCGGCGCCGCGCCGGTGAACTGGGCCATCATCCGGGGCCACGACCAGACGGGCGTCACGGTCATGCGCATGGTGGAGGCCATGGACGCGGGCCCGATCCTGTTCCAGATCCCCGAGCCCATCGGGGAGTGGGAGACGGCGACGGACCTCGGGTCACGGCTGAGCGAGGTGGGCGCGGCCGCGCTGGTGGAAGCGCTGGCGCTGCTGGAGCAGGACGACCTGGAGGCCTGGCCCCAGAACGAGGACGAGGCCACGTACGCGCCGCGCATCAGGCGCGAGGACGCCCATGTGGACTGGACCCTATCGGCGGTGGAGGTGGACCGCTGGATCCGGGGCATGGACGAGGTCCCGGGCGCCTGGACGCTCTGGCGGGGCGACACCCTGAAGGTGTACCGTCCCGAGCCGCTGCCGGAGCGGACGCATGACGCGGCGCCCGGCACCGTCCTGGAGGTGCACCCGGAGGACCCGGCGGAAGGCATCCTGGTGGCATGCGGGAGCGGAGCCGTGTGGGTCCGGGAGGTGAAGCCGGCCGGGAAGCGGCGCATGCGGACGGCGGACTGGCTGCGCGGGCGCGGCGCCGCACCGGGCGACGTGCTGGCGTGACGCCGGCGCGGCTTCACCTGGTCACCTCCGATGCGGTGCTGGAGGCGCCGGGCTTTCCGGATCGCGCCGCGGCCGTGCTGGAGGCGTGCGGGCCCGCGGCGGCGCTCCACGTCCGGGGTCACGGTATGGGCGGGCGTGTCCTGTGCGACGTCGCCGGGGCGCTCCTGGCGGTGCCGGGCCGCGGCCCCCTGCTGGTGAACGACCGGGTGGACGTGGCGCTGGGCATTGGCGCGGACGGTGTCCAGCTCGGCCGCCGCTCGCTGCCGGTCCGCCAGGCCCGGCGACTCCTGGGTGCGAGGGCGGTTCTCGGATATTCGGCGCACGCCGCCGGGGAGGCTGCCGGCGCGGCGGACGAGGGTGCGGACTTCGTCGTGCTGGGCGCCGTGTACCCGACGCCTTCGCATCCCGGGGAGCCGGGCGCGGGGACGGCGCTGCTCGAGGCGGCGCGGGCGGTGACGGCCTGCCCGATCGTGGCCATCGGCGGCATCACGCCGGAGCGGGTGGCGGCGGTGACGGCGGCCGGTGCCCGGGGCGTGGCGGTGTTGAGCGGCGTGTGGGACGCCGACGATGCGGTTGCCGCGGCAGGCCGCTACCTGGCGGCGCTTGCTGCGGCGGAAGGGAAGGACGGATGACGGAGTCGGCAGAGACGATCCAGGTCACGGTGAACGGCGAAGCGCGAGAGGTGCCCGCGGGCCACACGGTGACCGGACTGCTGGAGGGGCTCGGGCTGCAGCCCGGCCTCGTGGTGGTGGAGCGCAACCGGGAGATCCTGGACCGGGACACGTACGCGGAGACGGAGCTGCGGGACGGGGACGTCCTGGAGCTGGTGCATTTCGTAGGCGGCGGCTGACGCCGTCCGGATGAAGGAAGGGGAGGACATGGCGACGAAGGAGGCGATGCAGGACGGCCTGGTCATCGGCGGGCGCGAGTTCCGCTCGCGGCTCATCGTGGGCACGGGCAAGTACAGGACGAACGACGAGATGGTCCGGGCGATCCGGGCCTCGGGCACCGAGATCGTGACCGTGGCGGTCCGGCGCGTGGACCTGGACCGGTCCAAGGAGGAGGGGATCCTCTACCACCTGGATCCGGACGAGATCTTCCTGCTGCCGAACACGGCGGGCTGCTACAATGCGGAGGACGCCATCCGGTACGCGCGCCTGGGCCAGGCGGCCGGGCTCAGCGACTGGGTGAAGCTGGAGGTGATCGGCGACGAGCGAACGCTGCTGCCGGACGTGCAGGCGACGCTGGAGGCCGCGAAGGTGCTGGTGGACGACGGCTTCAAGGTCCTGGCCTACACCAGCGAGGACGTCGTCACGGCGCTGCGGCTGGAGGATGCCGGCTGCGCCGCCGTGATGCCGCTGGCGAGCCCTATCGGCAGCGGGCTCGGGCTGGTGAACCCGTACTACATCCGGGAGATCAAGTCGCGTCTGGAGGTGCCGGTCATCGTGGACGCGGGCGTCGGTACCGCCTCGGACGCGTGCGTGACCATGGAGCAGGGCGTGGACGGCGTGCTCATGAACACGGCCATCGCGGCGGCGAAGGACCCGGAGCGGATGGGTCGGGCCATGAAGCTGGCGGTGGAGGCGGGTCGGGACGCGTACCTGGCCGGGCGCATGGAGAAGCGGGAGTGGGCCGTGCCGTCCTCGCCCATCACCGGCATGATCGATTGAGCGCGACCCCCGCCCGGCGCGCCGCGCTGGACATCCTCCGCGCGGTGCGCCGGGGCGGGCTGGCGGACCGGGCCCTGGCGCGGGCCCAGGCCCGGCTGGAGCCGGCCGACCGGGCGTGGCTCCAGGAGCTGGTCTACGGCACGCTGCGCCTCCGCGGGCGCCTGGACCACACCCTGGAGACCCGGGTGCGCCGGGGCCTGGAGGACCTGGAGCCGGACGTGCGCGACCTGCTCCGGCTCGGCGCCTACCAGCTCCTGGCCATGGACGGGGTGCCGGCCTACGCTGCCGTCTCCCAGACCGTGGAGCTGGCCAAGGAGGCGGCGCCCCGGGCCTCGGGGCTCGTGAACGCCGTGCTCAAGGCGGTGGCCCGTGAGGGGTGGCGGGAGGCGCCTTCGTACGAGGACGACCCGGTCGCGCACCTGACCCGGTGGGGGTCCCACCCGCGCTGGCTGGTGGAGCGCTGGCTCGCGCGCTACGGTGACGGCGCCCGGACCCTGGTCGAGCTGGACAACAGGCGGCCGGACACGTTCCTGCGTCCGGTGGGCGTCCCGCCAGCCGGGGCGCTCGAGGCGCTGGAGGCCGCGGCGATCGTGGCCGAGCCGGTGCCGCTGGCGCCCGATGCCGTCCGGCTGGACCCGGGAGCGGACGTGGGGGCGGCGCTGGCGGCCGTGCCGGCGGTGGTGCAGGATCCCGCCGCCGGCCTGGTGGCGCGCTACACCGCGCCGCCGCGGGGCGCCACTGTGCTGGACCTGTGCGCCGCGCCCGGAGGCAAGGCGCTGGCGCTGGCCGGCGAGTCCGGGGTCCGGGTCGTGGCGATGGACCGGTCCCGTACCCGCCTCGGTCGGTTGTTGGAGAACGCCGACCGTCTGGCGGCCCGGGTCGGCCGCCTGCCGCTGCTGGTGGCGGTGGCCGATGCCCGGGCCCCGGCCACGGTGCCGGGCGATGTCGTGCTGGTGGACGCGCCCTGCACCGGGACCGGCACGCTCCGGCGCCATCCCGACGGCCGCTGGCGGGTGAGGCCCGAGGACCTGGACACGCTGGCGGCGCTCCAGCGCGAGATGCTGGACGCGGCGGCGGAGCGGGTCCGGCCCGGCGGGCTGCTGGTCTACGCCACCTGCTCGCTGGAGCCGGAGGAGAACGAGGACCAGGTGGCGGCGTTCCTGGACCGGTGGGGCGCCTTCGCGTCCGAGCCGGCGCCGCCCGGGCTGGATCCGGCGCTGCTGCAGGACGACCGGCTGGTGGTGCTGCCCCACGAGCACGGCATGGACGGCGCCTACGCGGCACGCCTGAGACGACGAGGCTGATGCTGGGTGATTCCCTGAGGCGGCGGAAGAAGCGCCGCCCGAAACGGAAGAAGGAGACGCCGGAGCGGGCGAAGCCGGCGCGACGGGAGGCCGGCGCCACGCCGGACTGGGCCCGGTGGCTCGGCTTCGCCGTCGGCGTCGTGCTGGCCAGCTTCCTCATCGGCTACGCCCTGGCGGTCTTCGTCCTGTTCCCGGTCCCGGCCACGGCGTCGGCGGGCCTGACGGTGCCGGACGTCGTCGGGTTGCCGCTGGATGAGGCGGAGCGGGAGATCGCCACCGTCGGCCTGACGACGACGGACCCCATGTGGCTCGCGGCGGCGGTCGACTCGGGCCGGGTCATCGCCCAGTCGCCCTTGCCCGGACAGCATCTCCGGGAAGGCGCTTCGGTGCAGCTCGCCGTGAGCACGGGGCCGGCGCCGGTCCGGATCCCGCCGGTGCGGGGGATGGACCACGAGCAGGCCCGGGCGCTGCTCGAGGAGCTGGGGTTCGAGGTGAGCCGACGCCAGGCCGTCGCGGCGCTGCCCGAGGGGCGGGTCGTGGCGACGCAGCCGGAAGTGGGCACGGCGTTGCACCCGCCCGCGCCGGTGCTGCTCACCGTGTCGGCAGGCCCGCCCCCGGCGGCACCGGTGGTGCCGGACACGCTGCCCTTCCGGCCGATCCGGTCCGACGGCCAGGCGGAGCGATGAGCGAGCGCTGGAAGGACTGGCTCGTCATGGGCACCTTCGTAGGCGGCATCGGGCTCCTGGTCGTGGTGGGCTGGTTCGGCCGGGACCGCTCCGAGCCGGCGGCGGCGGGCGACATGGCGCCGGCGTTCGCCGTGCAGGACGTCCAGGGCGACACGGTGCGTCTCGCGGACTTCGCCGGTCAGGTCATCCTGCTCAACGTGTGGGCGACCTGGTGCCCGCCGTGCCGCCGGGAGATGCCGTCCATGGAGCGTCTGTACCGTGCCCATCGCGGGGACGGGCTCCGGGTGGTGGCCGTGAGCGTGGACGAGCCGGCGGGCGGCCGCACCATGCGGGAGCTCGTGGCCGAGTTCGTCGATGCGTACGACCTCACCTTCCCGGTGCTGCTGGACCCGGGCGGACGCAGCGTGGAGCTGGTCTACGGCACGCCGGGCCTGCCGACCACGTTCCTCATCGACCGGGACGGTCGCATCCGCAGACGCCTGGTCGGTGGCGCGGCGTGGGACCAGCCGCCATACTCCCGGATGGTGCAACGATTGCTGGAGGAGTGAGGTGCGGTTCCTCCACGCCCTGGCTCACAACTGGACGCTGAAGGTCTCGGCGCTCGTGCTGGCGCTCATCTTCTGGTCGCTGGTCCGGTCCGAGTCGCTGGCCCGCCGGCCCATCCCGGGCGTGCCCGTGGAGGTCGAGATCCGCGACGTGGACTGGCACCTCGCCCGTCCGCCCCAGCCGGACTCGGTGGAGGTCACCGTCTCCGGGCCCTGGCGCCAGCTACTCCAGCTCCGGGGCGAGAACACCCGCGTCGTGGTCCCGGTGGACGAGGTGACGGACACCACCGAGCTGCGGGTCATCTCCCGCAACTGGGTGCAGCTGGACGACGATCTCGGCGGCATCCGCGTCGAAGGCGTCACACCCAACACCATCAGCCTGCGCTACGAGCCGCTGGAGACCCGGACGGTCCCGGTGGCGCCCACGGTGAGCGGATCGCTGCCGGCGGGCTTCGTGCTGGAGCCGCCCCTGCGACCCAGCCCGTCCACCGTCCGGGTCCGGGGCCCCGTGGCCCGGGTCGAGGCGCTGGACTCGGTGCGCCTGGCGCCCATCGACCTGTCCGGCATCCGGGGCGTGACCAGTGTGCCGGCGGTGGTGGACACCGCCGCGATCTCCGGCCTCGCCGTCTCGCCCTTGGAGGTCACGGTGCTGCTGCGGGTGGCGCCCGTGACGACCGACTCCCTCACCGCCTTCCGCGGCGGAGTCCCTGCGTTCCGAGCTTTCGGCCCCGGCCCGGGTCGGTGATGGACGGACCCATCGTCCTGGGGCTCGAGACGTCCTGCGACGAGACCTCCGCGGCGGTGCTCCGCGGCGAGTCCATCCTGGGCCACATCATCCTCTCCCAGGACGAGCACGAGGTGTACGGCGGCGTCGTCCCGGAGATCGCGGCCCGGGCCCACATCCGGGTAATCGATGACGTGGTGGGCGGCGCCTTGCGACAGGCGGGGACCGCCCTCGATGAGGTGGACGTGCTCGGCGTCACCGCCGGACCCGGCCTCATCGGTGCGCTGCTGGTGGGCGTCGCCTGGGCGAAGGCTGCGGCCTACGGCCTCGGCCGCCCGCTCCTGGGCGTCCACCACATGGAGGCCCACCTCTTCGCGGCCAGCCTGGAGGACCCGGACGCGACGCCGCCGTTCGTGGCGCTCCTCGTCTCGGGCGGCCACACGCTCCTGCTCTGGGTGCCCGAGTGGGGCCGCTACGACCTCCTCGGCGCGACGCGGGACGACGCGGCCGGCGAGGCCTTCGACAAGGTGGCCAAGATCCTGGGGCTCGGCTATCCCGGTGGCCCGGAGATCGAACGGGTGGCTACGACGGGGCGGGAGGACGCCTTCGCCTTCCCGCGTCCCATGGTGTCCGGCGGCCAGAAGCCCGGCGACGACGACTACTACGACGTCTCGTTCAGCGGGCTCAAGACCGCCGTGCTCAACCAGGTACGGGCGCTCGGGTCCGACGGGCTGGAGGGAAGGGTGCCGGACCTGGCGGCATCGTTCCAGGCGGCGGTGGTGGAGACGTTGGTGACGAAGACCATGCGGGCGGTACGGGCGATGGGGTGCCGACGGGTTCTGGTGGGAGGAGGAGTGGCGGCGAGCCGTGCGTTGCGCTGCGCGCTCCGGGAGGCGTTGGGCCCCGACGGCGTCCTGCTTCACCCCAGCGCGCGGCTGGCCACGGACAACGGCGCCATGATCGCCCGCACGGCGCTCTTCCGGCACCTGCGCGGGGAGGTGGCGCCTCTCACTCTCACGGCCCGGGCGGATCTGCCCTTCCCGGGGCTGGAGCGCTGATGCTGCCCATCGTGTTCCGGGTGCCCGAATGGGTCCCGCTCCTGGCCGGACAACCGGTGACGAGCTTCGGCGTGCTGCTCCTGGTGGCGATCCTCGCGGGTGGCGCATGGCTGGTCCGGGAACTGGCCCGTTCCGGCGTTGCGCGCCAGACGGCGTGGGACCTGGTCGTGGTGGCCGCCGTCGGTGGGCTGGTCGGCGCGAAGCTCTTCCATCTCGCGCTGCACCCGGACGCGTGGGCGGACGGGCTCTCCGCCCTGGCGGCGCGGAGCGGGCTCAACGGGCTCGGCGCCCTCGCCGGGGTCGTGGTGGTCGGGGCGTGGCGCGCCCGGACCCACGGCCTGGCCCTGCCCCGGGTGGCCGGCGCGGCGGCGCCCGGGCTGGCGCTGGCGTACGGGATCGGCCGCATCGGCTCGTTCCTGGCCGGGACGGAGTACGGATACCCCACGTCGAGCGTGCTGGGCGTCGCGTTCCGCCGCGGCGCCCCCGCGACCACTCCCGCCAACCTGGCCGACGCGTTCGGCGTGACCGCGCCGCCGGAAACCATCGTGGGCGACCACGTCCTGGTCCACCCGACCCAGCTCTACGAGGCCGGCGCGGCCTTCGCTCTCTTCTTGGTATTGAAGAGGTGGCGGCCCGGCGCCGCGCGGTTCGGTGCCTTCCTGATCCTGGCCGGGCTGCTGCGCTTCGCGGTAGACTTCTTGCACGTCTCGCGACACCGATGGGCCGGTCCCTTCACCGCGGACCAGCTCGTGTGCGCGGTGGTGGTGGTTGCGGGGTTCGTCATCCTGGCCCGCTCACGCGAACCGGAGCCGGACGCGACGTGCTGACACTTCTCCACGTATCGGATCTCCACTTCGGGCCGCCCTACGTCCCCCGAGTCGGGGAGTCGCTGCAGGGGATGGCCGCGGATCTGGCGCCGGACGTCATCGTCGCGAGCGGCGATTTTACCCAGCGGGCGAAGCGCGAGCAGTACGAGGCGGCGCGGGAGTACCTGGACCGACTGCCGGGCGTCCCCATCGTGGTGACGCCGGGGAACCACGATGTCCCGCTCTACCGTGCCTTCGAACGGATCTTCTCGCCGTATCGGCTGTATCGTGAATACATATCCGACGAGCTGGACACCGTGCTCCGCTGTGACGATGCGGTCATCGTGGCGTTGAACTCGACCTCGCCCCGGCGGGCCATCGTGAACGGACGGATCCATCGGGACCAGCTCGAGTTCTGCCGTCGCGTCCTGCGGGACGCGCCGGAGGGTGCCGCACGGATCGTGGTGGCGCACCACCACTTCGCGCCGGCCCCCGACTACGAGAGCACCCAGGTCATGCCGAAGGCGAAGCGTGCCATGGACGTGTTCCGGGCGCTGGATGTGGACCTCGTCATGGGCGGACATCTGCACCGGGCCTACATCGGAAACTCGCTTGACGTCTACCCCGGCGTGGATCGGGAGCACGGGATCATCATCGTGCAGAGCGGGACGGCGACGTCCCGACGGGGCAGGGCCCGGGAGCGGGAGAAGAACTCCTTCAACCTGGTCCGGCTCGGCGAGGACATCGTCAGGATCACGCACTACATGTTCTTCGACGACGCGGGCGGCTTCGCGCCGGTGAGCCGGCATGTCTTCCCTCGCGGCCGGCGCGCCTACTTCGGCCAGGGGACGTCTTCCATCGATGAGCCGGCGTACGACACCGAGCCGCGTGTCTCCGCCCCGGACGCGACGGGGGCGCGCGAGCCGTGAGACCTTCCCCGGTCGTCGCGGTCCTCGCCGCGCTGATCGCGTCGGCCGCATCGGCCCAGACGACACCGCCCGTCGAGGCCGTCGTGTTCCGGGGCAACGAGTCCTTCGACGACCGGGCGCTGAGCGCCGCCATCGCCACGAACGACGGCGAGTGCCGCACCCTCGCCCTGGTCTGCGCCTTCGGGCTCACCCGCACCCCCTACCACTTCGACCAGGAGACCCTCGACGCGGACGTGCTGCGGCTCCGCATCTATTACTTCGAGCGCGGATTCCGCGAGGCGGAGGTGGAGGCGGACACGGTCCGGACCGACGACCGGGTGCGGGTGATCTTCCGGATCCGGGAGAACCGACCGGTCCGCGTGGCCGAGCTTCGCGTGGACGGGCTGGAGGAGGTGCCCGTTCCAGGCGCGACCCGTGCTCTGCCCATGATGGAAGGGTCCCGGTTCGACATCAGGCTCTACGAGGCGACCCGGGACACCCTGGTCGGCCGCCTCGAGAACCACGGTCACCCTCGCGCCGTCGTGCTGGCCGGCTACGACCTGACGGCCGACCGGCCGTACGAGGCGTCCGTCTCGTTCACCGTCCACCCGGGGGCCCGCGCCCGGTTCGGCACGATCGAGGTGGTCGGTGCCCGGGAGCTGCAGCCCCGGGTCATCCGTCGCATGCTCCGCTTCGACGAGGGTGACCTGTACCGGAGCGACGAGCTGGTGGAGAGCCAGCGGGACCTCTACCAGCTCGACATCTTCCGGCACACCGAGATCCGCCAGGACCTGGACTCCGAGCCCGACAGCCTCGTGCCCATCACGGTGCAGGTGAACGAGGGCGACGTGCGGCGCCTCCGGGCCGGGCTGGGCATCAACGAGGCCGACTGCGCCTCGGTGGACGCGTCCTGGGAGAACCGCAACTTCCTGGGCCGCGCCCGGCGTCTCGAGGTGCGGGGCCGGGTGAACAACGTGTTGGCGGAGCAGATCGGCGGCTTCCCGTGCGGTGAGACCGGGGAGGGCATCTTCGACGACCTGGCCGGGCAGTTCTCCGTCGACTTCAGCCAGCCTTTCTTCTTCGGGCCGCGCAACACGTTCGGCGCCGGGCTGTTCGTGGAGCGCCGGAGCGTGCCGGAGGTGTTCGTACGGACGGGCCGTGGCGGGTTCCTGTCGTTCACCCGCGACCTGGGCGGCGGCAGTGCCGTGACTCTCTCCTACCGCCCGGAGCGGACCAAGCTCGACGCCGACGACGTCTTCTTCTGCTTCAACACCCTCGTCTGCAACCCGGAGGACATCCGGGACCTCCAGACGAGCAACTGGCTCTCGCCCCTCGGCCTGTCCTTCACGCGGGACCGGAGCAACGCCATCTTCTCGCCCACGGACGGGTACGTGCTCCGCTTCGACGTGGAGCACGCGGCGGGCTACACGGGCTCCCGGTTCGCGTACACGCGCTGGATCGGAGAAGGCAGCGTGTATCGCGGCGTCGGGGATGTCGTGGTCGCGGCCCGGGTCCGGGGCGGCGTCGCCGTCGGCGGCGCCGACGGCGACCGGCTCGGGCTGAACCCCCAGAAGCGGTTCTTCGCCGGCGGGCCCAGCTCCGTCCGCGGCTTCCGGCAGTTCGAGCTTGGGCCCAAGGTCCTGTTCGTACAGGACCCGCTGCTGTGGCTGCTCCGGGACTCGGTGGACATCGGCGGCGACGACCCGGTGCCCGCCGCCGGCTGCTCGCCCGCCTCCGTCAATGACGGGACCTGCGACGTGAGGGATCTGAGCACCCGGGCCTTCGACATCCGGCCCACCGGCGGACAGGTGGTGGTGGAAGCCAACCTGGAGCTGCGCATGCCGTCGCCGGTCTTCCGGGACCGCGTGCGCGCGGCCGCCTTCGTCGACATCGGACAGGTCTGGAACCGCCGCGGCGATGTCGACCCCGCCGAGCTCATCGCGACACCGGGCTTCGGGGTACGGTACGAGAGCCCCGTCGGTCCGATCCGCCTCGATGTGGCCTACAACACCCAGGGCATGGAGAGGCTACGGGTGCTCACGTCCGGCGTCGAGGCGTGCGACCCGGACGACGAAGGCTGCGAAGCCGTGCCGGGCCTGACCCAGGGCTACCGCCCGTCCGAACGGCTCATCACGCTGGCCCGGGCCAGGAGCTGGGACCCCGTCGACAATGTCTGGGACCGGCTCCAGCTCCACTTCTCCATCGGGCAGGCGTTCTGATGCGACGGCTCCGACGTGTCGTCCGGTGGACGATCTACGGTACCATGGCCGTGCTGGCCGTGCTGGCGGCCGTCTACTACGCCGTCGCCCACACGGACCCGGGCATCGAGCGGGCCGCTTCCTCCGTGCTGGACCGCGTGCGCACCGCGGTGAACGGGGAGCTCTACGTGGACGACGTGACCAGCAGCGGCCTCCTGGCGGGCGCGACGCTCCACGGCGTCCGCCTCATCGACCCGGCAGGCCGGACCTTCGCCCGTCTCGACAGCGTCCGCCTGGGATACAGCATCTTCCAACTGGTCCGGGGCCGCATCGTGTTCGACGAGGTGGGGCTGTTCGGCGGAGAGGCGGTGGTGGAGCGGCTACCCGGCGAGCCGTGGAACTACGAGGTCGTGCTGGGACTTGGCGGCGACGGCGATGGGAGCGGTGGGCCACCCCGCCTCATCGCGCTGGAGAACGTGACCGTCGACGGCACGGATGTCACCGTGCGCATGCCGTGGACCGCCGCCGAGAACCCGGAGGCCGACACGACCCGGCTGCTCCTCGCGGAGGTGCCCGGCGGCACGGTCCGCGAGTACCGCTTCCGGGACGTCGTGGGCGAGCTGCCCAGCATCACCCTCCAGTCGCCGGACCGGCGCGGCATCCAGGTCCTGGTCCAGGGCCTCGCCACACGGGCGTTCATCTACGCCGACCCGGTCCAGGTCCGGAACCTGGTCGGCGGCGTCGAGGTGGTGGACTCGGTCGTGAGCTTCGGCGCCCGGCGCCTCGCGCTGGCCGGGTCCCGGACCGCGGCCCGCGGCCGGATCGTCCTGGGCCGGCCGAACCGGTACGACATCCAGTTCGTCGGCGCGGATGTCGCCTTCGCCGACCTGCGCTGGCTGATCCCGCGTCTGCCCGCCACGGGTCGTGCACAGTTGGACTTCCTGATCCGGACGCAGGCCTCGGCCGATGTGATGCTGGAGGCGCGCAATGCACGGGTGCGGACCGGCTCCAGCGACGTGCGCGGCGCGTTCGGCATGATCACGGGCAGACCCCTCCGGCTCGTCGATGTGGACGTGGATGCCCGGTCCCTGGAGCTGGACCTGGTCCAGCGGCTGGCGCAGCGTGAGCTGCCCGTGGACGGGCGCCTGGAAGGGACCTTCCAGGCCGACGGCCCGTTGACGGCCCTCCGGTCCCGGGGCGACCTGCGCCTGTTCCGGTCCGGCCGCGAGCAGGTCGACGTGCGCTGGTCCGGCACGGCGGGCCTCGCCGGCCCGTTCGCCGCCCGGGAGCTGGAAGCGGAGCTCCGACGCGTGGAGCTGGACGTCGTGGCCGCCATGGTGCCCCGTCTCGAGCTCCGGGGCATGGTGGAGGGCACCGTGCGCCTCGACGGTGACCTGGATGCCGGACTGGCCGTCGATGGCCGCCTTCGCCACGCAGCCGCCACCGGTGAGTCGAGCCTGGCCTTCGGCGGCACGGTGGTCCATGACGACAGCGTGCCCTGGTTGGATGTCCGCCTGGACGCCGAGCCCGTCCGCCTGGAGACCGTCGCCGTGCAGGTCCCGGCGGCGGAGCGGATGACCGGCCCGGTCGGCGGCACGGTGCGTGCCCGCGGCCGGTGGAACGACCTGGATGTCGAAGCCGAGCTGGAGACACCGGCCGGCGGCGTGGAGTTCCGGGGGCGCCTGGACCGGACGGCTCGACCGGTTCGCTACCGCGCCGAGGGCCGGCTGGACGGATTCCAGGTGGACCGGGTCCTCGAGGGCGTGCCGGCCACGCGCCTCTCCACCCGGTTCGTGCTGGACGCCTCGGGATTCGAGCTCGCCGGGCTCGACGGCACGCTGGCTCTCGATGTCTCGGAGGCCCGCGTCCGCGAAGTGGGCGTGCAAGCAGCGAACGCGAGACTCCGGTTCGGGGACGGTCTCGCCCGGGTGGATACGTTCGCCCTCGTCAGCGACGTGGGGAGGCTCGAGGCCAGGGGCACCTTCGGCCTGGCGCGCGACGTCGCCGGTGCGGCGGAGCTCGACGTCCAGGCCGACTCCCTCCGCGCCCTCGAGTCGTTCTTCTTCCCCGATACGGCGCTCGTCATGGACCCCGGTGCGGTGTCCGCGGCGCTCGACGGCAGCGTCGGCGTACGGGCCACCGTCGAAGGCTCGCTTCACGCCTTCGATGCCCGCGGCACGGCGGAGCTGCGGGGCGCCCGTTACGATGAGATCGCCGTGGACAGCGGGTCCATCCGCTTCGACGTCACCGGCGTCGGCACGGACAGCATCGTGCTGCGCGGTCGCGCAGCCGGCCGTGCCGTCCGGCTCTTCGGCCGCGTCTTCGAGACGGCCGAAGCGGACGGCCGCTACCAGGCGCCCGGCGATGGCCGACTGCACGTCGTGGCCGCGGCGCCCGGCGGCGAGCACGGCATCTTCGCCTCCTCCTTCCGCGTGCGGGACGGCACCGTGGCCTTCGGTCTGGACACGCTGGAGCTCCACACCCGCGGCCGGAGCTGGCGTCTCGACCAGCCCGTGGAGGGCCGGTTCGGGGACGACGGCCTCCGGCTGGACGAGCTGGAGCTGGCCCGCGCCGACGGGCCGGGCCGGCTGCGCCTCTCCGGGACGCTGCCGTGGCGGGAGCGGCTCGAGCCCGGCCGCGCGGCGTCGCGCCCGGCGAGCTTCGTCGTGGAGGCCGACAGCTTCCGCGTCGCGGACTTCCTGCGGCTGGCCCAGGCCGACACGGTGCTGGACGGCTTCGTGGGCGCCCGCATCCGGGTCGCCGGCACCGCCGGCGCTCCGACGATCGAAGGACGGCTCCGGGTGGACAGCCTCCGATATGGCGGTGCCGCGCTGGACAGCGTGGCCGCCACCCTCGACTATGCCGACCGCCGCTTCGGGGCGCGCCTGGAAGGATGGCGCCGGGGAGCCCGGGTCGTGGAAGGCGAGGCGGAGGTCCCGGTGGACCTGACGCTGGGCGATGTCGAGGAGCGGCGCCCCGAACGTCCACTGGACGTGCGCCTGCGGGCCATGGACCTGCCCGCCGGCGTCCCGCTGGCCCTGGTTCCCGGGTTCCGGGAGGTGGCCGGCCGCGTCAACGGTCTGCTCCAGGTGTCCGGCACGACGCGGTCGCCCACGTTGCGCGGCCGGATGGAGCTGGAAGACGGCTCGGCCGTCTTCGATGCCCTGGGCGTCCGCTACCGCCGCATCCAGGCCCGGGGCGAGATGACCGGGACGGGCGTGCTGACCGTTTCGGGCCGGCTGGAGACGGAGGGCGGCGGCGCCGATGTGGACGGGACCGTCACCTTCGAGCCGCCGAACGACCCGCGCTTCGCCCTGTCCGTCACGGCCCGGCGGTTCCAGGCCTCCAACCGACAGGACTTCCGATCGTTCGCGTCGGGAGACGTCCGTCTTTCCGGGCGCTACACGCGTCCGGTCGTGACCGGCGCGCTCCAGCTCAACACGGGCGAGCTCAACATCGACGAGATCTGGCGCCGGTCGCAGATCGTGCAGCTCGAGAGCCCGGCCCTCTTCGAGGTCGTCGACACGTCCCTGGTCTCCATGCGGCAGGCGCTGCCCCGGGGCACCAGCCCGTTCCTCCAGAATATCCGTGTGGACAGCCTGGAGCTGGCGGTGGGCTCCGACGTCTGGCTGCGGAGCCGTCAGCTCAACGTGGCCGTGACAGGCAGGCTCACCCTGAACTTCGATCGCCAGACGGAGGACATCGCCATGACCGGCACGCTCCAGGCGGTGCGCGGCACCTACGTGCTCCAGCCCGGCGCCGAGCGGTTCGCCGCGCCCACGGAGTTCCTGCAGCGTCGGTTCGACATCCGTAGCGGGACCATCGAGTTCGCCGGTACGCCGGGCATCAACCCGAACCTGGACGTGAGCGCGGCGTACCGGGTGAACCTACGGCAGCAGGATCCCCTGACCATCACCGCCACGGTGACCGGCACGCTGCAGACGCCCCGGGTCCAGCTCACGAGCGACGCCCAGCCGGCCATCAGCGAGACGGACCTACTCAGCTACCTGTATTTCGGCCAGCCGAGCTTCCAGCTCGGGCAGAGCCAGACGGAGCTCCTTTCCGGACTGTTGCTGAACACGCTGGGCTCGGGCCTCCAGAACGTCTTCGCGAGCGCCGGCATCCTGGACTACTTCGGCATCTCGGTGCCGTCCGCCGGGGGCCGGGCGGTGCCGACCCGGCAGCAGTTCTACGGCGGGACCCTCGCCGGCACCCTGGTCGAGGCCGGCACCTACATCGGTCGGGACCTCTTCCTGGCCGGGTCCTACCGGCTACCCGGTGCGCAGAGGGGCGGCTGGCTGACCGGGAACCAGCTCGGCCTACGCATCGAGTGGCAGATCCAGCCGAGGTTGACGGCGGAGGCGTTCTGGGAGAACCGCTTCCTGCGGCAACCGGCCATCGGGCTGTTCACCTTCAGCGAACAGCGACCCGTGGTCGGCCTGTCCCTGTTCCACGAATGGGGCTACTGAACGGATCGAGCCGGGGCGCGGCGGGTACTGCTCCGTGGTTTTCGTGTCCTCGCATGAAGGAGGGGTCGATGCAGCGGGTGAAAGTGTTCACACTCATGGCGGGGCTGACGGCGTTGTTCGTCGTCCTGGGCGGTGCCATGGGCGGGCGGGGTGGTGCCATCCTCTTCTTCGTCCTGGCCGCCGTCATGAACTTCGGCATGTACTGGTGGAGCGACCGGGCCGTGCTCCGGATGTACCGGGCCAGGGTCATCGGCCGGCAGGACGCGCCCGAGCTCTACGACATGGTGGACCGGCTGCGCCGGCGCGCCGGGCTGCCCATGCCCACGGTGGCCATCGCGCCGTCGGAGCAGCCCAACGCCTTCGCCACGGGCCGGAACCCGGCCAACGCCGTGGTCTGCTGCACCGCCGGGATCCTGCGCCTGGTGAGCCGGGACGAGCTGGAAGGCGTCGTAGCCCACGAGCTCGCCCACATCAAGCATCGGCACATGCTCGTGGCGACCTTCGCCGCCACCATGGCCGGCGCCGTGGCCATGCTCGGGTCCGTGGCGCGCTGGGGCGCCATCTTCGGTGGCTTCGGCGGCCGGGACGGCGACGACAACATCGTCGGCCTCCTGGTCATGGCCATCGTGGCGCCCATCGCTGCCATGCTGATCCAGTTCGCCATCAGCCGGCAGAACGAGTTCCAGGCCGACCGGACGGGGGCCGCCATCTCGGGCCGGCCCCGGTCTCTGGCCAGCGCGCTGGAACGGCTGGACGCCTACGCGCGGCGGATCCCCATGCAGGTGAACCCGGCGGCCGCCCAGCTCGCCATCGTGAACCCGCTGGCGGGTGGACGGGGCCCGGCGTTCGCCAAGCTGTTGAGCACGCATCCCAGCACCGACGAGCGGGTCTCGCGTCTCGAGCGGCTGGCCCGGGACCCGGAGTTCCGCGCTCTCGAAGGCTGACGCGACGGTCATGGACCTCGTCCCGGAGGGTGCGTCCGGTCCCTACGCAGGGCGCACCTTCATCATCCTGAACCCCGCGGCCGGCCAGGACGACGTGGCCCGGCTGCGCCGCCTGGTGGGCGGCGCCTTCGCGGCCCGGAAGGCGTCGTTCGACCTGGCGGAGACGGAGCGGGCGGGGCACGCCACCGAGCTGGCGCGGCAGGCCGTGGACCTGGGATTCCGCGCCGTCTGTGTGGTGGGCGGGGACGGTACCCTGGCGGAGGCGGCCACGGCCCTGGCCGGAACCGGCGTGCCCCTGGCCCAGATCCCGCGCGGCACGGCCAATCAGGTGGCGCACAACCTCCACATCCCGACGAACATCGAGGCCGCGGTCGACGTCGCGCTGGAGGGCACGGTCACGGCCATGGACCTGGGGCGCATCGACGGCCGCGCCTTCGCCCTGGTGGCCGGGGCCGGCCTGGATGCCGCCGTCATGGGCTCGGCCACCCGGGGCCTGAAGGAGCGTTGGGGCTTCGGCGCCTACGTCGTGGCGGCGGTCAAGGAGGCCCTCACCGCCTCTCCGGTCCGGTTCCACATCAACGCCGACGGCCGGGAGATCGACATCCGTGCCGTCAGCGTGATGATGGCCAACGTGGGCGAGCTGTTCGCCGCGTTCCTCCCCTTCGGCATGCCCCTCACGCCGGCGCCGAGACGGTCCTGGCAGGACGGCCTGTTCGACGTGGTGGTGGTGGCGCCCCGCAACGTCGGCGACGTGGCGGCGGTGGTGTGGAAGGCCGCGCTCAAGCAGTTCGCCGGCGACGACCGGCTCATCCACTTCCGTGCCCGCCACGTGACCATCGAGGCCGATCCCGCCATGGCCGTCCAGATCGACGGCGACCCGGCCGGCGTCACGCCCATCACGGCCTCCGCCGTGCCCGGCGGGGTCCGCGTCTTCGTGCCGCGGAACGGGGAGCATGGCTGACGGAGCGGATGCCGTACCCGACGAGCCGGACGATCCCGCGGTGGACGGGACGGGTGGGGGGCCGACGGGAGCGGTGGAGACGGTCTCGGTCCGGACCGACGACGGCGTCCGTCTCGCGGTCCATCACCTCGGACCGGCCGACGGCACGCCGGTCATCCTGCTCCCCGGCACCTTCTCGAACCACACCTTCTGGCTCGGGACCCGGGGCAGGGGGTTCGCCCGTGCGCTGGCCGAGCACGGCTACCGCGCCCTCGTCCTCGACCCGCGTGGGCACGGCGCGAGCCAGCGCGGCAACGGCTGGACCTTCGACGACTGGGCGCGGCGCGATGTGCCCGCCGTCCTCCGACAGGCAGGATCCCCGGCGTTCCTCGTAGGCCACTCGGGCGGCGGTGCGGCCGCCCTCATCGCCCTGGCCGTGGAGCCCGGGCTTCGGAAGCTGGCCACGGGCGTCGTGGTGCTCGCCACGCCGTTGCCGTGGCTCCAGCCCTGGCAGAAGCCCCTGGCATGGGCGATCCGCACGCTCTCCCTCCTCCTCGGTCGCTTCCCCGCGCGCGTGCTGGGCCTCGGCCCCGAAGACGAGCTGCCGGGCGTCATGGCGCAGTGGATGCGCTGGAACATGGACGGCCGGTGGCGCGGCGACGACGGCACCGACTACGTGGAGCGCATCGGCGAGCTGGACGTGCCGATCCTGGGCCTCGCCGGGGCCGGTGACCACCTTCAGTCCCCGCCGCCGGCGACCCGGGCGCTGGTCGAGCTCCTGGATACCACGGACCGGACCTTCGAGGTGTGCGGCCGCGACACGGGGCACGGCGAGGACTTCGACCATGCCGGGCTCGTGGTGAGCCGCGCCGCGGCGGACACCGTCTGGCCGCGCATCATCCGGTGGCTCGATGCCCGGGACGACACGCCCCCGGGCTTGCCCGCCAGGACTTTCCCCGAAAATGGCTAGGGTTTCTCCGTACCCCGTTGTGGTGCAGAGGTGGCGTCGATAGGGAAGTGGGAATTCAACGCGGAAGCGCTGAATCGTTGCGCGGACACGCGGGACGCTCACGGTCTGCCGTTACCCACACGCCGTAGCCCGACCTTCAGAATCTCTTGTCGGACCGCGACGTGACGCGCAACCGTTCGCGACGGCGGC
>CAYQCY010000049.1:0-23428 GCA_964416095.1 uncultured Gemmatimonadaceae bacterium
GATGGTGCGGGTGGGGGTGCGGCGGCGTCGGCCCGGGCGCAGCGCACGGTGGAGCGGCGCGTGTATCTGGACAACAACGCCACCACGGCGGTGGACGAGGCCGTGCGGGACGCCATGCTGCCCTTCCTGGGGCCGGACCACGCCGGGAACCCGTCGAGCCTGCACGCCACGGGGCGCGACGCCCGGGCCGCCCTGGAGGATGCCAGGCGGCAGGTGGCCCGGCTCATCGGGGCGAAGCCGCGCAGGATCATCTTCACGGGCGGCGGCTCCGAGGCGGACAACCTGGCGCTCAAGGGCGTCGCCCTGGCGAGGCAGGACGACGGTCGCCACATCGTCACCACCTCGGTGGAGCACCCCGCCGTGCTCCGGGCCGCCGCCTTCCTGGAGCGGGCCGGGTTCCGGGTGACGTACCTGGACGTGGACGGCGACGGGCGGATCCGGCCGTCGGCGCTGCGCCACGCCATCACGGATGACACGATCCTCGTCTCGGTCATGATGGCGAACAACGAGGTCGGGACGATCCAGCCGGTGACGGAGCTGGCGACCATCGCCCACCAGCACGACGCCCTCTTCCACACGGACGCGGTGCAGGCCGTGGGCAAGATCCCGGTGGACGTGAAGGCGCTGGGCGTGGACCTGCTCTCCCTCTCGGGCCACAAGTTCCACGGGCCGAAAGGGATCGGCGCGCTGTACGTGCGCAAGGGCGTGGAGCTGGAGCCGTTGATCCACGGCGGCAAGCAGGAGGCCGCGCTGAGGGCGGGGACCGAGAACGTGCCCGCCATCGTGGGGCTCGGCAAGGCGGCGGAGCTGGCACGCCACGGGCTGGCGGAGCTCGAGCGGATCCGGGACCTGCGGGACCGCCTCGAGGAAGGGATCCGGGCGCTCCTGCCGGAGGCGCGGCGGAACGGCCACGCCACCGAGCGCCTGCCCAACACCCTCAACCTGACCCTGCCCGATCTCAGGGGCGAGTCGCTCGTGCTGGCCCTGGACCAGCACGGCATCTCCCTCTCCTCCGGATCGGCCTGCCGGGCCGGCTCGCCGGACCCGACCCACGTGCTCCTGGCCATGGGCCGAACCGAGGAAGAGGCTCACTGCGCCGTGCGCCTGTCCCTCTCCCGCAAGACCAGCGCCGAGGACATCGACTACACCATCGACGCCGTCCGCCAGGTGCTGGACGAGATGGAGACGACCGTCCGGTTCCTGCCCTGCAAGTAGACGGCTCGCCGGCGATCGATCAGCTCGACGACGCCTCCCGCATCTCCAGCAGCGCCGACCGGACCAGCTCCCCGTCGTCGTCCCGGGGCAGGACATCCACGACGTGAATGGTACGCGGGACCTTGAACTTCGCCAGGCGCTCCCGGGCGTGGTCCACCAGCGCGGCCGACTCCACCAGGGACCCGTCCGCCGGCACCACCCACGCCTCCGGAACTTCGCCCATGAGGCCGTGCTGCGCCCCCGCCACTCCCGCATCCTCCACCGAGGGGTGCTCCCGGAGCGCCCGCTCCACCTCCCGGGGATACACGTTCTCGCCGCCCACGATGATGAGATCGTTCTTGCGGGCCAGGACGCTGTAGTAACCATCCTCGTCCACCGAACCGATGTCGCCCGTATGCAGCCAACCGTCCCGGACCGCCTTCGCCGTGGCGTCCGGACGCCGCAGGTAGCCACGCATGACGTTCGGCCCCCGCACCACCAGCTCGCCCGGCTCCCCCGGCCCCACCGGCTCCCCCGACTCGTCCACCACCCGCATCTCGTTGCCCGGGATCGCGATGCCGATCGTGCCCATCTTGATCTCCGCGAACCACGGATTCACCGCCGTGGCGCCCGCGGCCTCCGTCAATCCGTAGCCTTCCACCAGCTTCGAGCCGAACGTCGCCTCGAACCGCTCCGCCACGTCCACCGGAAGCGGCGCCGCGCCGCAGATCGCGACGCGCAGCGTGTCCGGCAGCGTTCGCTCTCCCTGCGCCGCCTGCCGCAGCAGCATGACGTACATGGTGGGGACCCCGTAGAACAGCGTCACCCCATGACGCTCCAGCGCACCCAGCACCGCCTCCGGCTCGAACCGCTCCTGCAGCACCACCGTCGAGCCCGCCAGAAGCGTCGACTGCACCACCACGCCCACCGCGAAGATGTGGTACAACGGCAGCACCAGCAGCGTCACGTCATCCGGGTCCATCGTCAATCCGTCCCGGATCATGGCGCCCTGGTGCAGCAGATTCCGATGCGTCAGCATCACGCCCTTCGGCACCCCGTCCGCCCCCGCCTTGTACAGGATCGTCGATACGTCACCCGGCTCCGAGCCGCCCGCCTTCACCGGATTGCCCTCCGTCAACCGCTCGAACGGCACCGCCCCCTCCAGCACCTCCTCCCCGATGGTCACCACCAACATCTCCGTCGCCGGCCTCGGCTCACCCGACGGCGGCGGCGGCGCCGTCAACCGCGGCGTCACCAACCGCGGAGCATGCTGCGGCAACGCCTGCACCAGCGGGTTCAGCACGTCCTGATGGACCAGGACCCGCGGACGCGCATCCGCCAGAATCGCCGCCAGCTCCGCCGGGTTCAACGCGATGTTCAGCAGCAGCGCCGACGCGCCCAGCTTCTGCACACCGAAGTACGAGATCAGCAGCTCCGGCACGTTCCGCGCCGCCAGCGCCACGATGTCCGCCGCCTCCACCCCCTCCCGACGCAGCCCGCCCGCAAACCGCGACGCCAGGGCGTCCAGCTCCGACCACGTCACGACACGGTCCCGCCACACCACCGCCGGCAGCCCTCCATGCACCCGCGCCCGCCGCTCCAACGCCTCGCCGAGCGTCCTCACATCCGCGTGTATCGACATCCGTCTCTCGCCGTCGTACCAGGTGGTCACGACCCGCGCCCGCCCCGCGCTCCGCACGACATAGGATAGGCCCCGCCCACCAGCCGCGACAGAGGCGATCCCGCACGCCTCCCGACCCTCCGCTTGCGCAACCCGCTCCTCGTCCCCATGGTACTGACCGACCGGTCAGTCGAAAGGAGGCGCGTGGCGAGTCGAGAGGAGAGGGCGCGGAGGAGGGTGCTGGGGCTGCTGTTCCTGGGTGTGCTCGTGGCGGCGCTGGACATTGCGATCATCGGGCCGGCGTTGCCGGCGGTGCGGGAGGGTTTCGGGATCGACGAGCGGGCGGCGGCGTGGATGTTGTCGATATACGTGTTGTTCAACCTGATCGGGACGCCGCTGATGGCGAAGCTGTCGGACCGGTTGGGTCGGCGTGTGGTGTACGTGGTGGATGTGGGGATCTTCGCGGCGGGCTCCGTGGTGGTGGCGCTGGCGCCGGTGTACGGGGTGGTGCTGGTGGGTCGTGCGGTGCAGGGGTTGGGGGCCGGGGGGATCTTCCCGGTGGCGAGCGCGGTGATCGGGGATGTGTTCCCTCCGGAGAAGCGGGGGAGCGCGCTGGGGCTGATCGGTGCGGTGTTCGGGATTGCGTTCCTGGTGGGTCCGATTCTGGGTGGGGTGCTGCTGTTGTTCGGGTGGCCGTGGCTGTTTCTGATCAACGTGCCGGTGGCGGTGGTGGTGATGGTGGGTGGGTGGCGCTGGCTGCCGGCGGCGGGTGGAGGGGCGTCGCGCCGTTTCGACATCGGGGGGATGGTGGTGCTGGGGTTGATGTTGACGTCGTTGGCGTACGGGCTGAACAACCTGGACGCGGCGGACGTGGTGGAGGGTTTGAGCTCGCTGCGCGTGTGGCCGGCGCTGCTGCTGGGGCTGGTGCTGGTGGTGGTGTTCGTGTGGGTGGAGCGACGGGCGGGCGATCCGGTCATCCGGCCGGGTCTCTTGCGGTCGCGGCAGGTGGTGCTGGCGTGCGGTCTGTCGCTGGGGGCCGGACTGACGGAAGCGGCCATCGTGTTCGTGCCGGCGCTTCTGGTGGCTTCGTTCGCGGTGAGCATGTCGGAGGCGAGCTTCATGCTTCTGCCCATCGTGGCGGCGCTGGCGGTGGGCGCGCCGGCGTTCGGACGGTGGTTGGACCGGGTCGGGTCCCGGGTGGTGGTGATCGTGGGGTCCGGGATGATCGGGGTGGGGCTGCTGGCGGTGGGCCGGTTCCCGGAAACGCTCTGGTTGTTCTACGCGGCAGGGATCGTGATCGGGCTGGGGGTGGCCGCGCTGCTGGGCTCGGCGTTGCGGTACGTCATGCTGCACGCGGCGCCGCCGGAGGAGCGAGGCGCGGCCCAGGGCCTGTTGACGGTTTTCACGTCGATGGGCCAGCTGGTGGGGAGCGCGGTGGTGGGCGGGGTGATCGCGTCGCACGGCGGGGCCGTGACGGGGTACGGCCGTGCCTTCGTGCTGGTGGCCCTGGTGATGCTGACGCTGGCGGTGCTTTCCTTCGGGCTGCGGTCGAGGTCGGTGGAGCTGAGAGCCATGCGGGAGGACGCATGACGACGGGTGCGCGGGAGATGTCGGGATCCGGCGGGGACGTCCGGTCCCGCATCCTGGAGGCGGCGGCGCGGCGGTTCGTGGCGTCGGGGTACCACGGGATCTCCATGCGGGAGATCGCCGACGACGCCGGGCTGTCCAAGCCTGCCCTCTACTACCACTTCAGAGACAAGGAGTCCCTCTTCCTGGCGATCCTGGACGAGGCGGTGGAACGGCTGGCGTCGCTGCTGGACAGGTGCGAAGCGGAGCCGACGTGTCGGGCCCGGCTCGGCGTCCTCCTCGAAGGGCTGTTCGACTGGAGCCCGGAGCGACGGGCGGTGATCCGGCTGGCGAGCCAGGAGATCACGCATCTGGACCAGGCGGTCCGGGGCGACTTCATTCGCCGGTACCACGCCACGTTCGTGGACCGGATCCGGGACTTCATCGGCCAGGGGGTGGAGTCCGGCGAGCTGCGGGAGGTGGACCCGGTTCGGGCGGCATGGCTGCTCCTCGGGATGATGTACCCGTTCATGCTCTCAGCCCGGTCGTCGGGCCCGGAAGGGCCGGAGCGGCTCGTGCTCGAGGTGTTCTTCCGAGGGCTCGAGAACCGGGAGCAGGGGCAGGCCCGGGCCCGGGCCCAGGGGGGATGAAGCGAGGAGTCGGGCCGGGGCCCCGGGCAGGGACGAGCGTACGGGGGACGCGGCGCGCGCAGGTTGGCAGAAGCGCTCGCAGACGCGATCATTCGGCATGATCAGGAAGACGGACCCGAAGACGACCCCGACGGAGGAGCTGGTGAACGCGGCGACGCACGGAGCCGCGGCGCTGGCGGCCGCGGCGGGCGCCGTCGTGCTCGTGGTGCTGGCGGCGCTGGGCGGGGACGCCTGGCGGATCGTGTCGGCGTCGGTGTACGGCACCGCGCTCGTGCTCCTCTTTCTCGCTTCGACGCTGTACCACCTGGCGAGGCGGCCTCGCGTGAAGGCGCTGTTCAAGTCGCTGGACCACGGTGCCATCTACCTGCTCATCGCGGGCACGTACACCCCGTTCACGCTGGTGTCGCTCCGTGGCGGCTGGGGCTGGGCCCTCTTCGGCGTGGTCTGGGGGCTGGCCGTGACGGGCGTCGTGTTCAAGGTGTTCTGGGCCGGTCGCTTCCGCCTGGTCTCGACGCTCCTGTACGTGGCCATGGGCTGGCTGGTCCTCATCGCCGTGGTCCCGCTGGTTCGGGCGCTGTCTTTCACGACGCTGGCCCTCCTCCTGGCCGGTGGCATCACCTACACCGTGGGCACGCTGTTCTACCTGAACCGGCGCATCCCGTACGGGCACGCCATCTGGCACCTGTTCGTCGTCGCGGGGAGCGCGCTGCACTTCGCCGCGGTCGCCGGCCAGGTCGTGGGCTAGCCGGCGTCCGCGGCCTCACCCGGCCAGCATGCGTTCCGGCGCCCCGAAGTAGCGAGCGGCGAGGGTGGTGGCCCGGGCGAGCATGAGGGTCACGATCCCCCACCAGACGCCGGGCAGGCCCCAGCCCATGGGGATCACGGCCAGGAGGACGGCTGCGGCGGTGAGGCCGGAGATGACCATCTGGCCGGCCAGGTACCGGAAGTCCTCGGCGCCCATGAAGACGCCGTCCCATACGAAGACCAGGGCGTTGAGGGGCTGCATCCCGATGACGAAGGGCAGGATCGTGTCCACGGTGTCGAGCACTTCCGGCTCGGCGGTGAAGATCCGGGGCAGGACGGGGCGGGCGGCGAGGAAGAGGAGTGCGAGGCCGACGCCGAGGCCGAGGCCCCAGAGGAGGAGGCGGTTGGCGGCGTCGCGTGCGGCGGCGACGTCGTCGGAGCCGCGATACTTGCCCACCATGGCCTGGGCGGCGACGGCCAGGGCGTCCACCACGAGGGCGAGGAGGAGCCAGAGCTGGGAGGCGACCTGATGCGCGGCGACGGCCGCAGTCCCGACCCGGGTGGCGATGGCGGTGGCCAGGGTCATGGTCCCGATGAGGGCGAAGGTCCGCACGGCCAGCTCGCCGCCGATGCGTAGGAAGGGCACCAGGTCCCGGAACCTGGGCGCCACGACCCGGATCCCGAAGCGGTCCCGGTGCCGCAGGAGCAGGAGCCAGAGGAAGGCCAGGGCGCCGGTCCACTGGGCGGTGGCGGTGGCCAGCGCGGCGCCCTGGAGGCCCCAGCCGAAGCCGAAGATGAAGAGGGGGTCCAGAACCAGATTCACGGCGTTGAGGCCCAGCGACACGTAGAAGGGCGTGCGGGTGTCCTGCCAGCCCCGGAACACGCCGTGGCTCGCCGTGATCAGCAAGACGGCCGGGCCGGCGAAGGCCCGGATCCGGAGGTAGCCGATGGCGGCGGGCACCAGTTCGCCGGTGGCGCCCATCGTCCGGACGATGGGCGCGGCCAGGATCTGGATCACGGTCAGGGCCAGGATGCCGGCCGCCAGCGCCAGCGTGAGCGCCTCCACCGCGAGCCTACCCGCGCGCTCGGTGTCGCCCCGGCCCACGGCCCGGGCCACCATGGGCGTCGTGCCGTAGGCCAGGAAGTTGAAGACGACGAAGGCCAGCGAGAAGATGGACGTGTTCACGCCCAGCGCCGCCAGCGGCGTCACGCCGAGCCGCCCCACGAAGGCGGTGTCCACGATGGACACCAGCGGGTCCGCCGCCAGCGTGCCCAGCGCCGGGATGGCCAGGGCCAGGATCTCCCGGTCGAAGCGTCGTGCCGGCATCCTCGGTTGCGTCAGGGACCCCCCCGGACGGTCGTTGGTAGAAACGGGCTGATCTTACGGGCGGCGCCCGGACGGCGCACGGGCGTGGAGCCGGTCACCGGCGCCGAGAACGGAGGCGGCCTCGCCCGCGGACGGGATCGTCACGCGAGGGACCTGGACACTGGAGGACGACGACGATGGGGATGGAGACGGCAACACTGGCAGGGGGCTGCTTCTGGTGCCTCGAGGCGGTCTACCGGGAGCTGAAGGGTGTGGAGAAGGTGAAGTCGGGGTACGCCGGCGGGCACGCGGAGCACCCGTCGTACCGGGAGGTGTGCACGGGCGGCACCGGGCACGCCGAGGTGGTGCGGGTGACGTTCGACCCCGACGTCGTGTCGTACCGCGACCTGCTGGAGGTCTTCTTCACCATTCACGACCCCACGACGAAGAACCGGCAGGGTGCCGACGTGGGGACCCAGTACCGGTCGGCCGTCTTCTGGGAGGCGGAGGCACAGAGGGAGGCGGCCGAGTCCATCATCGCCGAGCTCGAGGAGGCCGGCGCCTACGACGCGCCCATCGTCACCGAGGTGGAGGAGCTGGACCGCTTCTGGCCCGCCGAGCCCGAGCACGACGACTACTACCGCCGCAACCCTGGCCAGGGTTACTGCCAGGTGGTCATCGCGCCGAAGCTCGAGAAGTTCCGGAAGAAGCACGGGGAGCTGCGGGCGGGCTGAGTCCGAATCTCCGGCGGCGGGTCACCTTCGTTGCAGGGGTTTGCCCCGGTCGTTCTCACGCGGAGGCGCGGAGTACGCAGAGGAACCGGCGTGGGTCGGACCGGCGTCAGCTACGTCCCCGGCGATCGGCGGCCCGGGAACCGTTCGGCCGCGCCGGGCCCGGGTCCGCTCCCGGATTGTCGGCAACCCATCACGCACGGCGTCGCACAGACACGCTTGCCAGGTTGACCGCGAACAGTGTCGTCAATCCGACAGGCTTGTCTGGCGGAGGTCATCCTTGTCGGCTTGACCACAGCCATCCTCTTTCCCGTCGGCCTTTCTCCGCGTGCCCTGCGTCTCTGCGTGAAGACTGATGAGGCTGGTGCTCGCCGCGTCCTCCGCGGCTCTGCGTGAGTTCTGCGCGGACCTTGCGTACGCCGGTTCGCGGCGTCACGCGACGATACGACCTTACTCCCTCACCAGCCTTCGGTACCGGATCCGGTGGGGCCGCTCCGCTTCCTCTCCGAGCCTGCGCTTCCGGTCGGCCTCGTACTCGCTCCACGGACCCTCGTAGAAGAAGAGCCGGCTGTCGCCCTCGAAGGCGAGGGTGTGGGTCGAGATGCGGTCGAGGAACCACCGGTCGTGGGAGATGACCAGGACGCAGCCGGCGAAGCCCAGGAGCGCGTCCTCCAGCGCCCGGAGCGTGTCCACGTCCAGGTCGTTGGTGGGCTCGTCCAGCAGGACGACGTTGCCGCCGGACTTGAGCAGCTTGGCCAGGTGCAGCCGGTTCCGCTCGCCGCCGGAGAGGACGCCCACCTTCTTCTGCTGCTCGGCACCGGAGAAGTTGAACCAGGACAGGTAGGCCCGTGAGTTGACCTCGGCCCGTCCGAGCTGGAGGGTGTCCTTGCCGTCGGAGACCTCCTGCCAGGCGGTGTTCCCGGCGTCCAACGCTTCCCGGCTCTGGTCCACGTAGGCGAGCTCCACCGTCTCGCCGACGCGCAGCTCGCCGTCGTCCGGTTGCTCCTCGCCGACGATCATGCGGAAGAGGGTCGTCTTGCCGGCGCCGTTGGGTCCGATGATGCCGACGATGGCGCCGGGCGGGATGGCGAACTCGGCGTCGTCCATGAGGAGGCGATCGCCGTAGCCCTTGGTGAGGCCCCGGGCCGTGATGACGTCCTGGCCCAGGCGCGGGCCCGGCGGGATCACGATCTCGGCGGTCCGGATCTTCTCCCGGGTGTCCTGGCGCAGGAGCTCCTCGTACTGGTTGAGGCGGGCCTTGCCCTTGGCGTGGCGGGCCCTGGGCGCCATGCGGATCCACTCCAGCTCGTGCTCCAGGGTGCGCTGGCGCGCGCTCTCCTGCTTCTCCTCCTGACGGAGCCGCTCCTTCTTCTGCTCGAGCCAGGACGAGTAGTTGCCCTTGTACGGGTGCCCTTCGCCCCGGTCCAGCTCCAGGATCCACTTGGCGACGTTGTCCAGGAAGTAGCGGTCGTGGGTGACGGCCACGATGGTGCCCGAGAATTCGGCCAGGTGCCGCTCGAGCCAGGCGACGGACTCGGCGTCCAGGTGGTTCGTGGGCTCGTCCAGGAGCAGCATGTCGGGCCGCTCCAGGAGGACGCGGCAGAGGGCGACGCGGCGCTTCTCGCCGCCGGAGAGGGTGGTCACGTCGGTGTCGCCGGGCGGGAGCCGGAGGGCGTCCATTGCGATCTCGATGGTCCGGTCCAGCTCCCAGAGGTTGCCGGCGTCGATGGCGTCCTGGACCTCGGCCTGGCGCTCGATGAGGGCCTGCATGGCGTCGTCGTCCATGGGCTCGGCGAAGCCGGCGTTGACCTCGTCGTACTCCCGGAGCAGCTCCCGCTGCGCCTTCACCGCCAGCTCCACGTTGCCCTTGACGTCCAGCGACGGATCCAGCTCCGGCTCCTGGGGCAGGTACGCGGTCCTGGTGCCCTTCGCGGCCCACGCCTCGCCCTGGAAGTCGGTGTCCACGCCGGCCATGATCCTCAGCACGGTGCTCTTGCCGGCGCCGTTGGGTCCGACGACACCGATCTTCGCGCCCGGGTAGAACGACAGCCAGATTCCCTTGAGGACCTCGCGCTTCGGCGGCACGACCTTGCGCAGGTCCTTCATGACGAAGATGAACTTGGTGGTGTCGAGGGGCATGTGGGGCTACGGATTGAACATGAAGTAGTCGTAGACGGCCCGGGCGATCTGGCGGATGGCGTGGGCGCGGTCGTCGGAGTCGGGCCCGTCCTTGACCATGACCACGGTGACGACGTGGCCGGCGTCGTCGGGCAGGTAGATGATGCCCACGTCGTTGGACGTGCCGCCGATGGTGCCGGTCTTGTGGGCCACCTCGGTCCCGGGCGGGAGCATGCCTTTGAGGCGGTCGGTCCCCGTCTCGACCCGCTTCAGGATGTCCAGGAGCAGCGCGGTGTGCTCGGCGTCGAGGGCCTGGCCCTTGTAGATCTGCACCAGCAGGTCGGCCATGGCCCGGGGCGTGGCGGTGTCCCGGGGGTCGGTGGCGAAGGCCTCGGACGCCGCCTCCCGTGCCGAGTCGGAGAGGGCCCGTGCGGCCTCGCGGAACTCCCCGGCCGTGAACTCGCCGCTCTCGGGCATGCCCTCGACGCCGACCCAGTCGGCGATGAGCAGGGAGGTGGGCCGGTCCACCCGGATCCCCTCCACGCCCAGGGCGGCCAGGCGCGCGTTCACGGCGTCCGACCCGCCCGCCGTGCGCAGCATGATGTCGGTTGCGCTGTTGTCGCTGATGAGGAGCATGAGCTCCAGCAGGTTGCGGATGGAGAGGTAGACGCCCGGCTCGTCGAAGAGACGGGTGAGGGTACCGCTGCCCGGGTGCAGGTCTGTGGGCCGGACCTCGATGATGCTGTCCAGGCTCAGCTCGCCCCGCTCGACCCGGTGCAGGAGCTGGACCGCGATGGGCACCTTGTACGTGCTGGCCATGGGGAAGGGCTCGTCCCGGTTCAGGTAGGCCGCCCGGCCACTCTCCAGGTGGAGGGCGGCGACGCCGACGGTGCCCTCCGTGATGCCGGCCAGTCGTTCCAGCTCGGCCTCGAGCCGGTCGAGGCCCGGGTCCATGGCCTGGGCGTGCGCGCCGGCCGCCGCCAGGAGGAGCGCGACGGCTGCGAGGGTGCGATGGACGGGAGCGGGTGCCATGTTGGTCTCCTTTGCCGTACGTACGTTGTCCGGAAAGATACCGACGGCGACCGTCCGGTCCAGCCGTCGGCTGGCGCCGACTGGCACCGGGCCGGATCTTGGATACCTTGCCCGACGGGCGGTGGCGTGAAGCCCTGCCGGACTCGCAGCGCGGAGTTGTCATGGCCGAACAGGCCCTCACGGTCGGCGTCGACCTGGGCGGCACCAAGATCCTGACCGCACTCGTGGACGGGGCGGGTCGGGTGGTGGCGTCCCATCGCCTGGAGACCCCGGTGGACGACGGGTTCGAAGGCGTCGCGGCCACCGTCGTCGACACCGTCCGGAACGTGGTGGGCGATGCGAGCACCGACCCGCGCGCGCTGGGGATCGGGGTCGCCGGCCAGGTGAGCCGGGGGGGCGTGGTTCGGTTCGCACCGAATCTGGAGTGGCACGACGCCCCGCTGGGCGGGTTGTTGACGGAGCGCCTCGGTCTGCCGGCGGTAGTCCTGAACGATGTGCGGGCGGCGGCCTGGGGCGAGTGGCGGCACGGCGCCGGCCGGGGCGTGGCCGACCTGGTCGTGGTCTTCCTGGGCACCGGCGTCGGGGGCGGCGTGGTGAGCGGCGGCAACCTGCTGGAGGGCTGCGACAACGCCGCCGGCGAGCTGGGCCACACCATGCTCGTCTCCGGCGGCCGGCCGTGCCGCTGTCCCAACGACGGCTGCCTGGAGGCGTACGTGGGGGGCTGGGCTATCGCGGAGCGGGCGCGGGAAGCGATCCGGGCGGACGGCTCCGCCGGCGCCCGGCTCGTGGAGCTTGCGGGCTCGGAGGAGGAGGTGACGGCGGCCCACGTGACGGAGGCGTGGCGGGAAGGCGACGTGTTGGGCGCGCGGATCCACGAGGCGACTGTGGCGTATCTCGCGTCGGGGCTCGTGGGCCTCGCGAACGCGTACAACCCGTGTCGGATCGTGCTGGGCGGGGGCGTGATCGAGAGCGTGCCCGAGCTTGTCGACGCGGTCTGCGGGCCCGTCCTGGAGAGGGCGCTCGGCCCCGTGGCCGAGGGGCTGGAGATCGTGCGGGCCGAGCGCGCCGGCGAGGCGGGCGTGATCGGCGCCGCGTCGTGCGCCCGGCGTGCGCTGGACGGCACGATGACGTGAGCGGACTGGACGTTGGAGACCTGGCGAGACGGGAGCGAGATGACCGACACGACGAAGATCCGGCGGCTGAGGGAGCTCGGCCAGTCCATCTGGCTGGACTACATCCGTCGCGACCTGGTGGAGGGGGGCGAGCTGGCCGGGCTGGTCGAGGAAGGCGTGGGCGGCGTGACCAGCAACCCGAGCATCTTCCGGAAGGCCATCGCCCAGAGCGACCTGTACGACGGCCAGCTCCGGGAGCTGCTGGAACGGAACGGGGAGGCGGACACGGTGGAGCTGTACGAGGCGCTGGCGTTGCGGGACATCCGGAACGCCGCGGACGTGCTGCGCCCCGTCTACGACCGGACCGGGGGCGCGGACGGGTTCGTCAGTGTCGAGGTGTCGCCGGACCTGGCGCACGATACCGACGGGACCGTGGAGGAGGCGCGCCGGCTATGGCGCTCGACGGACCGGCCCAACGTCATGATCAAGGTCCCGGCCACGAAGGCGGGGATCCCCGCCATCGAGCGCCTGATCGGCGAAGGGGTGAACGTGAACGTCACCCTCATGTTCTCCCTGGCCCATCACGACGTGGTCTCCGGCGCCTACCTCCGGGGGCTCGACGCCCTGGACGACCCGTCGGGCGTGGCGTCGGTGGCGTCGTTCTTCGTGAGCCGTGTGGATACGAAGGTGGACGCGCGGCTGGACGAGATCGGCGGCGAGGAGGCCGAAGCGCTCCGTGGCACCATCGCCATCGCCAACACCAGGCTGGCGTACGACCGCTACCGGCAGGTCTTCCACGGCCCGCGCTTCGAGGGGTTCCGGGCGAAGGGCGCCCGCCCGCAGCGCGTGCTCTTCGGCAGCACGAGCACGAAGGACGAGCGCTATTCCGACGTGAAGTACGTGGACGGGCTCATCGGGCCGGAGACGGTGAACACCGTCCCTCCCCATACGCTCGAGGCGTTCCGCGACCACGGCACGGTGCGGGAGACGCTCACGGAGGACCTGGACCTGGCGCGGGACCGCATCGAACGGCTCGGCGCCCTGGGCATCGACCTGGGCGGGGTCACGGAGACGCTCCAGGAGGAGGGCGTGAACGCCTTCGCCGATGCCTTCGAGGCCCTCCTCGCCTCCCTCGAGGAGAAGCGCGACAGCGTGCCGGCCGGCTGAGGCGCCGGCGTCCGCCCTCCGGGCTCAGTCGGCCCGGTAGAGCTCGTCGGTCTTCGCCGCCATGACGAAGTCGTTGCGGTGCAGGCCGCCGATCTTGTGGGTCCACCAGGTGACGGTCACGGAGCCCCACTCGGTCAGGATCGCCGGGTGATGGCCTTCCTCCTCGGCAGCGGCGCCGACCTCGTTGGTGAAGTCGAGAGCGCTCTGGAAATCGTCGAACTCGAACGTCCGACGGAGGCGCTCGATCCCGTCCTCTTCGATGATGTCCCACTCCGGGACCTCGGGCTTCAACAGCGCCTTCTCCTCTTCGGTTACGGTGGGCGCGCCTTCGCGGCAGGCCTCGCACTTCTCGTTCTTGAGCTCGGGCATGCGTCGTCTCGTGTCCGGGGGAGCGTAAGACGGCCCGGCCGGGTCCAGAAGGCCCCGCCGGGCCACGAACAGCCGTACCGAAGATGGTCCAGGTGCAACATCGAGGCCAGTGCTCGCTTCGCCGGGTCGGTGCGGACCTCGCGACCCTCGATGGCCTGTAGGACGCCGGTCCGGGGACGGTCCCTCGCTTGACAGCGAGGCGGAGCCTGTCGAGAATGACGCAGCAACGGAAGGAAGCGCCTCCAGATGCAGGATCACGCGGAAGGAAGCGGGTTTTGGACACCTTGAACTGGATACCGTACGCCGCCGGTGCGCTCGTCGTGGCGGTGATCATCTTCGCCGTCCTCGCGCGTCGTCGCCGTCTACCCATCGAGAGCCGGGAGGCCCGACCCGCGCGCACGGCGCGCCGGAGCTTCGAAGAGCTCACCACCGCGTCGGCGCTGCTCCAGGCCATCGCGGATCTGGGCTGGGACGCGCCGACAGCGATCGAAGCGGAGGCGATCCCGCCCTCGCGCAGCGGCAAGGACCTGATCGCGGTGGCGCCGGCGGGCGCGGGCAAGACGGTAGCCTTCCTGCTCCCGGCGCTGGAGCGGCAGCTGGACCGGGAGGGGCTGCACACCCTGATCCTCTGTCCCACACGCCGGCACGTGGAGCAGGTGGCGGTCACGGCCAAGTCGCTGGCCAAGGCGACGGAGCTCTGGATCGGCGAGATCCACGGTGAGGTGCCCGTGGACGCCCAGGTCCGGGACCTGCGGGCCGGGTTCGACGTCCTCGTGGCCACCCCGGACCGGCTGGCGGAGCACGTGCAGGCAGGGAACGTCCGGCTCGGCGATGTGGAGATCGTGGTGCTGGACGAGATCGACGGGATCCTGGAGGCGGGGTCGGAGAAGGCGGTGAACGCCATCCTGGATGCCGTTCCGGACACCCGTCAGACGCTGGTCTTCACCGCATCGCTCGGCCGGAAGGCCGAAAGCTTCGCCCGACGCGTGACGCGAAACCCGGAGTGGGTGGAGGTGTCCGTCGAGCCGGCGGAGCCGGAAGCCGCTCGGTCCGGGAAGCAGCTCTCCGGCACCGTGAAGTGGTTCAACAACGCCAAGGGCTTCGGCTTCATCCAGCCGGACGACGGCGGGGAAGACGTTTTCGTCCACTACTCCGCCATCCTCGGCGAGGGGTACAAATCCCTCGATGAGGGAGAGCGCGTGCGCTTCGACCGGGTCCCGGCCGAAAAGGGCCCCGAGGCGGAGAACGTCACTACCATCTGAGCGCCGGGCGCGCTCGCCGGGACCGTGCTCGATCCCAGGACATGGCGGCGGAGCGCGCTGCGTGCGGCGCGCCGGATGCGACACACCCTGCGCGGCTCGCGCACGCCCTTCCTGTACGACCCCATCTACCGCCGCGGCCTCGGCGGCGCGCCCCTGGACCGGCTCCGCGCCGAGCGCATCCTCTCGTTCCTCTACGACGAAGGGCTGATCCGCAAGGGCGACATCGAACGACCCGAGCCCGCCTCGCTGGAGAACATCGTGCGGGTCCACGGCGCCGACTACCTGCGCAAGCTGGAAGAGCAGGGTGCGGTGGACGAGATCCTCGGGGCCGTCCTGGACAGCGGTCGGCGCAAAGATGCGGTCAAGGTCCAGCGGGTCATGGCCGGCGCCACCGTGCAGGCCACCCGCCTGGCGCTCCAAACCGGCGACGTCGCCGTCCACGTGGGCGGCGGCCTGCACCACGCCACGCCGTCCTCCGGGTCCGGTTTCTGCCTCTTCAACGACGTCGCCATCGCCATCGCCCGGCTCCGGGCACGCAACTTCCAGGACCCGATCCTGGTCGTGGACCTGGACCTCCACGACGGCAACGGGACGCGCATCGCCTTCGCCGACGACCCGACGGTCCACACCTTCTCCATCCACAACGTGCCCTGGGACGACATCCGGAACGACGCCACCGCCTCCACCTCCATCGCCCTGGGCACGCGGGTCCGGGACGAGTCGTACCTCGACACGCTGCGTAACGAGCTGCCGCCGATCATCGCCGGCCACCGACCCGGGCTCGTCCTCTACGTCGCCGGCTGCGACGTCGCCGAGGACGATGCACTGGGCGACTGGTGCATCACCCCGGACGGGATCCTGGAGCGGGACCGGTTCGTCATCGAGCAGCTCCGGGTCTACGACCGCCACATTCCCATCACCATCATGCTGGGCGGCGGCTACGGGAACTCCGCCTGGCGCTACTCGGCCCGCTTCTTCACCTGGCTGCTCACCGGTGCCGTGATCGAGCCGGCCGACGACCTGGAGATCGCGCTCCGGCGCTTCGACGGCGTGCGCACGCTCCTCGAGGAGGACGGGGACACCGGTGAGGGCGACTGGCTGGACTGGAAGCTGACCGAGGACGACCTCCTGGGCGCCCGGCCCGACGCCGGCGGCCGGCGCTTCCTGGGGACGTTCGACCGGGCCGAGATCGAGCGGCTCATGGAGCAGGCGGGCATCCTCGAGCAGATCCGGGGGCGTGGCTACGCGCCGAGGGTGGAGATCGAGCCGTCGTTCGGCCTGGGGGAGACCGTTCGCGTCTTCGGCAGCGAGGACCGTGACGAGCTGCTCATGGAGCTGCGCGTCAGCCGGGACCGGATGCTGGTCCCCGGGATGGAGCTCATGTGGATCGAATGGCTCCTGCTCCAGAACCCCCGGGCGGACTTTCCGCCCAACCGGCCCCCGCTGCCCGGCCAGGAGCACCCCGGGCTGGGCATCCTCGCCGACGTCTTCGTCTGGCTCATCATCTCGTGCCGCGAGGCCGGGCTCGATGGCGTGGCGTTCCGCACCGCCCACTTCCACGTCATCACCCTGGCGACCCGGCGCTTCCGCTTCCTCAGCCCGCGCCTCCAGCTCCGCTTCGAGGCGCTGCGCGAGGCCACCTCCGAGCTCACCCTGTCCGAGGCGTCCCACGCCGTGGCCGACCGCCGTATCGTGGACACCGCCACCGGCGAACCCGTGGTCTGGCCCGACGCCACCATGGTCCTGCCCGTGACCGACCGCTTCACCGAATGGCTCGACGAGGCCACCATCGGAGAGGCGACCCGGAAGCGGCCGCTGCCGACGTACGAAGTCAGGGAGGCGCCCTGACGGGCGCAGGCGGGCTCGCTTCGCTTGCCAGGAGGCGCCCTGACGGGCGCAGGACGGCTCGCTGCGCTCGCCTAGGACGCGCCCTGACGGGCGCAGGAGGGCCGGCCTTGCGGCCGGCCAGGAGGGTGGCTTCGCCACCAGGAGGTGGCCCTCGGCCACAGGAGAGCTGGCTGGCACGGTCCAGGAAGTGGCCTGGTCAGGCGAGGGTCACCATACGGTGGGAACGCGAGCTACCCGGTGGCAGTTCCTGCCGCCCGAAGGCCGGCCTCCTGCGCGGCGATAGCCGCGCCTCCTGGCGGCCGCAAGGCCGCCCTCCTGCCGCCCGCAGGGCGGCCTTCTAGTCCGCCGTGAGGCGGACGCAAACCGTCTTCGGCTCGGTCATCTCCTGGAGCGCGAAGCGGATGCCTTCCCGGCCGAGCCCGCTGTTCTTGATGCCGCCGAAGGGCATGGCGTCCATGCGGTAGTCGGTGGAGTCGTTGACCATGATGCCGCCGGCCTCGAGGCCTTCGATGGCCTGGTACATCCGGTCCACGTCCCGGGTGAACACGGCGGCGTGGAGGCCGAACTCCCGGGCGTTCGCCTGCTCGATGGCTTCCTCCAGCGAGTCCACGGGCCACAGCAGGACGACGGGCGCGAACACCTCCTCGCAGCTCACCCGGGCGGTGTCGGGCACGTCGGTGAGCACGGTGGGCCGGTAGGTCGCGCCCTCGCGGCGGTGCCCGGTCCGGACGGTGGCGCCGGACTTCACGGCCTCGTCGACCCACGCCGCGATGCGCTCGGCCTCGGCCTCGGTGATCATGGGGCCCATGTCGCAGTCCTCGTCGAGCTTCGGCCCGACCTTGTACGTCTCCGTACGGGCGACGAAGGCGGCGAGGAAGTCGTCGTACAGGGGCCGCTCGACGTAGAGCCGCTGGACGCCGATGCAGTTCTGGCCGGCGGCCCAGAAGGCGCCGGAGACGCAGCTTGCCACGGCGTCGTCCAGCTCGGCGTCGTCCAGAACGATGACCGGCGAGTTGGAGCCCAGCTCCATGCCGATCTTCTTGATCCCCGCGGCGGCGGCAACGGCCTTGCCGGCGTCCACGCCGCCGGTGAACGAGATCATGCGGACGCGGGGGTCGGTGACCAGGGCGTGGCCGACCTCGGCGCCGGGGCCGGTGACGACCTGGAGCGCCTCCGGCGGCAGGCCGGCCTCGAGGAACAGCTCGGCCAGGCGCAGCGCCGAGAGGGGCGTGACGGTGGCCGGCTTGAGCACGACGGCGTTGCCGCCGGCGAAGGCGGGTCCGAGCTTGTGGGCGACCAGGTTCAGGGGGTCGTTGAACGGCGTGATGGCGCCGATGACGCCGATGGGGACCCGGTCGTACCAGCCGCGCCGGTTCTCCGAGCCTTCCTGCTGGTCGAAGAGGATCGTCTCGCCCGTGACCCGGGTCGCCTCCTCGCCGCTGACGTGGAGCGTGCGCGTACAGCGGTAGACCTCCTTGCGGGCCTCCCGGATCGTCTTGGAGCCTTCCAGCGCGATGAGGGTGGCCAGGTCCTCGGAGTTGGCGCCGACCAGCTCGGCGGTACGGAAGAGGATGCGGGCCCGCTCGTGGGACGGCAGGGCGCGCATGGCGCGGAAGGCGTCCACCGCCGAGGCCACGGCCGTCCGGACGTCGTCGGCGGTGCCGCGCGGGACCGTGTCGATGACCGCGCCGTCCCACGGGTCCGTGACGTCGATGGCGGCGTCGCGGCTTTGCCAGGTGCCGGCGATGAGCATGTCCATGGCTACTGCCCGGTCGCTTCCCGCAGCCGCTGCTCCCGCAGCGCCTTGAACTCGGTGCCCGGGGCCCATGTGGGCCACACGTCGGCCTGGGCCACGTCGTAGCCTACGGCGAAGATGAGCCGGAGATCGGCCACGGCACCGGCCAGGTCCCAGTCCTCCTTGATCTCGTCCGACGGCTTGTGGTAATCGTTCGCGATGTATTCTTCGCGCTTCTGCTCGCCGTAGCCCTCGGGCTTGCCGATGAACTCCAGGCCGCCGTCCACAAAGAGCGCCGGGACGCCCTGCTTCGCGAACTCGAAGTGGTCCGACCGGTAGTAGTAGCCCTTCTCGGGCTCCGGGTCCGGCACCAGGACCCGGTCCGCGGCCGCGGCCTCCCGCTCGAGCACGTCGTCCAGCGAGGAGTTGCCGTACCCGATGACCACCATGTCCCGGGTCCGGCCCCACTGGTTGAGCCCGTCCAGGTTGATGTTGGCCAGCGTGCGCTCCAGGGGGTACAGCGGCTCGGTGGCGTAGTACTTGGCCCCCAGCAGGCCGCGCTCCTCGGCGGTCACGGCCAGGAACAGCATGGTCCGGTCCGGCGGCGGCTCCAGGGTGGCGAAGGCTTCGGCCAGCTCCAGCAGGCCGGCCGTCCCGGTGGCGTTGTCGAAGGCGCCGTTGTAGATGGAATCGTCCTCCAGCGACGGGTCCACGCCGAAGTGGTCCCAGTGGGCCGTGTACACGACGTACTCGTCCGCGCGCTCGGGAACGCTGCCCTGCAGCTTCGCGATGACGTTCTTCGAGTCCACGTTGCGCAGCGTCTGCCGGATCGTGAAGTAGGCCCGCCCGTCCAGGGGCACGGGCTCGAAGTCGCGGCGCCTGGCCCGCGCCTTGAGCTCATCGAAATCGAGGCCCGCCGCCGCGAACAGCTCCCGGGCCGTCTCCATGCCGATCCACGCCTCCACCGGCACGCGGCCCATGTTCCGGTCCTCGGGCCGGATGTCGAAGTTCTCCTGGCCCCAGCTCCCCACCACGACCTCCCACGGGTAGCCGGCGGGCTCCGTCTCGTGCACGATGATGGCGGCATCGGCGCCCAGCTCCGTGGCGATCTCGTACTTGTACGTCCAGCGGCCGTAGTACGTCATGGCCTCGCCGCCGAAGACGTCCGGGTCGAGCCGGTACGCCTCGTTGGCGTGGGGCACCGGCGGGTCGTTCACCAGCATGATCAGCGTCTTGCCGGTCATGTCCATGTCGCCGTAGTCGTCCCAGTCGTACTCCGGCGCCCGCACGCCGTAGCCCACGAAGACGACGTCGCTGTTGGCCACGCTCACGGTCCGGGTCAGCCGCCGGGAGACGCCGACCCAGTCGTCGGGGAAGGAGAGGTTGAACGTCCGGTCCCCGATCCGGAAGGTGGCCTGGGCCTGGGACCGGATCCCCACCAGCGGCACCTCCTGCACGTACGTCCCGTCCGGGTTCCCCGGCTGGAGGCCCATGGACCGGAACTGCTCCGTCAGGTACGCCACCGTCAGGTCCTCGCCGGCCGAGCCCGGCGAGCGGCCCAGGAACTCGTCGGACGCGAGCACGCCGACGTGGCGCATGAGGTCCGCCTCCGTGATCGTCGTCAGCGCCACCTCCGTCGCCGGGTTCGCCATGGCCGGCGGCGCGGACCCCGCGCCATCGCCGCAGCCGGCGAGCAGGGCGCACAGGAGGACGGGCGTCAGGAAGGAACGAGAGGACTCCACGGCTGCCTCCGCTGGTTCGGTGTTGCGGGATCGGCAATATGTGGCCCGGAGCCGGCGGCGTGCCAGTCCCGGGAACTGGCCAGCGACCGTGCGGCGCCCCACGTTGCACCTGCGAGGTTCCGGGCCTCGGCCCGGATGAGATCGGCATCACCCGGGAGCGAAGCCATGCCCGAGGATGGGGACAGCGCGAACGTCGTGGTCCGCACCGAAACGCTCACGCGCGTCGTCGACGGGAAGGCCATCGTCGACGACGTTTCCATTGACGTGGCTCGGGGCGACGTGTTGGCTATCGTGGGGCCCAGCGGCGCCGGCAAGTCGTCCTTCCTGCGCATGATCAACCGGCTGGACGAGCCCACCTCCGGCCGGGTCCTGCTCCACGGCACCGACACCCGGGAGCTGGACACCCGCGAGCTCCGCGTCCGGGTGGGGATGGTGCTCCAGACCGCCTTCCTCTTTCCCGGCACCGTCGCGGAGAACATCCGTTTCGGCCCGGCGCAGCGGGGCATCGAGCTGGACGACGACGTGATCGAGGAGCTCCTGGGTCGGGTCCGCCTCTCCGGCTACGCCGACCGCACGGTGGGCAACCTGTCGGGCGGCGAGGCGCAGCGGGTTTCACTGGCCCGGACGCTGGCCAACGAGCCCGAGGTCATGCTGCTGGACGAGCCGACGTCGTCGCTGGACGAGGACACGGAGCGGGACGTGGAGGAGCTCATCTGCGAGGTGCTCCGGGAAGGCGACTTCACCTGCATGATCGTCACCCACGACCGGGACCAGGCCCGGCGGGTGGCCAGCCGCGTCATGGTCATGGAGGACGGCCGGCTGGACCGGGTCGGGTCCGTGGAGGAGGTGCTCTGATGCTCGAAGGGATCTTCGATTCGCAGCTCGCGCTGGGCTTCGCCCAGGCCGCCGCCACCGCCGTCGCCGTGATCCTCGTGGTCTGGCTGGCCCGGACGCGACGGATCCACGTGGAGAAGGAGTCCGTCATCGCACTGCTCCGGGGGATCACGCAGATCGTGGCCATCGGCGCCATCCTGCTGGCGCTCCTGGAGCAGCCGCTCTGGACCAGCGCTATCGTGCTTCTGGCCATGATGGTCGCCGCGGCGGTCATCACGAACCGGCGCGCCGAGGGCATCCCCGGCGCGTTCCAGGTCTCCTTCTACGGCATCGTGCTGGGGACCGGGCTCGTCATCGTGGTCATGACCGCGCTCGGCGTCATCGACGACGACATCACCGCCCTCATCCCCGTGGGCAGCATGATCATCGCCGCGGGCATGCGCGCCAACGGGCTCGCCTTCGACCGGATCAAGTCCGAGCTCGAGCAGAACCGGGGCTACATCGAGGCCAAGCTCGCCCTCGGCGCCAGCCCGAACACCGCCGTGGAGCCCCACGTCCAGGCCTCCGTCCACGCCAGCCTCATCCCCCAGATCGACACGCTCCGCTCCCTGGGCGTCGTCTGGATCCCCGGCATCATGGCCGGCATGGTCCTCTCCGGCACCGACCCGGTGTACGCCGCCGTCTACCAGTTCGCCGTCATCGGCATGATCTTCGCCGCGGCGGGACTGACGGCGGTCGTGAGCACGCTGCTGCTGCGGAGCAGGTTGTTCACGGGGCAGGCGCAGTTGGCGGTGCGGGGATGACCGGGACGTGGCCCAGAAACCGTAGCCGATCCGCTACAGCCTCTCGATGATGAACGTGTAGTTGTTGCTGAGGGTGTAGTGTGCGGTGTTGGGTCCGAGGAGCTGCATGACGGCGTTGGCGAGCTCTTCGTTGTCGGTGGAGATGGAGATGCCGATGAGCACGTTGGTGTCGGGGTGCTTCGGTGTTCCGTCGGGCAGGACCCAGTACTCCCAGTCCAGGTTGTAGTCGGCCTTTTCGAAGGAGAAGTTCGGAGGGAGGTAGTCGACGAGCTCGGGCGGGACCTCGCCGGCGAGGACGTCGTCGGGCCACTCGTTGGCCTCGGCGAAGTAGTTGTAGGCGGCGACCTTGATGGCGTTGAAATCCCCCAACACCTCTGCGGCTCGGGCCTTGATGAGGGCGTTGTGGTAGGCGGGCACGCCGAGGGCGACGAGGATGCCGATGATGAGGAGGGCGATGGCGAGCTCGACGAGGGTGAAGCCGGCATGCCCGCGCGGCCGTCTGCGCGGGGACGGGACGGCTTCCGGGCAGCGCGGCGACCCCGGGGAGAGGGGGCGTCGTCGTGCCGCCGAGGTCGTCATATCGTCTCGAGGATCATGGTGTAGTGGTCGCTGATAGTGAACTTGGACACGCCGCCGCCCAGGAGCTGGAGGAAGGCGTTGCCCAGGTCCTCGTCGTCGGTGACGAGGGAGATCCCCACGAGGACGCCGGTGCCGGGCTCGGTCGGGGTGCCGTCGGGCAGGGCCCAGTGGTCCCAGTCCAGGAGGTAGTCGCCCCGATCGAAGGTGAAGTCCGCGGGCAGGCGGTCCACGAGCTCGGGCGGCACCGTGCCCCGGTCCACGTCTTCCGGCCAGCCTTCGCTCTCGAGGAAGTAGTTGTAGGCGGCGACCTTGATGGCGTCCATCTGGCCGACGACCTCGGCGGCCCGTGCCTTGAGGAGGACCTGCTCGTAGTGGGGCAGGGCGAGGGTGGCGACGATGGCGACGATGAGGACGACGATCATCAGCTCCACGAGCGTGAAGCCGCGGCGCATGGCGAGCCGCTCGGGGGTCGGGACCAGCGTTCGCGTGCTCATGCGCCGGCACCGAGGCCGAGGACGTTCTCCGCCTCGCCGAGGAACTCGCCCAGGGGGCGGTCCGAGCGGTAGGTCAGGGTGACGCCGTGGTTCCGGCCGACTAGCTCGTACACGCCGTCCGGCATGAGGCGGTAGTTCACGCCCGGCAGCGGCTCGCCGGCCTCGTCCAGGCGCTCCGGGTAGCTTCCGGTCCGGAGCCGGTACGCCTTGATGCGCTGCGCCTGGAGGTACATCCCGACCCGGAGCGACTGCTCCGCCTCCATGGCCGTGGGCGCGGGGATGGGCTCCGGCCCGAGCCACTCGTCGCCTTTCCACGTCAGGAGACCGAAGGACGCGACCAGGAAGCCCAGGACGAGGAGGCGAACCTTCCCTTCTCCCGGCGTCGCGGCCCCGAAGGCACCTTCCTGGCGGACCTTTTCCGCTTCCTGCTCCATGACGCCGAGCAGGGCCTCGTACCGGTCCGCTCCCCCGTACTCGTGTCGAGACCGGCGCGGCCGTTCGTCGTCCGGTGGACTGGGCTT
>CAYQCY010000050.1:0-1436 GCA_964416095.1 uncultured Gemmatimonadaceae bacterium
GTGGCCATGGCGGCCCCGCACCATGGTCCTGGCGGTACCCCGCGAGATGCTCTAGAAGGACCCGTTCAAAGACAATCTAAGTCCCCGGGTGGTCCACGAGACCTCATAGAGGTTCCCTCGAAGGACGCCACGGTCCACATGGAAAACCCGGTCGTACCCGTCCTCCGCGTTCAGATTCGTGTGCCACACTTCGGCAACGAGACTGAGGTGTGCGCTCGTCCGGTGACGGAAGACCAGCGCCCAGCGCCAGCCGCCGCCATCGGCGTGGTTGGTGAAGCTGCGCGGCTGCTGAAGGTCGGTGCGGAGGTTCCAGCATCCTTCTGCCGTGTACGGGCCCGAGATGTACGTGCCGGCCAGGGCGATCTGTGAACTCCTCCATCCTACCTGGGGCTCGATGGTGACCCACCGGCCACGCCACTCGAAGTGGTAGCCGCTGTCCAGACCGTCCAGCTCCAGTTCGTAGGGAGCGACCTGGTGCCCGTCCCGCATCCGGAGATGGCCCGTGATCCGCTGCCAGCCGATGGCGCCACGGAGAGCGACCCCGCTGCCCAGGGTGCGTGAAACGAACAGCCCGATCGTTTCCCGTCCCACCTCGCTGCCGGCGGCGTCGGCCGTGAAACGGATGTCCCCATCCATGTCATCCATCTCGCCCCGGACGGTGTAGCCCCGCTCGATCCGGCCGAGCGGGCCCCAACGGAGATCCCATGGTCCGTCGACGCGGTATTCGATGCCGACGGCGGCGATCGGCACCGCCAGATCCCGGTAATCCAGCTTCGAGCCGCTGAGGTGCACGAACAGGCGGGCGTCCTGGATCCCTCCGACGAGGTCCAACGCCGGACCGGATGTGCGCTCGTTCTCCTGCGCGTAGGCCGCTGTCACGGTGGACAGCAACGCGACCGTGGCGCCGAGCAACCCCGGCGGAGATCGGAACACGCGTGCCCCGTTGAGTCGAGGGATGATTGCGACCGGATCCTTCGGCGGACACGTCGACTGACGCTCACGCGCTTGGGATCCGGCCTCCCTGGCCTGCAAGATGAACAGTCCGCGGCGGACCGGCCAAGATCAGACCGCCGCCTCCGGCGCGCTCCACCCTTCGGTCGTCATGACCTTCACGTGCCCGCGCCGGACCTGGGACGCCTCCACGGCCGGGTCCTCGGTCAGCAGGTAGACCAGCTCGCAGCCGGCGCGGCGGGCGTCGGCCAGGCGCGTCATGGTGAGGGCGCCGCCGATGCCACGCCCGCGGTGGGCGGGGAGCACGCCGAGGTTGAACCCGCCGGCGACGCCCCTGGCGTAGCCCACCGACGCGATGCCGGCGGGCTCGCCGTCGCAGAAAGCCAGATAGTGGGTGACGCGGGCCCCGCCTTCGTACGCGAACGACGCTTCCAGTGCCGACCGGTAGGCCGCCGCGCTGGCCGGGTCGTCGGCGGTGAAGACGG
>CAYQCY010000050.1:1536-23228 GCA_964416095.1 uncultured Gemmatimonadaceae bacterium
GTGTGTTGTGCCGGGGTCGTGTCCCACCCGGCGGCCGGGCCACTCTGCGGGACCGGTCGTTCCGTCGGATACATGAGCCAGGCATGGCGGTAGGAGACGCTCCAGCCCCGCCGGGTCAGGGCGCCCACCAACCCGGGCGGCTCGGACAGGGGCGTGACGGCGAGGGTGGGACGTCGGCCCGCGGCGGCCGCGAGGGGCGCCACCGCCTCCACGAGGCCGTCGATGGCATGGGCCGGCGCGCGCTGGCTCGGGTCCTTTGCCGCACCCTCCGCCGGGCCCCTGGCCGGGGCCTCTGCCGCGGAGGCCGACGGGCCCGCGGGGGGCGTCTCCCTGTCGCCCGCTTCGGCCCCCGCCCCCAACCGCCCCAGGTGGTTCCACTCGGGGTCGGGGATTACGGTCGAGCCGACCCAGAGCCCGTGCTCGGTGGGCGTGGTCTCGCAGGCGTACAGCGCGCAGATGATCTGGTAGTGGGCGGCCTCGAGACGTTCCAGGACGGCCGGCTTCGCGCTGCCTGCGCCTGGATCGCCGCGGCCCTCGGCCTCGCCCGGATGACCGAGGCCCTCACCCGCGCCCGGATGACCGAGGCCCTCACCCGCGCCCGGCCGGTCGCGGGCCCCGCCCGCGCCCGGATCGCCGCCCCTCATCCCCGCACCCCGCCGGAAAGCCGGCTCCGCCAGACGTCGTATACCAGCAGGTTCCAGAGGAAGTCGGACGGCTCCCGGAGCACCCGCTGGAACAGATCCGGCGGCACGAAGCCGGGTCGCTCGATGGCCATGACCCGGTCCCGGAGCGGGCCGTCGTCCATCCACCGCCAGAGGTCCCGCCAGAACGTGGTGCCGCCCTTGGCCACGCGGGCCAGGTCGCCCAGGCCCTGGTGGTCGAGCAGGCCTATCTGGAGTGGCTTGAGGTGGCGGCGACCGCCGGCCAACACGCCGCGGACACGACCGGCGCCCGCGAGCCCACGGCTCCCGCCGCCGCGCCTCCCGCCGCTGCTCTTACGGCTCCCCCCACCGCCCCCACGGCCCCCACCGCGCCCGATGCGCCCGAGATACCGCACCGCCGGATCGAACGCCGCCACCGCCGCCAGGACCTCCTCGTCGCGATACATCATGGCCGTGTCCAGTCCGAGGGACGCGTGGAGGTCGGCGACGGCGGTGGGCGGCTCGCTGCCGGCGGCGAACAGGTGCGTCGTCTGCATCCGCTCCCACGGGTGGCCGGTGGGCGCGGCGTCCGCCGCCAGGTCGCGGCGGCGGTCGAAGGCGTCGCGGACGGCGTCCTCGCCGAAGCACTCCAGGAGCAGCGGCAGCTCGCCGGCCAGGGAGACGAGGGAGCTCGGTCCGCGCAGCGGGTCGGCATCGGCGCCCATCCGGGCCGTCAGCGCCAGGCGCTCGCCGGCTTGGCCGAGGCGGCGGAGCACGGGGGCGAGCCTTCGCATCAGCGGTGCCAGCCCCGGCACCCGGTCCCAGCGCTCGCGGCGCGCGACCATCTCGAGCTCGTGCAGGCCGTGGATGCCGTCGGCGGCGTGGCCCCCGAAGAGCATGACGTCGTCGCCCCAGCGTTCGCGGACCGCCGCGCCGAGGGTGAGCTGGCACGGCCAGGTCTCGTTGAAGAGGGACGGCCGGGCCAGGGTGGCGATGGTCCGGTCCAGGAGATCGGAGTAGTCGGCGACGGCGACCGGTGCGACCAGGTGGTCGGTCCCGAGCCTGGCGGCGGCGGCCATGGCGCGGCGTGTCTCCGGCGCGAACGACGGCGCGTCGGGAATGGCGAAGCTGCACGTGCGGGGAGGCCCGGCGCGGTGGGCGCCGTCGTGGCCGTCGCCGGCCACCCAGCGCTGGACCAGGACCGAGTCGACACCGCCGGAGAGCATGGTGACGGGGACGAGGCCCCGGGCGGCCGCGTGATCGGCGTACGTCGCGCCGATCCGGCGCATCTCGGACTCGAGCCACGCCAGCGATCCTTCGTCGATTTCGGTGAAGGGCGGCCGCGCCCCGGTCGCCGTGGACGCGGCCCCGTCAGGGGAGGATTCCAGCTCCGCACCTGGCGTGGAAGGGGCCGCACCGGCGGCCGGCGCGGCCCTGGCGGAATGCGGCCTTGCCGGGCGCTCCGCCGACGCAGCACCCCCCGCCGCAGGCTCCAGCCGCCTGACCCGGCGGTGCCCGACCCGCCCGTCCTGCCACGTGAGCAGGTGCCCGCCGGGCAGCTTGTGGACATGCCGGTAATACGTCCGGGGCTGGAGCACGAATCGGAACGTGAAGTGGTCGATGACGCTGCGGGGATCCGCGTCGAAGGGCCCGGCCCGGTCCAGCAGGTCGGGGAGGGAGGTGGAGAGTTGGAGCGCGTCGTCGTCCGCGTGGACGTAGAGCTGGGGACACCCCTGGAGGGTCCGGTACGCGTGGATCACGGGGCGCCGCCGCTCGATGCCCACGACGAGCCCGTTCCCGGTGATCCGCTCCGTGCGGATCCCGCCGGCGTGCACGACGCCGTCCCGGGCCAGCTCCCCGGCCGAGACGGCTCCCCCGCCGGGCCGCCGCACCAGCCCGAGCACGGCGATCCACCGGTCCGTGGTCTCGAACGTGTCCGCGGGCCGTGCGTGGATCCGGGTGGACCACCGCTCGGGCTCCGGCGCGCGGGTCACGGTCACGGACAGGGAATCGACGGAACGGGAGCTTGCGGGCGGGGTCACGGCGCTGGCGAAGTGCTCGTGGGCGCTGTCGTGGTCCTGTCCGGGGCGCTCGGGACGGCGGTGGTCACGGAACCGCCAGGGTGCTCGGGCCGCACAGTCCCCTCACGGCGCGTCCGCCCCGGACCGCTGGAGCGTGCCGGAGGTCCGTCGCAGGCGCAGGCTGAGCACGCGACTGATCTCGATGCCGAGGCGCGGGAGCTGCTCCATGAGGCTGTGGAACCGGCTCCGGTCCAGGCGGAGCAGCGTGGTCTCCGTCTCGGCGCGGCATGTCGCGGAGCGGGGCTCGTCGTCGAAGAGGGCCATCTCGCCGAAGAAGTCGCCGGGGCCCATCCGGGCCAGCTCCCGCGCGGCTTCGCCGTGGCCCTTCTCCACCACGACGCTGCCCCGGAGCACGATGTAGAGGTCGTCCCCCGTCGAGCCTTCCCTGAACACGACTTCGCCCGGCAGGAGATCCGCCTGGCGCAGTGCCTGGTCCAGGGCCAGGAGGCTGTCGAGGGAGAGCTCGCGGAACAGGCTGACGCCCTTCAGGAACAGCAGTCGGCTCATGGGAACCTCCTCGCCCGCGCCTTCGGGCACGGGCCGTCCGAGGTTGCGGAGGGTCCCGGCGGCGCCCGCCCGGACCCAGCGGTCGTGGATCTCCAGCAGTTCCTCGAGGGGGGCTGCATCCCGGGCGCCCCGTTCGCCTACGGCCCCGTCCACCTTCGCCTTCGTCGCCAGCGCCTCGAACAGGTCCATGACGGGCAGCACGAACTTCCGGTCCGGGAGGGACGCCAGCGTCTCCACGGCGTTGGCCCTCAGCCGCTCGTCCCGGGAGGCCAGGGCCAGGCGCGCGTGGCGCAACGTCGTCTCGTGGCCGAACGCCTCCAGCACGTCGAGCACGCTGTTCACCGCCCGGCGGTTGCTGTCCTCCAGCGCCACCGTGAGCGGCGCCCAGTCGGGGTCGTCGCGGGGGATGCGCTGGAGCCAGGTCGTGCACAGGTCCGCCCGGCGGTAGTCCCGCTGCAGGGCGTCGAACGCCATGCTCGCGGACCGGGCCGTGCGCATCCGGCCCAGGGCCGTGATGGCGGCCCGGGTCACCGCCGAGTCGTCCGAGGCGAGGGCGGCCCGGAGCCGGGGCAGCGCGGCATCGCCCACGTCGCCCAGGGCCGTGGCGACCGTGTTCCGGACCGTGACCTGCGGGTCGCCCAGCCCCTCGGCCACGCGGTCCAGCTCCACGTTGTGGCGAGCCAGGAGCGCGTATGCCGCGGCACGGACCTCCTCGGCCTCGTGGCCCGTGAGCCGGACGACCCGCTCCCGGAGCCCGCCCTCCGGGTCAACGGACAGCTCCCGGAGCGCTTCGAGGGCGTCGGCGGCGGCCGTCGCCGACGCCCGGTCGGCCGTTGCCGACGTGGCGGCCGCGCCCCGGTCCCCGGCTCCGGCGGCCGCCGGCGATCGCCGATCGAGCGCTCCGCTCGTGCCCGCGGCCAACCCCCGTTGGAGCGCGGCCGCCAGGATAGGCATGGCCTCTTCCGATGGCAGGGCCCGGACGCCGCGGACGGCGTGCTCGAGGCCGCGGCCGTCCAGCTCCGCCAGCACGGCCCGGCCCTCGTCCGTGTGCCCTTCCCGGTACGCCAGCGCCACGGCGAGCCCGCGCACGCCCGGGTCCTCGTCGCGGAGCAGCTCCTCGAAACGGACGCCGTGGGGCAGACCGCGCTGGGCGATGAGGCCTTCCAGGGCCGCGGGCCGGACGTGGGGCGCGTCGGACGCGAGGAGGTCCGCGATCGCCTGTCGGCCGGACCGTTGCCGCACGCGCTGCATGAGGGCGACGGCGGCGGCGCGGCTGCGGTCGTCCAGGTCCGGCAGGCTCGCGATGACATCGTCCAGGTACCGGTCCGGATCGATGCGGGTGGCCAACTCGATGCCCACGGACCGGACGTGGGGGTCCGACGACGCGATCAGGTCGTGCACCTCGTCCGCGTAGCGGCCGTGCAGCCGGGACAGGTACTCGTCGTCCCGGGACAGGTCCAGGGACCGGTCCCGGAGCTGGGCCTGGAGCGCCCGGAGGTAGGCCCGGGACCGCAGGGCGCCCAGCACGAGCATGACCACGGCCACGCCCAGCACGACGAGGGCGATCTGGCGGTAGGCGAGCCGATCCTGGACCAGGGCCAGCAGGACGCCGCCGGCCGCCAGCCCCGTCGGCTGGAGCATGGCCTCGCTCACGGTCCGGACCCGGCCCAGGAACCGGGGCGGGACGGCGTTGTACGTCAGGTTCTCCACGGGGCCGGCCACCCCCACCGCCACCGTGCTGAAGTTGGCGTGGGCCAGGATCGCGGTGGGCAGGCCGGGGATGAGGGCCAGGGCGCCCAGCGCGGCGACGGACGTGGACGGGTAGATCAGGTTCATGCGGCCGACGCCCATGCGGTGGACCAGCGGCCGGGTCACGAAGAAGATGACCACGCCCTGGAGCACGCTCAGCACGGCGCGCAGCGTGCCCAGGAACGCGGTCAGCTCGCGCTCGGTCGGGAAGCTGTCGGTGTAGATGGTGTACGACAGGTAGCTGCCGAGCCCGCCGAGCATCACCTCGAGGAACCCGACCAGCGCCAGCAGCACGACGATGGGGTAGCCGCGCACCAGCGCCCACAGCTCCGCCAGCGCGCCGCGCCGCTCCTCCACCGCCGGCTCGTCCATCTGGAGCGCCGTCTGCGTCCGGCGGATGACGCCGAACACGACGTAGCCCAGACCGTACAGCAGCGGGAAGGCCAGCAGCACGTCGGGCGGGGTCAGGAACCGGCTCAGCAGGTTCGCCAGCGATCCGCCGAGCATCCCGCCGGCCGCGATGCCGATGGTCAGGAACGGGACGATCTTCTTCTGTTCGAGGCTGGTGAAGTAGTCGGAGACCAGCACCCAGAACTGGATGTTCATCAGCATCTCGATGACGACGATGCCGATGAGCGCCACGTAGTAGACCGGTGTCGCGCCCGTCGTGATGAGGAGCCGGATCCCGACCACGACGAGGGCCATGGCGAGCTGCGACGCCGCGTACAGCGCCGTGCGCGGCATGCGGTCGATGATGCGCGTGGCGCCCGCTGCGATGGGGACCGCCCCGATCCCGACCAGCACGAAGTAGAGGGGCAGCGCTTCCGGGCCCGGGTTGGCCAGGAAGACGGCCTCGGCCACGGTCCGGGCCAGGGCGTGGGCCGAGATCATGACGACGGCGAGGCCGATGAACAGCCCCAGTCGCCGGACCCGGTCCACGGGCACGCTCAGCCGGTGGGCGAGGGTCTGGATCATGCTACAGGTCGAGGAACGTCTTCAGGATCGTGTCGGCCCGGAGGGCGAAGCGCGGGTGGTACGCCTCGAGGAAGGAGTTCGACGCCGTGCCGGGCCCCGCGTCGTCGGCACGGAAGGTGATCCACGGGTACTTCCGGCCCGTGTAGTGCTCGTGCATGGCGCACGCCCGGGCGTGGAACGGCTGGAACCCGTCGCCCGGGTCCACGATCAGGTAATGGCCCGTCGCCGCCAGCAGCAGGTACTCCAGCGTGCCCGACGGGCTCGCCGCGCCGCCGGCCATGGCCACGCCCCGGACCTCGTCCCACTCCACTCGCGCCCGCTCCTCGCCGCGCTCCACGAAGAAGCCCTTCGTGGCCGGGTCGTACCAGATCATGCGGTACGTGTCGTCGTAGAGAGCCGCGCCCGCCACCTTGACCGGCGTGCCGGGCTCCAGGCCCAGGGCGTCGATCATGGCCCGCGACATCCGGACCGGGTCCTCGATGGCCAGCAGCAGCCGGTTGAGCAGCGGCCCGAACCGCTGGACGGTCGTGCCGAGGAACCGGCCGTTGATCTCGTTCCAGAACTCCTCCCAGCCGACCCCGACCTCGAGCCGGCCCAGCGCGTGCTCCAGCAGCGCCGCGGCCTGTGCCGCCTGGTACACCGTGATCTGGCCGCACAGGTCCGCGAGGCGCCTGTCCCGGCCGTCCGGCGGGAGCAGCGGCTCGAGCCCCGGCGGCATGCCGTCCGCCCGCAGCTCCCGGATCCGCTCCACGAACGCGTCCTCGCCCCGGAGCGACGCCAGCAGGATCTCCCGGCTCACCTCGAAGATCGCCCGCATCCGCTCCACCGCCGACCCGTCCAGGCACAGCGACGCGTACGTACGGCGCCGGTTCCGGCGGATGTACATGGAGCCCAGCACCTTCACCGGACCCAGGGACGAGCACAGCTCGAACGCCAGGAAGACCGCCTTGTCGCCCTCGCCGGTGAACCGGTCGTCGGCCAGAGCGTACACACCCGAGCGGCGCCAGTCGAACCAGCCGCGCGTGACCAGCGTCTCCAAGATCCGGACCCGGATCCGGTCCCGGGCCGTGAACCAGCAGCCCGGCTGCTCCGTGAACAGGAGGCCCGGCCGCGTGTCGTCCTCCGGTACGATCCCCGAGTCCACGCCCAGGTCCTCCAGCAGTGCGCCGTACGCCTCCGACCGGCCCGGCGCCCTCAGGTGCGCGTCCAGCTCCGCGCCCGACGTGATGTACGCGTCCGCGCCGTCCGTCTCGACGTGGGACCTGGCATGCCTCTCGACGTCCGCTGTGGGAGCCATGGGAATGAGCCTCGGGTGGCCCGTCGGCGTGCAGTCGCGGCGATCCCGCGCCGCAGGGTCACGCGTGTCTGCGGGAAGCCGCGTGAGAACAGAGTAGGGGTGGGCCGTGGTCGCGTCCAGAAGGACGGTGGACGGCGCCTGCTCCCCATTCGCTGCGCGTGGCCGCGGAACCGGCCTGCGCGCGTTCAGGGCCTTCGACTTCCCCGGATCATCCGCTCCACTTCGGCCCACCCCTCCTCGGTCCATTCCGGCGGCTCCGGGTCCGTGGCGATGGCGTGGCCGAGGTAGAAGACGAGCCGTGCAATGCGGGCGAGCTTGTCGTCGTCGATGAGCTCGGGCTCGTCGGACGGCCGGTGGTACTGGTCGTGGAGGCCGGTGGTGAAGAAGATGGCCGGGACCCCGTTCCGTGCGAAGCTGAAGTGGTCGCTGCGGAAGAAGAAGCGCTCTTCCGGCATCATGTCGGGCGCGACGACCAGCCCGAGGTCCGGGTGCGTTTCGGCGACGCGGTGCGTCAACGGTCCCAGGGTGGTGTACTCCTGGCCGATGGCGATGACGCTGTCGGGCGCGTTCCGGCCGATCATGTCGAGGTTGATGTTGGCCACGATGCCCGAGTCGGGCACGGTGGGGTTGTCGGCGTAGTACGCCGAGCCCAGGAGCCCCTTCTCCTCGCCGCTCACGGCCAGGAAGACCTGGGAGCGGGCGGGCCGCGGCATGGCGGCCATGGCCTCGGCGACCTCCAGCAGGGCGACGGTGCCGGACGCGTCGTCGTCGGCGCCGTTGTAGATGGAGTCGCCGTCGGCGTCCGGCGAGCCGACGCCCACGTGGTCGAAGTGGGCGCTGTAGATGACGTACGTGTGCTTCAGCGTGGAGTCGCTGCCCGGCAGGATGGCCACGACGTTGGGCGGTCGGATCTCCTCGCTCTCGACCTCGCCGCCGACCTCGATCACGGCGTCGGGGACCGGTCCGGGGTCGCCGGTGGCCTGGAGCTCCGCCAGGTCTGTGCCGGCGGCGGCGAGCATCTCGCCCGCCGGCCCCGGCAGGACGCCGAAGAGGGGGATGGGCGCGCGCTGGCCGCCGGCCATGCCGGCGATGCCCCGGACCAGCCGGGGCGGGAACTCGGGATCGAGAAGGAAGCCGACGGCGGCGGCGCCGGCCCGGGCGCCCCGGCCCATGCCGCCCATGAGGCGCTGCTGCCAGGCGCCGTCCAGCTCGGCGCCGGGCGCTTCAAAGAGGACGACGGCGCCGCGCATGGCCTCCTCGAAGCTGGTGAGGTCCGCGTCCATGGAACCGGCGTAGAAGACCGGTCCCGTCGCGATGGGCATCTGACCCGTGACCAGGAAGAAGTCACGGGCGAGCTCGAGTCCCTCCTCCGAGCCCTCCAGTCGCAGCACGACCCGCTCCGGGTCCAGCCGACTCCGCACCCACGGGAAGCGCTGGATGAAGGTGCCGCCGTCGCCGCCGGGCTCGAGGCCCATGCTGTCGAACTGGGCGGCCAGGTAGCGGGCCGCCTCCTCCAGCTCGGGGCTCGGCGTGTCCCGTCCGCGCATGGCGTCCGACGCCAGGAAGGCTATGTGGGCGGCCACCTCGCTCGCCGTGATGGTCATGGCGGCTTCCTCCGGCGTGGGCGGGGCCGGGCCACCCACGGCCGCGCAGCCGGCCAACGTCACGGACAGGGCCATCAGGACGCCGGGACGCGCGCTCCGGCTTGTGGACCGACGGATCTCGCTCACTGGATTCGCTCCGGTTGGATTCGTGCTGCAAGACGATACGCCCGGTCGGGGGATGGGGCCAGCCGCAGCGCGCCAGCCATCCCGGCCTGGTTCCCTTATCTTGTGAGCAAGCACGACCGTCTTGCATGATAGCCCCAGATGACGCTTGCAAGGAAAGGATCGTTGGGACCATGAACCGACGGTGGGCGCTGGCGGGGCTTCTCGTGACGATGGGCGTGGCCGTCGCATGCCACGGGGATGGCGGTCCCGTCACCTGGGAAGAGCCGGAATCCGAGTTCGCTGGCCAGGATGGGTTCTACACGACGTCGTCGTTCAACAGTGCGGCCCGGGGTCCGGTCCCCTTCACGGTCTACCTCCCTCCGGATTGGACGGTGGAGGGGACGGAAACCTACCCCCTGATCCTGTTCCTCCATGGCCAGCACGGCGACGAATACTCGTTCTCGAGTGCCGTCCCGGCATCGGACCTGAACCAGTGGATCCGACAGGGCATGGTTCCTGCCTTCGTCCTCGTCGCTCCCCGGGGTGCCGACCTGATCGGGACGGTTCAGTGGTACTACGACGACAACGTCGCCCTCCTGACCAGCGAATCCCCCGACGAGCTGCGGGCCTTCGCATGGGAGACCTTCCGCGCAGGAGGAAGCCCGGAGATGACCTCGGTCCATGGCCACTCGCGGGGAGCGACCGGGGCCCTCTATTTCACCCTGAATCATTGGGGCAGCTTCGCCTCAGCCGTGGCCAACGCCTTCGTGAGCGACTACGTCCTGGACGACTACAGGGAGGCCGCCGTTCAGAACCGGGATGCCATCGTCCGGAGCGGGATCAAGCTTCGCATGACCATCGGCACCGAAGATTCCTTCGTCCTGGAGTATGGCCGCATCGGGAGCCCGGCCCTCCATGAGCACCTGGACACCCTGGGCATCCCCCACGAGTACGATGTCTATCCGGGAGTGACGCACGGCCTCTCCTCGCTCTGGCACTATCAAATGCCGGGGGAGCTCCCGGGGGGCATCCAGGCCGGCCTGTACGAGCTCCAGTTCCATGCCGAAACCTGGGCCGGTGGCGGGTAGGGGATCGGTCCGCCGTCGATGTCGAAGACGGCAGGCGGGGCCGGTTCGGCGCAGCCGCACGCGCCCTCTGCGGTGCGCGGAGCCCCACGCTACCGCCCCAACCTCTCCTTCAGCATCCCCTGCACCATCTGCGCATCCGCGCGCCCCTCGGTCTCGCGCATGACCTGGCCCACGAAGAATCCGAGCAGCCCCTCCTGACCAGCCCGGTAGCGCTCGACCTTGTCCGGGTTCGCGGCGATGAGCGCGTCCACGATGCCCTCGAGGAGAGCCGTGTCGGCGATCTTGGTGAGCCCCTCCGCCTCCACGTACGCCTCCGGGTCGCCCCCGTGCCGGGCCAGGTGCCCCAGCACCTGCCGGGCGTTGGTGCGGGAGAGCGTGTGGTCCTCCACCATCTCCACCAGCGCAGCAAGCTCGGCGCCGCCGAAGGGCAGGTTCGCCACGTCCTGCTTCTCCAGCTCCCGGGGCAGCTCGTTCACGATCCAGTTCGCCGTGGCCAACGCCGGGGCACCTGCCTCGAGGGCCTCCTCGAACAGCTCCGCGGACGACGCGTCCAGGGCCAGCACCCGGGCGTCCTCCACCTCCAGTCCCAGCTCGTCCACGTAGCGGACGAACCGCCCAAGCGCCGCGTCGTCGTGGTGGTCGTCGAGCTCCGCGACGACGGCCTCCCGTGTGAGAGGCGGCCCTGCCGATGGAGCCGGCGCTACCGACGAGGGCTGCGTACGCGAAGATGGCGGCCCCGCCGCTCCCTGGGCCTGGGCCTGCCCCTGCCCCTTCTCGGCCCACGTGTCCCGCAGCGAAACGATCCGATTGAAGACCAGGTCGCCATCTCGCCCGTCGATGGGGTCGAGCCAGAAGTAGCCCTGGCGCTCGAACTGGTAGCGGGTGTCCGGATCGTCGGCGGCGACGCTGGGCTCGACGCGGCCCTGGAGGGTGACGAGCGACTCCGGGTTCAGGTTGTAGAGGAAGTCCTCGCCGTCCGGCGCGTCCTCCGGGTCGGGGACCCGGAACAGCCGGTCGTAGAGCCGGATCTCCGCCGGAAGCGACGCGGCGGCGGGCACCCAGTGGATGGTGCTCCAGACCTTCGCGTCCTCGGGCAGCTCGTCGTCGGGGATGTGGGTGCAGACGACGCCGGTGAGATTGCCGGCGTCGTCGTGCTCCACCTCGTCGCAGCGCACGACGAAGGCGTGGCGCAGGCGCACGTGGCGGCCCGGCGCCAGGCGGCGGAAGCCCGCCGGCGGGTCCTCGGCGAAATCGTCCCGCTCGATGAGGAGCTCCCGGGTGAACGGCACGGTGCGTGTTCCGCTGCGGTCCACGTCCCGGGGGAAGTAGTCGGCCTCGATGCCGATGGCCTCGCCCGGCTCCAGGGTCCGGACGGTGAGCGGCAGCGGCCGGAGCACGCACATGACCCGGGGCGCGACGGGGTTCAGGTCGTCCCGGATGGCGAACTCGAGCTTGCCGATGTCGACCCTGGAGTCGGCCTTGGCGACGCCGATCATGTCGGCGAAGGCCTTCACGGCGGACGGGGTAACGCCCCGGCGTCGGATCCCGGCGATGGTGGGCATGCGGGGGTCGTCCCAGCCGTCCACGTGGCCCCCGTCCACCAGCCGGAGCAGGCGCCGCTTGGAGAGCACCGTGTACTCCAGGTTGAGGCGGGCGAACTCGATCTGCCGCGGCGCGGCATCGATCTCCGTCTCCCGGACCAGCCAGTCGTAGATCTCGCGGTTGTTCTCGAACTCCAGGGTGCAGAGGGAGTGGGTGATGTCCTCCAGCGCGTCCGAGAGAGGGTGGGCGAAGTCGTAGAGGGGGTAGATGCACCAGGCGTCGCCGGTCCGGTAGTGGTGCGCGTGTCGGATCCGGTAGAGGAGGGGGTCGCGCATGATCATGTTGGGCGCGGCCATGTCGATCTTCGCCCGCAGCACGTGGGCGCCGTCCTCGAACTCGCCGGCCCGCATGCGCCGGAACAGGTCCAGGTTCTCCTCCACGGGGCGGTCCCGATACGGGCTCTCCCTTCCCGGCTCCGTCACCGTGCCCCGGGTCGCCCGGATCTCCGCTTCCGTCTGGGAATCGACGTAGGCCTTGCCCTTGCGGATCAGGACCTCGGCCAGCTCGTACAGCTCCTCGAACCAGCCCGAGGCGTGGTACAGCTCATCCCACTCGTACCCGAGCCAGCGCACGTTGTCCTTGATGGCCTCGACGTAGCGGACGTCCTCCGTGGTGGGGTTCGTGTCATCGAAGCGGAGATTGCACGTGCCGCCGTGCTCCTCGGCCACCCCGAAGTTGAGATGGATGGACTTGGCGTGGCCGATGTGGAGGAAGCCGTTGGGCTCCGGCGGGAAGCGGGTCCGGATGCTCTCGTGCTTCCCGCTCTCCAGGTCGGCCTCGATGATGGCGCGGATGAAGTCGCGGCCCCGGCGGGCGTCCCGTTCCATGCAGTGCGTCCTGTCGAAAGTCCCGGTTCCGGCTGAAGATCGAAGGACGCGCAGGCGCGATCAAGGCGCCGGCTCGGCCCGCCCCGGTCCGCTGCGCATGTAGACGACGATGGCGACAGACACCACCGCCACCCCCAGCAACCATCCGGCCACGACATCCGTGGCCCAGTGCACGTCCAGCACGACGCGGCTCACGCCGACCAGCAGCGGGATGGCTACCCCGACGGCCACCGCCGTGCCCCGGGCCACGATCCGCTCCCGCGCCAGCACGAACATGAGGAACACGTACGCCGCGGTGGCCGTGGCGGCGTGACCGCTGGGGAGGCTGTGGGATACGCCGAACAGGTTCAGCACCGTGGTGGGCCGCGCGCGCTGGAAGAACAGCTTGAGGAGGGCGTTGACCAGGGCGGTGGCGGCGCCGGTCACGGGAACCAACAGGGCCCGGGTCCCCAGTCGGGGCCAGAGCAGAATCGTGGCCAGAACCAGTGCAGGAAACACGACCCAGCCGGACCCCAGCCAGGTCACGACGCCCAATACGGCCTCCACAAAACCGGCGTGCCCGGACACGGCGTGCCGGACGGCCCGGTCGAAGGCCGTGGACTGGATGAGCATCGCTCCCCTCACGTGCTCAACGGCCCCGACGAGGCGCGCGCGACTCCGCCACCCCGGCGGCCTCAGCCCGTGGCCGGGACCACGGTGCCCGCGTCCGACGCCTCGGAAGTCCGGGCGAGGGCCGACTGCTTGGAGCTCCGGCAGACCAGCACCGGCGTGGGGCCACGGCGGATCAGCCGCTCGGCCACGCTGCCCATCACGAGCCGGGCCAGGTAACCTTGGCCCCGGGTGGTCAGCACCACCAGGTCCGCCTCCGCCCGGGCCGTCGCCGACAGGATCCCCTCGGCCCGACCCCGGCTCTCCACCACCATGGTGTCCACCTTCAGCCCGCCCACGGCGATGCGCGTCGCCAATTCGTCCAGGTAGTCCCGCGCCGCCGACTCCTCGCCCGACCCGCGCCCCACCACACGCAGCAGGATGAGCTCGCCACGGAACGGACGCGCGCATGCCACGGCGCAGGACACCGCCCGTTCCGACCGCTCCGTGCCGTCCAGCGGCAACAGGATCCGGTCCGGCCTGAACGTCTCCGACAGGTCCGGCTCCGACCGCGTCCCACGCACCACCAGGACCGGGATCGCCGCGTTCCGCACCAGCACGTCCGTCGTTCCGCCCAGCACCGCCCGGCCCATGGGACCACGACCATGCGTCGTCGTCACGATGAGCTGGGCCTCCGGCGGCCGGGCCTCGCGCAGCACCACCGGCGCCACCGCGCCCTCCAGCACCCGCGTCGTGACCGTCAGTCGAGGACGCGTGGAGCGCAAACGCGCCCCGAGCTCGCTCAGGTACGTCAGCTCCCGCTCCCGCAGCTCGTCCTCCTGCTCCCGCAGCGACTCGCGGGCACGCTGGCCCATGGCCCCGTCGTACTTCGGGAGCTTCACCGGCACGTGCACGTGCACCAGATCCAGGCCGCCCCGGGTCGCCTCCGCCATGGATGCGGCCACCGGCAGCGCATGCTCCGAGAACCGCGAGCAGTCCAGCGGCACGATGATCCTGGTGAACATCGCCTCGACCTTTCCCTGTGGATCTTCCCGACCCGTCCCGCCACCCCTTACTAGACGACAACCGCACGTCAAGAGCAAGGCCACCCCGCCTCGCGGCGTGGCGCGCCGTTCCTGTTGTGGCCCGTCCCGCCGGGTGACAGAATGCCCCATCCAACGGGAACGCCCGGTCGCGAATCGGGACGGTCCGCGGCGAATCGTGCGGTATCCGGTGCCCTGCACGAACGTTCGCAAGGACCGGCCCCGGAGCGAAGTGGGCGCGAGTGCGCTATGTTGCACGACAGTCCAGGTGGGCAGTGTACGGGGGCCGGGTATGGCACCTGTTGTGCACGACCGTCCATGATTCGGGCGGGTGCGGTGGGTGAACGCACGTCAGAGAGGATGACCATGGCAGAGAAGGGCGAAGGTCAGCCCGATACGGGTGCCGGCGGGCTGGAAGCCGGCGAGGAGGACGGGACGCTCGAGTCGTTCGTGACGACGCTGCAGCGGGAGGGCGTGGAAGCGGGTCGCCGGGAGGCGGAGCGGTTGAAGCGGGAGGCGGAGGAGCGGGCGGAGGAGGTGGTGGAGCGGGCGGAGGCGGAGGCGGAGCGGATCCTGGCGGATGCGCGGTCACGTGCGCAGAGTGAGCTGTTGCGGGGCCAGACGGAGCTGCGGCTGGCGATCCGGGACGGTCTGCTGGAGCTGCAGAGGGCGTTGGAGGGTGTGCTGAGCGCGGTGCTGGAGCGGGCGGTGTCGGAGCGACTGGAGGATGCCGAGTTCGTGGCGGGTCTGATCCAGGACGTGGTTCAGGAGTATGCCCGAGCCGATGCCGGGGGTGAGGAGCTGGAGGTGCGGGTGGCTCCCGATCTGGAGGAGCGGTTGCGGAAGCGGGCGGTGTCGGAGGTGGCGGCGTTGTTGAAGTCGGAAGAGGCGGAGCCGCTACGGAAGGCGGGCTTCGAGTACAGTGTGGGCCGGGGCACGGTGGAGATGACGCAGGACGCCATCGTGGAGAAGCTGCACGAGCTGGTGACGCCGTGGCTGCGGGACCTGGTGCGTGAGGCAGCGGAGGAGACGGGGGCGGTCACGGCGGCGGGCGAGTCGGGCGGGGAAGGGTCGTAGCGGCGGATGATCGGGCGGGCCTACTATCTGGCGACGGGTCTACCGATGTTGGGCGGGCCGGGCGAGCGTCCGCCGCTGGAGCTGGTGGACCTGCTGGCGCATGTCGGCCGGTCGCGGGTGGAGCGTCTGGTCGAGGTCGTCTTGATGGCGGAGGATCTTCGTCTGCGGGAGTCGTTTCTGCGGGGCGAGGTGGAGGATCCCGAGGCGCTGGTCATGACGCCGGAGCAGGTGCGGTCCGAGGCGCCGCTGCCGCAGGAGCTGAGGGCGCCGGAGGTGGAGCCGGAGGGTGTGCCGCGGCTGCCGGTGGACGCGTTGTGGGAGCGGTATGCGTGGTGGGTGGAGGGTGTGGGTCTTCACCGCCGGAGCCGGTTCCTGCGGCGCTGGATTCGTTGGGAGGTCGGTTTGCGGAACGCGCTGGCGACGGCGCGGGCCCGGGCGCTGGACCTGGACCCGGAGCCGTACCTGGTGGCTGCGGAGCTGTCGTCGGACGAGCCGGCGGTCGGGGAGCTGGTGCGGGAGTGGGAGGCGGCGATGGATGTGGCCTCGTCGTTCAAGGTCCTGATCCGCGGCCGCTGGACGTGGTTGGCGCTGCACCGACCGTGGTTCACCTTCGAGGACGACGAGTTCCCGGCGTACGCGGCGGAGCTGGCGCTCCAGCATCGGTGGTGGCGGGTCGCCCGGCCGGGTGGGCAGGCGCGCGCGGCGTAAGGAGGCGATAGGTGCTGACGGGCCGGATCATAGCGGTGTACGGGAACATGGTGGTGGCCGAGGCGGAGGGGCGGCTCGTCCAGAACTCGGTGGCCCGGTGCTGTCGGGCCGATGGAGCCCGGCTGCTGAGCGAGGTCATCCGGGTCCGGGGCCGGCAGGCGGACCTGCAGGTCTTCGAGGAGACCCGGGGCCTGAAGGTGGGCGATCCGGTGGAGTTCGGGGAGGAGATGCTCTCCGTGGTCGTGGGTCCGGGCCTGTTGGGCCAGATCTACGACGGGCTCCAGAATCCGCTGACGGACCTGGCCGAGACCTACGGCTTCTTCCCGAAGCCCGGCGCGGAGCTGCCCGGTCTGCACGAGGACCAGCTCCGGCAGTTCACGCCGTCGGTGGAGGCTGGCGCGGTGGTCCGGGCGGGCGACGTCATGGGCAACGTGCCCGAGCACATCTTCGAGCACCGCATCATGGTGCCGTTCAACCTGAGGGGCGCGCTGCGCGTGGCCTCCGTCGAGAAGGCGGGGACGTACACGCCGGTCCACGAGCTGGCGGTGCTGGAGGACGACGAAGGCGTCCGCCATCCGGTCACCATGCTCCAGCGTTGGCCGGTGAAGCTGCCGCTGGGCGTGGGGCGGAGGCTGCTACCGCGGGAGCCGCTGGTGACGCGGGTCCGCATGATCGACTCCCTCTTCCCGGTGGTGCAGGGCGGGACCTACTGCATTCCGGGCCCCTTCGGCTCGGGCAAGACGGTGCTGCACCAGGTCACGTCCCGGCACGCGGAGGTGGACGTGGTCGTGGTGGCGGCGTGCGGCGAGCGGGCCGGCGAGGTGGTGGAGCTGATCCGTGAGTTCCCGGAGCTGGAGGACCCGCGCACGGGCGAGAGCCTGATGAAGCGGACGATCATCATCTGCAACACGTCGGCCATGCCGGTGGCGGCCCGGGAGGCGTCGGTCTACACGGCGGTGACGCTGGGCGAGTACTACCGGCAGATGGGGCTGAACGTGCTGCTGCTGGCCGACTCCACGTCCCGCTGGGCCCAGGCGATGCGCGAGCTGTCGGGCCGTCTGGAGGAGATCCCGGGGGAGGAGGCGTTCCCGGCGTACCTGGAGAGCCGCATCGCCGCGTTCTACGAGCGGGCGGGCGCGCTGGAGCTCTCCGACGGGGTGGTGGGCACGTTGACGGTGGGCGGCACGGTGAGCCCGGCGGGCGGCAACTTCGAGGAGCCGGTGACCCAGGGGACGTTGAAGGTGGTGGGCGCGTTCCACGGCCTGTCCACGGCCCGGGCCCACGCCCGGCGCTACCCGGCCATCGACCCGCTGGAGTCGTGGAGCAAGTACCCGGGCATCATCGAGGCGACGGACCGGGAGAGGGTGGCGCAGCTGCTCCGGCGCGGCGAGGAGGTCCGTCAGATGATGATGGTGGTGGGCGAGGAGGGGATCTCGGTGGAGGACTTCACGGTGGTCCTGAAGGCGGAGTTCTTCGACGCGGTGTACCTGCAGCAGAACGCGTTCGACGAGGTGGACGGGTCGACGACGGCGGAGCGGCAGCGATTCGTGTTCGGCAAGGTGCAGGAGGTGCTCGACCTGGACTTCGAGTTCGAGGACAAGGAGCAGGCGCGGGCGGTGATGGTCCAGGCCACGGACCTGTTCCGGAACTGGAACTACGAGCCGTGGGACAGCGACGAGTTCAGGGACACGTTGGAGGAGATCGACACCTTCATCGCGGAGAAGGGTCGGATCGAGACGCGTGCAGGGGCGGCGGCAGGAGGCGGGCAATGAGGAAGTACTTCGACGAGATCCGCAGGATCGCGGGCAGCGTGGTGACGGTGCGGGCCGGCGACGTGGCGTACGACGAGATCGCCGTGGTGACCGGTGAGCGCAGCTCCCTGGCCCAGGTGATCCGGCTGAGCCGGGACGAGGTGACGTTGCAGGTCTTCGCGGGCACGCAGGGCGTCTCGTCCGCGGACCGGGTCCGGTTCCTGGGCCGGTCGGTGCGTGCGGCGTCGGGGAAGGGCGTGCTGGGCCGTGTCTTCGACGGCGCCGGCCGGCCCCGGGACGGACGACCCGAGCCCGAGGCCGAGGCGGTGGACGTGGGCTCGCCGCCGGTGAACCCGGTGACGCGGCGACTGCCGTCGCGCATGATCCGGACGGGCATCCCGATGATCGACGTCTTCAACTCACTGGTGGAGTCGCAGAAGCTGCCGATCTTCTCGGCGGCGGGAGAGCCGTACAACGAGCTGCTGGCCCGTGTGGGGTTGCAGGCGAACGCGGATGTCATCGTGTTCGGCGGGATGGGCCTCCGGCACGACGACTACCTGACCTTCCGGAACGCGTTCGAGGAAGGCGGCGTGCTGGGCCGTTGCGTGATGTTCGTGCACACGGCGTCGGACGCCGCCGCGGAGTGCATGCTGGTCCCGGACCTGTGCCTGGCGGTGGGCGAGCAGTTCGCGTTGGAAGGTCGGCGCGTCCTCGTCCTGCTCACGGACATGACGGCGTTCGCGGATGCCATGAAGGAGATCGCCATCATCATGGAACAGATCCCGTCCAACCGCGGCTACCCGGGCGACCTGTACACGCAGCTCGCCCGACGCTACGAGAAGGCGGTGGACTTCGAGGGCGCCGGCTCCCTGACGGTGCTGGCGTGCGTGACCATGCCCGGCGATGACGTGACGCACCCGGTCCCGGACAACACCGGCTACATCACGGAGGGCCAGTTCTACCTGCGCAGCGGTCGCATCGAGCCGTTCGGCTCCCTGTCCCGGCTGAAGCAGCTGGTGAACGACAAGACCCGGGACGACCATCGGGCCATCATGGATGGCTGTCTCCAGCTCTATGCCGGCTGCGTGGAGAGTCGGGAGAAGCAGGAGATGGGCTTCGAGATGACGCCGTGGGACCGGAAGCTGCTCCGATACGGCGAGCTGTTCGAGAGCCGGATCATGGACCTGGCGGTGGACATCCCGTTGGAGGAAGCGCTGGATCGCTGCTGGTCGATCCTGGCCGAGTGTTTCGAGCCCGCAGAGACGGGCATACGACGGTCCATCCTGGAGCGACACTGGCCCGGTGGGGCCGGTTGAGGCCATGGCCAAGATCAATCTCACCCGGCTGGAGCTGAAGCGTCAGCGCGAGCAGCTGGAGCGCTATCGTCGTTTCCTGCCGGCGCTGGAACGACGCCAGCAGCAGCTCCAGGTGGAGGTCCAGCGGGTGGATCGACTGCGGGACGAGGTGCGGCGCGCGCTGGCCGATGTGCGGGAGCGCTTCGAAGAGTACGAGCACCTGTTGCGGGACCGGGCGGGCCTGGACGTGCAGGACGTGGCCGCGCCTCAGGAGGTCTCGGTCAAGCAGGTGAACATCGCGGGCGTGACGGTGCCGGTGTTCGAGGACATCCGGTTCGGCGAGCCGGAGTACAGCCTGTTCACCACGCCGCCGTGGGTGGATTCGGCGCTGGCCGATGTGCGGGAGATGAACCGGCTCCTGGCCCGGGAAGAAGTGCTGCAGGAACGCCGGACCCTGCTCCGGAAGGAGCTGATCAAGGTGGTCCAGCGGGTGAACCTGTTCGAGAAGGTGAAGATCCCCGAGGCGGAGGAGGCGATCCACCGGATCCGGATCCACCTGGGCGACCAGATGGCGGCCGCGGTGGGGCGGGCCAAGATCGCGAAGGCTCGCCTGTCGGACGGGGAGCGGGGAGGCGGGCCATGATCGTGCCCATGGCGAAGGCCTTCGCGGTCTGTCGCCGGGAGGACCGGGACGAGCTGCTGGCGGCGTTGCGGCGGCTCGGCGTCATGCACCTGATCCGGGCGCAGCCCGAGACGGAGGAGGAGCAGCTCGACGAGGAGGAGCAGGCACTGGCCGACGCGGAACGGGCGCTGCAGATCCTGCAGGGCATCGAGCCGGAGGGCCCGGTGCTGGACGTGCCGCCCATCGACGCGGCGCTGGAGGTGCTCGAGCTGCGGACCCACGCCGCGAACGCCCGGGCGCGCCTCGATGCCCTGCGCCGGGAGGCTCGCGAGGCGGAGCTCTGGGGCGACGTGCGCACCGAGCAGGTGCAGGCGCTGCGGGACGCGGGCGTGGACCTGCAGCTCTACGTGGTGCCGGAGCCCGTGGCGGACCGGGTCGAGGGGGACGTGGTCCGGAACGTCCGCAAGGTCGACCGGTACCGTGTGCTCCTGGCCACGGTGGGCGTGGACGCCGACACGCTCCCGAAGGAAGCGACCCCCGTCCCGCTCCCCGCCCGGGACCGGCCCGCCATCCAGGCGGAGGCCCGGGAGCTGGAGCAGCGCCTGGACGAGGACAGGCGGCAGCTCGCCCAGCTGGCGCACCTCATGCCGGCGCTACGTCGGGAGCGGGACCGGCTGCGTGAGGCGGTGATGTGGAACCACGCCGTGCGGGGCGGGCTGGGCGCCGGGGACCTGTTCGCGGTCCAGGGCTGGGTGCCGGAGGAGAAGGCCGACAGCCTGGTCCCGGGGCTGCAGGCGGCGGGGATCGAGGCGGCGGTGCGGATCCGGCCGCCGGAGCCCGAAGAGGAGCCGCCGACCCTGATGCGGCCGCCCGCCTGGGCGCGCCCGATCCAGGGTCTCTTCGAGATGCTCGGCATGGTGCCCGGCTACGACGAGCCGGACGTCAGCGGCGTCTTCATCGTGTCGCTGCCCGTCTTCGCCGGGATGATCATCGGCGACGCGGGCTACGGCCTGCTCTTCCTTCTGGCCGGCGTCCTGCTGAACCGCTGGTTCGCGGAGCAGCTCGGCAGGGACCCGGTCGTGCTGCTGCTGTTGTTCGGTGGTGCGGCCCTTATCTGGGGCGCCATCAGCGGGGTCTGGTTCGGGCTCACGCCCGCGGAGATCGCGACGGTACAGGGCGTCGTGGGCTCCCTGGGCGCGGCGCTGGGCGAGCTCAAGCTCATCCGCGGCGAGGCCGAGTACACGCGCACCGTCCTGATCAAGCTCTGTTTCGTGCTGGGCGCGATCCATCTGATCATCGCCCGGATCCGGCGGGCCATCCACATCTTCCCGTCCCAGCGGTCCGTGGAGGAGGCGGGGTGGGCCATCGTGCTGGCCGCCATGCTCGGGCTCATCTGGATCCTGTTCTTCGGCCAGTCCGAAGCGGTGCCGGAATGGGTGCCCAGGGCCGTGGCCTGGGGGCTCGTGGGCGGGCTGGCCCTCGTGGTGGCGTTCCGGGCGCCCGGCAAGGGTCTGCTCCGGCGCCTGGGGCTCGGCATCGCCGGCAGCCTGCTGCCCCTGACGGGCACCTTCAGCGACACCCTGAGCTACATCCGCCTCATGGCGGTGGGCCTGGCCAGCTACTACCTGGGCTCCACCTTCAACACGCTGGCCGCCTCGGTGGCGGACGTGGCGACCTGGGTCGCCGCCGCGCCGGTGCTGGTGGTGGGCCACGGTCTGAACATCGGGCTGATCCTCGTGGCCATCTTCGCCCACGGGCTCCGCCTGAACGTGCTGGAATTCTCGAACGCGGCCGGGATCCGGTGGAGCGGCTACGCCTACCGGCCTTTCGCCCGCCTCGCAACCAAGGAGCGTTGACGCATGTCACTGGGACAGCTGTCGCTGGGACTGGTTCTGGGGTTGAGCGCCATCGGGAGCGCCATCGGCATCGGCACCGTCGGGCAGGCGGCCGCCGGGGCCTGGGCGAAGGAGGCGCGGGCAGGGAAGCCCCTGAGCTTCACCTACGTGATCCTCATCGGGCTGCCCCTGTCCCAGACGATCTACGGCGCGATCCTCATGCTCATCGGACTCCAGCCCATGGTCTACGATGCCGCCGTGGTCGCGGAGCACGGCTGGGCACTGCTCGGCATCGCC
>CAYQCY010000051.1:0-19052 GCA_964416095.1 uncultured Gemmatimonadaceae bacterium
TCAGGTCCACGACTGGGAGACGGAGCGTTACCTGGGAGTCTATTAGGCGAGGAGGGTGAAGCGATGGGGTGAAGCGAGGAGGATGAAGCGAGGGATCCTGCGAGGGGATCCTGCGAGGGGCGAGGGTTGCCGTTGTCCTCATGCGGCCCGGTGCCGGACGCGGGTCCAGGTCCGTTCGAGTCAAACCTCCCGCGTGGCGAGCAGGTAGCGACGCATGCCGGTGGCGCCCCCGAGCTGCGTGCGCTCGGCACGCCTGTCCAGCCCGAAGCAGGAGAGCGTCTCCTCCACGCTTTCCTCGATCCGACTGGCCAGGCGCGGCGTTTTTTCCCGGATCTCTTCGACCCGTTCCCCGACCCGGGGCTCGACCCCTTCCCGCCGACGCTGCCCGTACCCCGGGCCGGCGCACGCCGGCCCCTCGGTTCACCGATCTCGGTTCACCCTCCTCGCCGTATCCCTCCCGCCTCTCGCCTGCGACAGCCTCCTCTCGCCTTCCGCCTGTAGTTCCCTCGCAGCGTCACGCCGCCTTGCCGCCGAAGGGCGCGGTGAGCGTCACGACGGTCCCGGTCCCCTGGTCGGGTGTCGCGATGCTCATGGCGCCGCCCAGCTCGCCCTCGACGAGGGCCCGGACCACGGAGAGGCCACTGCCCCTGACGTGGAGGTCGGTCCCGGGCGGGATGCCGGGCCCGTCGTCGGCGATGCGGATGCGCACGGCATCGCCGGCGGCCTGGACGTTGAGCGTGATGCGGCTGCCGGGCCGGCCGGCGCCGTGGCGGAGGGCGTTGGCGACGACCTCGTTGAGGGCGAGGCCGAGGGCGAAGCCGGTGTGCTCGTCGACGGTGACCTCCTGGCCGCCGACCTGGAGGTCGATGGTGCCGTCGGGGTCACGGGCGTTGCGGAGGCGCTGGGCGAGTCGCTCGGCGATCTCCCGCAGGGGCACGCCGCGGTAGCCGCGTCGCCGGAGCGCCTCGTAGACCATGAGAAAGGCCCGGAGCCGGCTCTCCAGGCTGGCCAGCGCCTCTTCGGTGGAGCGTGGCGGCGTCCGGTTCCGCTCCATGCCGACGAGTCCCATGATGACGGACAGGTTGTTGCGGACCCGGTGGTCGAGCTCCCGGAGCAGGGCGGTGCGTTCCTCGGCGTCCTGGCGTGCCTGCTCGTAGAGCCTGTAGTTCTGGTCGGCGAGCTCGGAGGCCTGGCGGTTGGCGTCCTGCAGGGCCTGTTCCGCGCGGCGTGCCCGGAGCCGTGACTCGATGCGAGCGGTGAGCTCGGCGGTCTGGAACGGCTTGGCCACGTAATCGTCGGCGCCGGCCTCGAAGGTGCGGACGATGTCCTCGGGCCCGGTCCGGGCCGTGACCATGATGATGGGCAGGAGGGGGTCGACGTCGGTCTTGATCTCGCGGCAGACGGTCCAGCCGTCCTTGCCGGGGAGCATGGCGTCCAGGAGGATGAGGTCGGCCTCGTCGAGGTGCTGGAACGCGCCTTCGGCGTCGACGACGGTGATGACGTCGTAGCCCTGGGCCTCCAGGAGGTCGCGCAGCGTCTCCCTGGCCAGGAGCTCGTCGTCCACGACGAGCACGGTGGCGGGGCCCTGCTCCTTCGCCACCGGCTTCGACGAGGCCTCGCTACGCTCCATGGGCACGCCTCTCCGCGCCGGCGCGCGTCGTCACCTCACCGCTTCTGGAGCAGCGGTGCGGCCAGGAGGATCTTCCTGGCCAGCTCCACCATGGGCGTGTTCCTGTCCTGGCTGGTCTTCTGCAGGAACCGGTAGGCCTCCCGCTCCGAGAACCCCCGGGTCTCCATGAGCAGGCCCTTGGCCCGCTCGATGACCTTCCGCTCCTCGAGCTTGGTCTCCAGCTTCTGGCGTTCCGCGCGCGCCTGCTCCCAGTCCCGGAAGCGGGCCATGGCCACGGCGATGGCGGGGGCCAGGTCGTCCGGGTCCACCGGCTTGACCAGGTAGTGGAAGACCGGCGACCGGGTCGCGTCCGCGACCGTGCGCTCGTCGCTGTACGCGGACAGGATGATGATGGGGAGCGGCCTGGACTCGTGCATGGCCGCGGCGGCCTCGGGCCCCGTGAGCTCGGGCATGCGGATGTCCAGGATCGCGAGGTCGGGCTGGACCTCGGCCGCCAGGTCGACGGCCTCCCTGCCGTTGGAGGCGGTGGCCACGATCTCGTGGCCGAGCGCCTCGAGCTGGCTGGTGAGGGCGAGGTTGTGGAGCGCCTCGTCGTCTGCGATGAGGACGCGGAGCGAATCGGCCATGAACGGATACTCCTCGGAAGAACATGCCGGCGCCCGGCGCCGTCGGGGCGTACGGCGCCACGGCCGGGGCCATCCATAGTGATCGTCGCTCGTCCCGAACGCAAGAGAAACCGGACCGTCTTCGCGACGCCGGGGACGCTCAGCCGCCCTCCAGCACGACGTGGGCGGCGGCGGTGGTCCCGGTGTGGGACAGGGAGACGTGGGCACGTCGGGCGCCTCGCTCCCGGGCGATGCGCTCGGCCCGGCCCGCCAGCCGCAGCGCCGGCGCGCCGTGGTCGTCGTTCCATACCTCCACGTCGGTCCAGGCGCCGCCCCGGCCGTAGCCGGTGCCCGCGGCCTTGAAGAAGGCCTCCTTGGCGGCGAACCGGGCGGCGAGCCCGGGCACGGGATCGGGCCGTGCCAGGCAGGCGGCCCGCTCCGAGGAGGTGAACAGGCGTTCCAGCACGCGCTCGCCCCAGCGGTCCAGGAGCGACCGGAACCGCGCGATCTCCACCAGGTCGAGACCCGTACCGATGATCATGAGACCAGAATAAGGGACGGTCCCGGCGCCGTCGACCGGGCCCGGCGAGGAGCCGGGACCGGGTTCGGGGCGTCGGCGGTCAATCCGGCAGCAGCCGCCTCGCCTCCACGAAGCTCTCGCGCAGGGCGTGGTCGAAGTCCTGGTCCCCGGCGAGGTCGTTGACGGCGACGCCGCCGTTGGTCATGGCGGAGTGGATGAAGGCGGTGCCGCCGAGGCAGATCCCGACGTGGTCCACGCGCTCGTCCGATGCGAAGAAGACCAGGTCGCCGATCCTGAGCCCTTCGAACGCGTCGCCGAGCCCGACCGGCTCGCCCACCGTGACCTGGAGGTCCGAGTCCCGGGGCACGGCGATGCCGTGGAGCCAGAAGACGGACAGGACGAACCCGGAGCAGTCGGCGCCGGCCCTGGTGACGCCGCCCCACAGGTAGGGCACGCCCAGCCAGCGCCGGGCCGTCCGGGCCACGCTCTCGCCGCGGGCGGGGAACCGGTCGTGCAGCCGGTCCGTGTCCACCACCTCGCCGCCTGCCAGCTCCCCTTCCCTGCCGTCGGGGAGACGGTAGCGGTCGACGGAGATGCGCAGGATCCGCCCGCCCCACGGCAGTCGGGCGATGGTGTGGCCGGCCCCGTCGGCCAGCTCCCCGTCCAGCGCGACCTGGGGGTCCCCCTCCCCGCCGCGCTCCCAGGCCGTGGCCCACGCCTCGTCGCAGCGCACCAGGTATCCGCCGTGCAGCCAGCCCACGTGGCCGTCCTCGCCCCGGACCCGGACCCAGCGGTCGCGGACGGAGAGGGGCTCGAGCCGCTGGCCCAGGACGTACTGGGAGAGGAGCGGCGCGTCGGGGTCCGGCCGGCCGTAGAGGGGCGCGATGGCGGACCGGACCAGGGCGGCCTCGGGCGCGTCGTCGGTCGGCAGGCGCACGACCCGGTCGTGGACCGGCCCGTCAGCCACCTCCCGGGCCCGGGCCAGCACGTCGTCCACGGCCGCCGGCGCCGTGGTCTCTCCGAGCAGGGCGTAGCCGTCGTCGTGGCGTTCCACGGAAAGGTCCAGCACGACGCGGCGCAGGTCGAGCTCCCCGGCCACCGCCCGCAGGACGGACCGGACCGCCCTCAGCGATGAAGCCATGGCCCCGTCAGGCGACGCCGGGGCAAGGGGCCGGGCGCGCCATCCGGCTCAGGTGCCACTCCCCGACTCCTGCCCGCCGTGCTTCCAGCGGCCGAAAGCGTCCCGCGCCGCACCGGCTCCCTTCCGGCCGCCGGCCCGGCCCAGGCCCAGGCGGAGCCGCCGACGGAGCTCGAACTCGGACATGGTCCGGAGCGTGCGCTCGGCGGTGGCACGGGTCTGCCACCGGACCTCCGGCACCGCCAACGCCTCGTCCGGCGCGCCCGCGGGGTGCAGCACCAGGTACCAGCGCCCGTGGTGCCGCGGCGTGTCCTCCTCGCGGGCCATGGCGACCCACTCCCCGTCCCGCTCGTCCGTGAAGGTCTTCATAGCCGCTCAGCTCGTTTTCGGGCTCGACCGCTCCAGCAGCACCTGGAGCGCCTGGTCATCCGCGCCGTCCAGCTCGGTCTGGGCCTCGATGAAGGAGTCGGCGCCGAGCACCGCCTGGCGCACTTCGCCGTCCCCGGCCGGGACGAACAGGGCGCACATGGTGCCCCACGACTCCCGGCCCAGGACCACGTCCCAGGTCCGGCCTTCCGCATCGGTGAAGCGTCGCATGCTCCCTCAGTCGAACATCTCGTACGCCGCGTCCAGGTCCTCCTTCGAATAGACCCGGAAGGCGATGAGCGTCTCCGTCCGTTCGAGGCCCGGCGTGCGGGCGATCCCGTCCGTCACGACGTCCGCGATCTTCTCCCACTCGTCGACGCGCACGATGGCCACCAGGTCCCACTCGCCGGACACGGAGTAGACCTCCGCGACGCCGTCGATCTCGGCGACCTTCCGGGCCGCCGTGGGGATGCTGTCCCGCTCCGCGCGTATGAGTACAACCGCAGCGACCATGGCGTCCTCCCGGTGGTTTGCGAGCTGCGAAGGTAGCGCGGCCCGGCGGCGCGTGGCAAGCGTCGGCGGGCCTTGCCGGCGGCGGCGGCGCGTGGGAGTTTCCCGCCCCATGCACGATGCCGCGACAGCCCCGGACGAGGCAGGCCGGCGGCGCGAGGCCGAGGCGGGCCTGGTCGCCGTCACGGCGATCTGGGCCGTGAACTTCTCCGTCATCAAGGCGGGGCTCGGCGAGGTGGAGCCGTACGCCTTCAACGCCCTGCGTTTCCCCCTGGCGGCGCTCCTCCTGGGGGTGGTGGCGAGCCGCCGCCGGCGCGCGCTGCCCCGCCGGGCCGACGTCCCGCGGCTCGTCGGGCTGGGGCTGCTGGGGAACGTGGTCTACCAGCTCTTCTTCATCAACGGCATCGACCGGACCCTCGCCGGGAACGCCAGCGTGCTCCTGGCCATCACGCCCGTGCTGACCGCGCTGCTCTCCTCGCTGCTGGGCCACGAGCGGCTCCCGCTCCGGGTCTGGGTCGGCGTGTTCGCCACCGTCGCCGGGATCGCCCTGGTCGTGGGCAGCGGACGCACGATCCGGATGGGCGGCGAGACGCTGTTCGGGGACACCCTCATGATCGGGGCCGCCGCGGCCTGGTCCCTCTACACCGTGGGCGCCCGGGACCTGATCCGCCGCTACGGCGCCCTCTCCGTGACCGCCTGGACGCTCTGGGTGGGCACCCCGGGGCTCGTCCTCCTGGGCATACCGGATCTGCTCCGGACCGATCTGGCCGGGCTGCCCCCGGGCGCCTGGGCCGCTGTGGCCTACGCCGGCGCCCTGGGCATCGGGGTGGCGTACCTGCTCTGGTACTTCGGCGTCCGGCACCTGGGCAACACGCGGACGGCGACCGCGGTGAACCTGGTGCCCGTCGTCGCCCTGGCGGTGGCATGGCTCTGGCTCGGCGAGGTACCCACCGTACGGCAGGTCACGGGTGCCGCCATCATCATCCTCGGGGTATCGCTGGCACGGCGCAGGACGTAGCTTTTCCGGCCGTCGTGACGGGACCGTGACACCGGGAGGACGACTGACGGAGCACCGCGTACGCCGCGCGATACGCGAGTACGGCCTGACGGCCGGCACCCTGGGCTCCACGGCGGGGCAGACCATCATGGTGGCCCTCCTGCCCGTGCTCCTGAGCCAGTACACGAGCTCGGCCGCGCTCATCGGCTTCGCCATCGGCGGGGAGGGCCTCTTCGCCATCCTGGTCCCGTACTGGGTCGGCGTCCTCAGCGACCACCTGCCCAAGCGGCTGGCGGAGCGGTTCGGCCGGCGCACCCTCTTCCTCATGCTCATGGCGCCCGTCATGGCCACCGCCCTGGCGGTCGCGCCGTTCCTGAGCGGGTTCATCCCGCTGGCCCTCATCGCGTTCGTCTTCTTCGCCGCGCTGCACGGGTACCTGACCCCGTTGTGGGCACTCATGGTGGACGCCGTGCCGGCCCAGCGGCACGGCAGGGTCCAGGGCGTGCGTGGCGCGCTCCACGCCCTGGGCCTGGCCTACGGCCTTGTGGCCGGCGGGCTGCTCTTCTCGCTCTGGCAGCCCCTGCCGTTCATCCTCGCCGCCGTCATCATTCTGGTGGCCACGGGGGTGACCAAGATGGCCGCGCCCCGTGAGGCGGCCGCCCACGTCGAGGCGGAGACGAGCCTCGGGGATGTGCTCCGGATCTGGCGACGCTTCGAGGGCCGGCCCGCCGTGCCGTGGTTCCTCATCGCCAACGCCCTGTGGACCGGCGCCGTGGACGGCATCCGTCCCTTCATCTTCCTCTTCGCCGTGGCGGTGCTGGGCATCAGCGTCGCCGAGACGTCGCTCGTCCTGCTGGTGGTCGTGGCCGGCATCGGGCTCGGCGCCGTGATCCTGGGCCGTCTCGGCGACCACTACGGCCACGCCGAGCTGCTGGAGGCCGGCGGCGCCATCCTCGGCGTGACCATGGTGGCGGGCTTCTTCGTGCGCGGGCTGTGGGGCGCCATCGCGCTGCTCGTGGTCTCCGGGCTGGGTGCGGCGACCCTCATCGCGCTGCCCTACCCGCTCTTCGCCTCGCTCATGGGGGAGAAGGGCGTGGGGCGGGACACGGGGCTCTACATCCTGACCATGGGCTTCGGCCGCATCTTCGCGCCGTTGATCGTGGGCGTGGCCATCGACCTGGCCCGACCCCTCTTCCCGGAGCTCGGCGGCTACCCGGCCATGTGGCCGGTGGTGGGGCTCTTCGCCCTCCTCGGCGTCGCCGCCCTCCGTCGCGCCATGCGCCACAACTGACGCCGCCCGCCCGGCCGCGCACCAGGACTTTCCCCGGAAATGGCTGGTGTTTCTCCGTAACTCATTGTGGTGCACAAGGTAGCGTCGATCGGGGAGTGGGAATTGCGTGTTGGCCCGAAGCCGGCGAAACGCATGGTTCGGGACTTGTTGGTGGGGGTGGAGGCGGTGCAAACGGCGTTCAACACGGAAGCGCCGAATCCTTGCGCGGAGACGCGGGACGCTCGCGGCCTGCCCTTGCGTACGCGCCGTAGCCCGAACTTCAAAGCCTCCTTTCGAACGGCGACTTGACGCGTCACCGTTCGCGACGGCGGCTTCCGCGCAGCCGCCTCCTTCCGCTTTCCCGCGTTGTCCCGACCGCGAAGGTCGCCCTGCCACGGGGTCTGGCGATCGAGCCGGATCCACGCCGCGCACGCGTTGCGCGCGAGCCGACCGATTGGATATCTTCGTCCCGGCATCCCGCCCCAGCAAGCCGGATCCCGCATGTCACGGAACGCACGCCAGGCCCCGCAGCCACCCCCGCCGCTCCGACGGGAGCAGCGCCTGGACCCCTCCATCTTCCACCTGCCGGTGGAGAAGATGCGGGCCGGGTACTATACCGACAAATACTTCGTCCGGGCGCGGGAGGTGCTCCAGGCCGACGGCTTCGACCCGGTCGTCACGATGCAGGTCTTCCAGAAGAAGGCGGCGTACCTGGGCGGCATCGACGAGGCCATCGCGATCCTCAAGCTCTGTCTGACCGAGGGTTACGACTGGTCGGACATGGAGGTGCGGGCCCTGTGGGACGGGGACCGGCTCGAGCCGTGGGAGCCCGTGATGCACATCACGGGGCCGTACGCCGCCTTCGCGCACCTGGAGACCCTGTACCTTGGCGTGCTGGCGCGACGCACCAAGGTCGCCAGCAACACGCGTCGCGTGGTGGAGGCGGCGTGGCCGAAGCCGGTCATGTTCTTCCCGGCCCGGCACGACCACTGGCTGGTCCAGACCGGCGACGGCTACGCCGCCCACATCGCCGGTGCCATCGGCGTCTCCACAGACGCCCAGGCCTCCTGGTGGGGCTCGGAGGGGATCGGCACCGTGCCCCACGCCATCATCGCCGCCTACGGGGGCGACACCGTCGCCGCCACCAAAGCCTTCGCCCGCCACATGCCCGACGACGTAAAGGTCATCAGCCTCGTGGACTTCGACAACGACTCGGTGGGCACCAGCCTCGCCGTGGCCCGGGCCCTCGGCGACCGCCTCTGGGGCGTACGACTCGACACCTCCGGCAGCATGGTGGACAAGGCGATCATCCCGGAGATGGGCCGGTTCGATCCCAGGGGCGTGAACCCGCGCCTGGCGGAGAAGGTGCGCAACGCTCTGGACGCGGAAGGCTTCCACGACGTCTGCATCGTGGCGTCGGGCGGCTTCGACGTGGCGAAGATCCGCTACTTCGAGGAGGTCGGCGCGCCCGTGGACATGTACGGTGTCGGCTCCGCCCTCGTGCTGGACGGCTACGACTTCACGGCGGACGTGGTCCGCTGCGACGGCGCGCCGCTGGCCAAGGCGGGACGCGACTACCGTCCCAGCGACCGGCTCGAGCGCGTGACGTGACCCCCGTCCGGACCCTCCTGCCGGTCCTCCTCGTCGCCGCGACGGCCGTCGCGCCGGCGCTGGCCCAGGACCGGGCCGTGACCCGGCACGTCGTGCTCATCTCCCTCGACGGTCTGCGGCCGGACGCCATCGAGTACTTCGGCGCCTCCACGCTCCAACGACTCATGCGGGAAGGCGCCCACGCCGTCCGGGCCCGCACCATCCCCCTCAGCCACACCCTTCCCTCCCACGCGTCCATGCTCACCGGCGTGGGGGCCGACCGGCACGGCATCACCTGGAACGACGAGCGTCTCGAGGCGGAGGGACGCATCCAGGTGCCCACCGTCTTCGACCTCGCCGACGACGCCGGGCTGGAGACCGCCGCCTTCACCAGCAAGGCCAAGCTCCGCCACCTCTTCCGGCCCGACGCGCCCGGGCACATGGTGGCGCCCACCCGCTGGCGCGACTACTGGATGGCCACCGAGGTCGTGGACCGCCTGGCCACCTACCTGGCCCATCGCCGGCCCGCCCTCCTCTTCGTCCACCTGAGCGAGCCCGACTACGCGGGCCACGTCGGAGGCTGGATGAGCCGGCTCTACGGCCTCGCGGTCCACCGCAGCGACGCCGCGGTGGCCGCCGTGCTCCGCCTCGCCGAGGACGCGTTCGGCGCCGACGACTTCACCGTCATCGTCACCGCGGACCACGGTGGCAGCGGCCACGACCATGGCACCGCGGCGCCCGAGGACACGCGCATCCCGTGGATCGCCTGGGGGAAGGGTGTGCGGACCGGCACCATCCGGGACGAGGTCCACATCACGGACACCGCCGCCACCGTGCTCTGGCTGCTGGGCATGGCCGTGCCGGAAGACTGGGCCGGACGGCCCGTACGGCAGGCGTTCCGGTCAGCGGCCGGGCGCGGGCTCGAGGCGGACCAGGTCCAGGACCGGCGCGTTCATCAGCTCCGACCGACCGGTCCGGACCCGGGCCAGGACCCGCACCCGCTGGAGCGGCGCCAGCTCCCGCACCGCCGGTAGCTGGTCCCGCGGCACCGCGATGTAGACGAAGCCCGGCTCATCTCCGGGGCCCCGGGCCAGCATGAAGGGCTCGCCCTCGTAGAAGTCCGTCCGGATCCGTTCGGCCCGCTCCAGCGAGATGAACTGGACGGTCCACTCCAGCAGCCGGCCCCGGAAGCTCTCGGGGTTGTCCGCCAGCACCGCCGAGGAGACGTCGCGCAGGACCGGACCCGCGTCCGCGGACCCGGCGAGGGATGGCCTGAACACCCAACCGGTGGCCCGGACCCGCGCCCAGTTGCCCTCCTCCGACAGGATCTCCAGCTCCGCGCCCGGCGCCATCACCGCCAGAGTGTCGCCGTCGGGGTTGGCGAGGAGAGCGGCGCCACCCGCACCGGCCCTCCCCAGCGACGCCGGTTGGACGGTCTCGGCCACCTCCCCGGCCGTCGCCTCCGGCCGGCGGGACGAGCCCGTCAGCTCCACCGAGTTCAGCCAGATCCAGCCCTGCCGACGCACCTGGATCCACGAGCCCCGCTCGCTGACCCGGTCCAGCCGCATGCCCGTGCGGAGGCGAGCCAGGCGGTCCCCGTTCGGGGTCAGGCGCAGGTTCTCGCCGCCCGGCGAGGAAACCACCAGGTCGTGCCCGTCCACGGCCTGCTCGCGCACCGACGGCTCCCACACCCACCCCTCCAGGACCACGGAGGCCCAGCCATCCCGCCGCTCCACCAGCGTCATGCTGGTGCCCCGCAGCACCTCGGCCAGCACCGTCCCGCCCGGCTCGAGCCGGAAATTCTCCCGCTCCACCGAGACGGTGGCCGTCTGCCCCGCGAGCGGGCCGGCGCCCAGGAGGCAAGCCAGGGTGAGGTGCAGGTGTCTGCTCATGGACCGGGGTGTGGGCCTCCGCACGGCCGCCCGAGAGCGTTCGGAACAACCGAACGTGCTGCTATGGCTGGACTTACGGCATCGTTACACCGGAAAACGTAGACGGGCCATCGCGCCCTGTCAATTCGGCCGCCGAGGGGATGTCCCGGCACCGGCTCACGCCGGCTCGGTCGATTCACGCCTCGCAGGTCTCCCCTTCCTCCGCGTCCTCCCTGTTGGAACGTGGACGCATGCTCACGCCGCGAGCCGACCCCGCAGCGGCGCATTTTTCTTGCGAACGTATTGTGGCCCGTCTACCTTCCGGCACGTCCGTGCGCGGGGTGCGCGGGGCGGGTGGCACAGGAAGCATCCGGAAAGGGTTTTCGTGGAATCGAAGCAGGCCAGGCTCGTGGGATGGCTGCTGCTCGTCGCGGGGGTGTTGCTGAGCGCGGTGCCGGCCCGTGGGCAGCAGATCTCGTCGCCGTACGAGTTCGTCGAGCGGAGCCAGGTCATCGGCCCGAAAGTCGCCTACATGGTCACGAGCCCGGGGCTCCTGGATCTGGGCCCGCACTCGGCTCCCGGGTTCGGCGTGGCCTACTCCCTGCGTCTCGGCGGCCCGTTCAACCTGGACGCCGGCCTTCTGGTGGTGCCGACCCGTCGCACGGTGATGGACACGGTTCCCGGGGACTCGGCGGTGCTGGTGGATGATCCGCGGACCGGGGTGCAGCCGCTGGGCGAGCACGACCTGGGTGTCGGGCTGCTGACGGCCGGGCTGCGCTTCGACGTGACGGGTCCCCGGACGTTCCACCGCGTGCAGCCCTACGTCCTCTTCGGTGGCGGCCTCAAGTTCCGGCTCTGGGAGCAGGGCATCGAGGACGTCCACCTCATCGCGGCGAACCGCTTCGAGTTCGGGCGCGGCTTCCTCGGCCAGATCGGCGGCGGCGTGGAGTGGTTTCTCACGGACGTGCTCACGCTCCGCCTCGATGCCCGGGACACCTTCTGGAAGCTGAACGTCCCCCCGGCGTTCCAGCGCTACAACGTCCCCGAGGACGAGTGGGTCCAGAACCTCGAGGCGAGCCTGGGCATCGGCCTGCGCTTCTGAGGCCCGGGCGGTAGCGGCCTCGTCATCCCCGGAAGGTCTCGGGCCTCGCCACCGTGCGGGGCCGCCTCTCCGGCGCGCTCGCTGACCCGTCGCGGCAGGTGGCAGACGCCCCCCTGCCCCGCATAGATTGACGCCGGGCAACCTGCGTACACGTTCCCGGAGAGAAGCCATGGACATCGTCGAACGTCGTCCCCTCCTCGAACGGATGGTGGACGCGGCCAGGGTGCGGATCGCCCTGTACGAGGAGGTCGAGCACGACCGCACCGCCACCTCCCAGGCGGCCGCCGTCGTGGGCATCGTGGCCGTCGCGTCCGCCGTCGGCGGGGTCAACCATGGCGCGACGGGCATCATCGGCGGCCTCATCGGCGCGTACGTGGGCTGGCTGCTCTGGGCGGGCGTGGCCTACCTGGTGGGCGACAAGGTCCTGGGCGGGACCGCAACCTGGGGCGAGCTGCTCCGGACGCTGGGCTTCGCCCAGTCGCCGGGCGTGCTCTTCGTCGTCGGGTTCATCCCGCTTCTGGGCTCGCTGACCGCCTTCGTGGCCGGGATCTGGATGCTGGTCACCGGCTTCGTCGCCCTCCGACAGGCGCTGGACATCGACAACGGCCGCACCATCCTGACGGTGCTCATCGGCGCCATCCCGTACGCGATCCTGCGCCTCATGGCGCTGGGGATGCTGGGGCTTTGACGGAGCCCGCGCTGGACCGCGGCGCACCCCTCGGCGCCATCCTGGCGGGCGGCGAGAACGCCCGGTACGGGTCGCCCAAGGCGCTGGCCGCGGTGGGCGGACGCCGCATCGTGGACCGGGTCCTCCACGCCCTGGTCTCGGTGGAGACGGAGCCGGTCCTGCTCGCCAACGAGCCGGAGCTGTTCCAGGACCTGGGCCTGCCCGTCCGGCCCGACATCCGGCGGGACCTGGGCGCGCTGGGCGGGCTCCACACCGCCCTGCACTGGGCACGGGAGTCCGGGCGTCCCGGGATCCTGGCCGTGGCGTGCGACATGCCCTTCCTGGAGCCGGCGCTCCTGTCCACGCTCCTGGACCGCGGCCTGGGACGGCACCGCAGACCGATGCCGAACCCGGGCAACGGGGCCCGCCCGGGCGGGGGGCGCCCCGGGGTGGACGTCGTCCTGCCGGAGAGCCGGAGCCGGCGCGGCGTCGAGCCGCTCTGCGCCTACTACGGTACCGGCTGCCTGGAGGCCATCGAGGCGCAGCTCGACCGGGACGACCACACGATGATCGGCTTCCACGAGGACGTACGCGTCGCCACCATCGCCCTCCCGGACGTGGAACGGCTGGGCGACCCGGACATCCTCTTCATGAACGTGAACACGCCCGAGGACCGGGACCGGGCGGAGGTCATCGCCGGGACACGGTAGCGGGAGCGTTCGGCGCTCAGCCGTCAGGGCTGGCTTCGCGGCTGCGTGGGACACCCGCGGACCACCACACGGATTCGGACGGCAGCGCATCCCACACGAAGAAAACGAGAGAGCACGGAAGGAGACCATGGACCACGTCATCCCCGCCGAGCACCAGCCCGGGCTGCCCCGGGACCGGTTCATCGTGGGCGACCCGCCCGAAGAGGAGCACGTCCCGCTGGATGTGGTCTTCGTCGGGGCGGGCCCGGCGGGACTGGCCGGGGCCCTGGAGCTGGCCCGGCTGGTCCGGGAGGACAACGAGTCCGGCGACGGCCTCGGCGAGGTGGAGATCGGCGTGCTGGAGAAGGCGGAGGGGCTGGGCGAGCACAACCTGTCCGGCGCGGTGATCAACCCCCGTCCGTTCGAGACCCTGTTCCCGGACCTGGCCGTGGAGGATCTGCCCTTCCGGCGACCGGTGGAGAAGGACCGGGTGTACCTGCTGAGCCCGTCGGGCGCCCGGCGCATCCCCACGCCACCACCCATGAAGAACCACGGCAACCACATCGCCTCCATCTGCGAGGTCGTCCGCTGGCTCGGCGAGAAGGCGGAGGAGGCGGGCGTCAATGTGTTCACCGGCTTCCCCGCCGAGTCGCTCCTGGTGGACGGGCACCAGGTCCGGGGCGTCCGCACCGCGCCCACGGGGCTGGACCGGACGGGCGAGCCGGGAAGCGGCTACATGCCGCCCACCGACATCGTGGCCCGGGTCACGGCCCTGGCGGAAGGCGGACGCGGCCCCCTCTCGCAGGCGTACCGTGAATGGCAGGGCATCGCGTCCGGGAACCCGCAGATCTTCGCCCTGGGCGTGAAGGAGGTGTGGGAGACGAAGACGGAGCTGGACGCCGTCGTGCACACCCTGGGATGGCCCCTCCCCCGCGACGCCTTCGGCGGCAGCTTCATGTACCCGATGGAGCCGAACCTGGTGGCCGTCGGGCTCGTCGTGGGGATGGACTACCACGATGTCGGCCTGGACACCCACATCCTGCTCCAGCAGATGAAGACGCACCCCCTCTTCCGGAACGTCCTGGACGGCGGCGAGCTGGTGGAGTGGGGCGCAAAGACCATCCCGGAGGGCGGGTATCATGCCATCCCCGAGCGGCTGTCCGGCGACGGCATCGTGATCCTGGGCGATGCCGCCGGGTTCGTGGACGTCCCCTCCCTCAAGGGGATCCACTACGCCATGGAGTCGGGGATCCAGGCGGCGCGCGCCATCTTCCAGGCCCTCAAGGACGACGACGTCTCCAACGCCACCCTCGCCTGCTACGGCCGGGCCATGCGCGAGAGCTACGTCATGAAGGACCTCTATCGGACCCGGAACATGCGTCCCGCATTCAAGGACGGCTTCTTCCGGGGCGCCCTCAAGGCGGGCCTCATGACCCTCACCCGCGGCGCCTTCCCGGGCCGAACCATCGACATGCCCGCCGACGCCGACGTGCCCCGGCGCGTGGGGCCCGAGCCGGACTTCACGCCGGACGGCGAGCTGGCCTTCTCCAAGGTGGATGCCGTCTTCAAGTCCGGGAACCAGACCCGGGACGACATCCCGTCCCACCTCGTCGCCGGCGAGGACGTGCCGGAGCCGGTGGCGCGCCTCTACAGCCACATGTGCCCGGCAGGCGTGTACGAGACGGACGAGAACGGGCACCTGGTCGTCAACGCGCCCAACTGCATCGATTGCAGGGCCACCGACGTGATCGGCCCGCGCTGGACGCCGAGAGAGGGCGGGAGCGGGCCGTCGTACCGGCTGATGTGACCGCCGACCGCCGATCCCGGCCGGCCGCTTCCGAACGATCCTTGCATCATCTCCGGTCGAGCGGGCTCCATGTCCGCGGCCCATGGCGCACGAACAACGGGGAGGACGCATGCGACTGGACGGCAAGAAGGTGGCGTACCTGGTGGAAGACGGCTTCGAGGACCTGGAGTTCTGGGTGCCGGTCATGCGGCTGCGGGAAGAAGGCGCGGAGGTGGTCGTGGTGGGCACGGGGCGGAAGGAGCGGTTCCGGGGCAAGCACTGCCTGGAGGCCGCGCCCGACACCATTGCGGCACGGGTCAAGGCGTCGGACTTCGACGCCGTCGTGGTGCCCGGCGGCTGGGCCCCGGACAAGCTGAGGCGGGACACGGCCGTGCTGCGGCTGGTCCGTGAGGCCCACGAGCTCGGCCGCATCGTCGGGGCCATCTGTCACGCCGGATGGGTCCCCGCCAGCGCCGGCATCCTGGACGGGAAAAAGGCCACGGGCTCCCGTGGCATCAAGGACGACGTGGAGAACGCCGGCGCCACCTGGGTGGACGAGCCCGCCTTCCGGGACGGCAACCTGGTGTGGGGCCGCGTGGTGGACGACATCCCGGACTTCTGCCGGGAGCTCGTCCAGGCAATCGAGGAGGGCGGCTAGCGCCGCCAGGAGGCCCGCTTCGCGGGCAGGAGGGCGGCTAGCGCCGCCAGGAGGCCCGCTTCGCGGGCAGGAGGGCGGCTAGCGCCGACCAGGAGGCCGCTTCGCGGGCAGGAGGGCGGCTGCCGCCGACCAAGAGCGCACCCCGCGCGCTCAGCCGGCCGCCCGGATCGCCTCGGTGAGCCGTGGCACGATCTCGAAGGCGTCGCCCACGATGCCGTAATCGGCCACCTTGAAGATGGGCGCGTCGGGGTCCTTGTTGATGGCGACGATGGTCCCGGCGGTGCGCATCCCGGCCAGGTGCTGGATGGCACCGCTGATGCCCACGGCGAAGTAGAGCTGGGGCGAGACCGTCTTTCCGGTCTGGCCGACCTGCTCGCCGTGGGGCCGCCAGCCTGTGTCCACCACGGCCCGTGAGGCGCCGAGGGCGGTGCCCTCGCCGAGGGCGTCCCGGAGCTCGTCCAGGATCGTCCAGTTCTCGGGCTCCTTCAGCCCGCGTCCCCCGGCCACCACGATGGACGCCTCGGCCACGTCCAGGGCGCCGCCACCGGCGGCCACCACCTCCCGGACCTTCGCGCCCCGGCTCGAGGGGTCGGGCGAGGTGTCCAGCGTCTGGACGGTCCCGGCCTTCGGCCGCTCCTCGCCGCGGAAGGCGTTGGGTCGGAGCGAGACCAGGCGCGGGGTCGCGTCCAGCGTGACCCGGGCGAAGACCTTGCCGGCATAGACGGGCCGGGTGACGACCAGCTCGCCGTCCTCCACGGCCAGCTCGGTGGCCTCCGTGGCCAGCGGCACGTCCAGGCGCGCCGCTACGCGGGGGGCCATGTCCTTCCCTGCGGCGGACGCGGGGAAGAGAATGGCGAAGTAGTCGCCTGCCGCCGCCTGGTCGGCCACGACGCGGGCGTAGCCCCGGCCGCTGTAGTCGGCCAGCGCGTCCGCCTCCGCCACCAGGACCGTGTCGGCGCCGGCGGCGCCGAGCCCGTCCACGGCATCCGCCATGCCCGGGCCGCCGATGACCAGAGCGTGGACCTCGCCGCCGAGGGCGTCCGCCACGTCCCGGGCGGCCGTCACGACCTCCGTGGACACGCCGCGCAGCGCGCCGTCCCGCTGCTCCGTTACCGCGAGAATCGTCGACATCATCCCCCCTTACAGGACCTTGGCTTCTTCACGGAGCAGCCGCACCAGCTCCGGCACGGCGTCGGGGCCCTCCCCCACGATCCGTCCCTCGGGACGCTCCGGCGGGTACGCCAGCTCCCTGACCCGGACCCGGTCCGCCGGGACCTCCGCGTCCCTCTCCTCCAGCGGTTTCTTCTTCGCCGCCATGATCCCCTTGAGGGACGGATAGCGCGGCTCGTAGGGGCCCTTCGTGATGGTCACCACCGCCGGCGTCTCCACCTCCACGATCTCGGTGCCGCCCTCGATCTCGCGGTGGCAGACCAGCGTGCCGTTCTCCGACTCCAGCTCCGCCACCACGGTGACGCACGGCAGGTCCAGCAGCTCCGCCACCATGGGCCCCACCTGCTGCTGATCGTGGTCCGCCGCCTTCATGCCGAAGAGGATCAGGTCCGCGCCGGCGTCCTCGAGCGCCGTCGCCAGGGCCTTCGCCGCGGCGAGCCCGTCCATCCCCGTCTCGCCCTTGAGCAGCACCGCCGTGTCGGCGCCCATGGCCAGGCCGGACCGGAGCTGCTCGGCGGCCGATTCGGCGCCCAGCGTCATGACCGAGACCTCGCCGTCGCCGGTCGACTCCTTCAACCGCAGCGCCGCCTCGATGGCGAACTCGTCGTACGGGCTCACGATGTACTTGACGCCCGAGATGTCGATCCCGCCCTCCGCGATGCGGATCCGGGTCTCCGTGTCGGGCACCCGCTTGATGCATACGACGGTCTTCACCGCTCGTCTCCTTCCTCAGGTGCGTCGTCGGGACCGCCAATGTAGGGATGGGCCCGGAACGTGTCTAGAAAGGACGGGACAGCCAGGCGCTGCCCCGTTCTCCGAAGCGGAGCGGCCAGTCCTCGGCCCGGCTGACGCCGATGCGCGGCCCCACCACGAGGTCGGGAGGCTCGTCGTCGTCCGACGGCTGCAGGAGGAGCGGGGGACGGTCCAGGGGGTGGCCGTCCTGTTCACCGGTCACGCCCAGCGCCTGGGTCAGGCGGCCGGGCCCGGTCGTGAGCCGCCGGGGCCCGCTGCCGCGACGCTTCAACATGATGTCCCGCCCTTCGAGCGGCTCCAGCGACCGGATCAGGACGGCGCCGGGAAAGTCCTCCCGGTCCGTGACCACGTTGAGGCACCAGTGCACGCCGTAGCTTCGGTAGACGTAGGCGGTGCCAGGCGGGCCGAACATGGCCTCGTTCCTGCGCGTCCGCCCGATGCCTTCCCAGGCGTGAGAAGCCGGATCGTGGGGACCGAGGTACGCTTCGGCCTCCACGATCCGGCCCGATGTGGTCTCGCCTCCGATGTCACTCCGTACGACGACCCCGATCAGCTCCCGGGCAACGGCCTCGGCGGACCGGGCGTAGAAGGAGCGAGGGAGCGTCGGCTGGTCCGTCAATCCGCCGGCGTCACGGCCGGCTGGCCCGCCCGCTCCTCGCTCCGTCCGTTCCCGGACCGGGCCCTGCGGCGCGCCAGGTCCGCCTCCCACGCCTCCATGAGCTGGTCGGTGCGGCGGCCCGGTCCCAGGACCTCGCGCACCCGGTCCGGCTCCGTGGCCAGCGCGGTGAACACCCCGTTGGCGCCGAAGGCGTCAATGAGCTGCTCCGCCGTCTTCTGGCCCACGCCCTTGTAGCTGTTGCTCAGGTACCGGATCACCGCGCCCGCCTCCGTGGGTAGCTTGTAGGCGTCCGGATCGAAGGCGCCGCCGCCCGGCGAGGCACCTTCCCTGCCGACCGCCTCCGTCGGCCTCGCCTCGGGCGCGGCGGTCTCGGATGTCCGCGCCTCCGGGGTTTCCTTCGGACCCGCGCCGCCCGCCGTCTGGCCCGGCAGGACCGGCGGCGGGCCCGACGGCGCGCCGCGGCCCTTGCTGCCACGACGACCGGTGACCGCCACGTGGCGATGCGACGGCTCCGCCGGCCGGGTCCCGGTCTCCGCGACCTCCGACTCCGTCGGCGCTTCCTCCCCGGCCTCCGTCGGCTCCGGCTCTTTCTTCTCCGGGGTCGCCACGACACCCGCGTGCACCTCGGCGCCGGTCTCTTCGCCGGTGTCCGGCGCCGGCGCCGGCTCCGGCTCACGCTCCCGCTCGGCACGACGCGACGGACGCCGGTCCCGACGACGATCCTCGCGGGGACGCCCGGCCTTCTCCTGCGGTACCCCGCCGGCCAGCGTCGCCTCGTAGTAGCCCTCGGATGTCCGACGCACGTTGATGACCTCCTCGGCGTGGGCCTGGCGCAGGAACCGGCTGAACTTGCTGAAGCCGACTTCCGACTCGTCCCAGTTCGGCCGCATCTCCAGCATCCGACGCTTGATGTCCGAGTCCCGGGCGGCGCCGCCCTCCCGGACGATGGCGGCGACCGCGTCCCGGAGCAGGTCGTACGACCGCTCCAGGTCGTCGCCGGGGACGCCCTGGGCCGTCCGGTCCGGCACCTCCAGGGGCAGCTCGCGCCGCGGCACAGGCTCCACCTCCGGCTCCGCCCCCGGCTCCACCTCCGGCTCCACCTCCGGCTCCG
>CAYQCY010000051.1:19152-22169 GCA_964416095.1 uncultured Gemmatimonadaceae bacterium
GGCTCCACCTCCGGCTCCGCCCCCGGCTCCACCTCCGGCTCCACCTCCGGCTCCGGCTCCGGCTCCGCCCGCGGCTCGGGCTCCGGCGGCGGCCTCCGCTCGGGCTCCGGCCTCGGCTCCCGACGCCTCGGCGGCCTCGTCTGCCGGGACGCCACCGGCTCCGTGCCCGGCGCCGGCTCCTCGCCGGGCGGCATGACCTCGTACTGGCCGTTCCCCAGCTTCTTGATGCGGAGGGCGCCGTTGCTGGCCGCCTCCGCCAGGAACCGGTTGAACTTGCTGAAGCCGACCTCCTTCTCATCGAAGCTCGGGTCGATCTCCAGCATGACCTGCTTGAGCCGGTCGGAGCGCATGACGTCGCCGTCCGCCTGCATCTGCCGCACGGCCCGCTCCGTCAGCGCCCACGGATCCTCCGCCGGGGCGACGCCGCCCTCGCCGGTCCGGGTCAGACCCGACAGCGCCGAGTAGCTGTAGTACTCGTCGCAGTTCTGGACCAGGAGGTCCGAGGACGACTCACGCAGTCCGACGCCGATGACGTACTTGCCGTACTCCTTCAGCTTCAGGACCAGGCTGCTGAAGTCCGAGTCGCCCGACAGCAGGATGAAGGTCCCGATCTCGGGACGCGTGAAGACCAGCTCCAGCGCGTCGATGGCCAGACGGATGTCCGTGGCGTTCTTCTTCGAGCTCCCGTACGCCGGGGCGAAGATCAGGTCCACCGCCGACTCCGAGAGCGGCACGATGTACTGGGGGTAGCGCCGCCAGTCGGCATACGCCCGCTGAACGGCCACCTTGCCCCGGATGATGTCGCTGTTGAGGAGCTTCTTCATCTCCTTCGTGAGATCGCTGCGGATCCCCATCGTCACGTTGTCGAAGTCGATGAGTAGCGCAGCGTTGGGCGCGTGGGGCACCGGCCCGCTCGTAGGCTGGGTCTGGTGCGGCGCCCGTGCAAAGTCTTGCATGGTCCTCGCGTTCGTTCTCTTTGTCATCTCAGCTCCGCAAGGCCCCCTGCCTTCTGTACGGAAGACGATCGCTTCTGCGGGGACGCCGTGCGCGTCGCCGCCCCGGGAGCGCTCTTTGCGCGCGCCCGACAGGTCCGTCGCGCCGCTTCGCGTCGACCGTCTTCCGCGAGACAGGTCGGGGAGTCTCGCTGCTCCGTGCGGGCGGTATCTCCGCCCGTCACCACCCGGTCCGCATGGCCCGGGTCCTGTGTCCTGCTCCGTCGCGCCGCCCGGCGCCGGGTAGCCGGCGCCTAGCTCCGGCGCGAGGACTCTTCGGCGCTCAACGTCCGCGCCAACTCCACCCTGCGCACCTTGCCGCTCCCCGTGAGCGGGAAGGCGTCGAAGAACCGCACCAGGTCGGGGACCTTGTAGTCCGCCAGTGCACCCCGGCACCAGTCCTTCACCTCTTCGCCCGTGACGATCGCGCCTTCCACCGGCACGATGCAGGCACAGACGACCTCGCCCAGCACGTCGTGGGCCAACCCGACCACCGCCACGTCCATGATCGCCGGGTGGGCGTGGAGCCGGTCTTCCACCTCCCGGGGATAGACGTTGAACCCGCCCCGGATGATCAGCTCCTTGCGACGCCCCACGATGTGGAGGTACCCCTCCTCGTCGACCATCCCCAGGTCGCCCGTCAGGAAGTACCCGTCCTCGGTGAACGTGTGCGACGTCTCGCCGGGCTGCCGGTAGTAGCCCTTCATGATGCCGGGGCCCCGCACCGCCACCTCGCCCAGGCTCTCCTCGGGCAGCAACGTCCCGTCGAAGTCCAGCACGCGAAGCTCCACGCCCTCCAACGGCTTCCCCACCGTGAAGACCTGCTTGTCTTCGGGGTCGTCGGGGCGCGTCACGGAGACTGCCGACGCGGTCTCCGTGAGGGAGTACGCCACCTGCAGGCTCGGACAGAGCCCGCAGCGGATCCTGCGGATCAGCTCATCGCCGATCGGTGCGCCGGCCACGATGCCCGTGCGGAGAGACGAGACGTCACGGGCACGCTCCCCCTGCTCCCGCAGCTCCTTGACGAACACCGTCGGTACGCCGTAGTGGACGGTTACCCTGTGCTCCCGGATAAGGTCCAGGGCATCCGCCGCGGCGAACTCCTCCTGCAAGACGAGGGACGCCCCGGCGGCCATCGTGCCCAGGATGCCCGGGCCCAGCCCGAACACGTGGAAGACCGTCGTCACGCCGAAGACCACGTCGTCCGCGCCCAGGCCGATGGCGTCCACCGTCCGGGCCGCCGAGCCCAGCAGGTTGGTGTGGGTCAGAGCCACACCCTTGGGCTTGCCCATGGTCCCGGAGGTGTAGAGGATCGCGAAGGTGTCCTCCTCCGGGTCCACCTTCACCGTCTCCAGCTCCCGGCCTTCGCCGCTCGACAGCACGTCCTCGAACTGGTAGATCCGGTCGTCGTACCAGAGGTCCGCCTCGCCGACCGTGAGCAGGTACTGGAGATCCGGCAGCGAGGTCAGGAAGCCCTCGAACAGCTCCAGGTAGTCGGTCCCGTCGAATTCCTCCGCCGAGATCACCACCGCCGCCTCGGAATGCCGCAGCATGTACTGGAGCTCCGGGACCGTGTAGCGGGGGTTCAGCGGGACGATGACCGCGCCCAGCTTCGCGGCGGCGAACACCGAGATGACGAACTCGGTCCAGTTGGGGAGGTCCAGCGCGATGCGGTCGCCCGCCTCGATCCCCAGCTCCCGCAGCGACGCAGCCAGGGCGGTGGCCCGGGCCTCCACCTGCCCGTAGGACAGACGGCGACGGCCCGAGATCAGGAACGTGCGGTCCGGGTCCTCCGTCGCCCGCGCCTCCAGCGCTTCGGCAACCGACAGGCCACGAAAGCGCTCCGCGAGCGCCATCACGCCTCCGTCCGAGGTGACAGCCAGCCCCGCCCGGACACGGGCGGGATCAACCGCGAAAACATACTCCGGGCGTGATGGGGCGTCAAACCGCGGGACCACAACGCATCCCTGGTGTAGCGTCGCCGAAGTTCCGTGTGGCACCGAGAGCGCGGAAGCGCGCGAGAGG
>CAYQCY010000052.1:0-21568 GCA_964416095.1 uncultured Gemmatimonadaceae bacterium
GAGGCCCGCGTCCGCGACGAGTGGCGGCGCCTGGTCGCCGAGAAGGGGCGGGGCTCTTAAGCGCGGCGGGCAGTCCTGCCCGCCGCGAGGGACTTCGAAACGCAAGTGACGCGGCGGCCAAGACTGGCCACCGCGCGGCAAAATGGTGCAAAGCGCGACGGGCCGCGCCTCCGGGAGGGCCGATGCGGCCCCGGCCATGCGACTCCGCTTCCGGAGGCCACCTTTTGGGGCGGGCGTCCCCCAAGCGGGACGCCCGCCTCGCTCCGCCCGCCCTTTGCCGAATAGAGGGGCATGGCCCGCCGCTCCCCAGCCCGCACTCGCCGGCGCGACGCCGCCGCCGAGATCGAGGCCCTCCTCTCGGGGCGGAAGGCCCCCCAGACGGCGGCCGACGCCGGGCCCCTCAAACACTTCACCCCCGACGAGCACATCGCCTGGGTCGAGGCCAACTGCTACCGCCTCACCAAGGGCGGCGGGTGGGCGCCCCTGGTCTACACCACGTGGCAGACCGCCGCCATCCGCGCGCTCTTCGCCGTGACGGGCGAGGGCACGCTCGCCCACGCGACGGCCGTCCCGTGTTTCCCCCGCCGGTGCGGCAAGAGCGAGCTCGCGGGCCTCTACGACCTCCACCGCGCCGACGCTTACCCCGACCAGCTCATCGTGGTCCAGGCCAACTCCGAGGACCAGGCCGAGGACACCGTCTTCCGGCGGATCGCCGACACGATCCACAACTCGCCCCGCCTGGCCGAGCGGGAGGCCGTCGGGGAGATCGAGGTCCTCGCTGACCAGGTCCGGTTCCACCACACGGGCTCGGTCTGCAAGCTCCAGCCGGCCCGCGAGGCCAGCACCTACGGCCAGGGCATCTCGGTCTATCACAACACCGAGGGGTGCAAGGCCGCCGACGACGCCACGTACCAGGTCGGCGCGAGTTCCACCGGCGACGTCTGGTGCGGCCTCTCGATCGCCGACTCGAACATGGGCGACGCCGCCAACTTCATCCACCGGCTCGTGACGCTCGCCCTCGACGCCAGGGCCGAGGCCGAGCGGGCTGCCGCCGAGGGCCGCGACCCCGACCCGCTGGTGGGCGACCCGTCGATCGCCGCCGTTTGGATACGGTTCGAGGGCCTGGAGGACTGCCTGAAGCGGGGGTGTGGCGTCGGCCTGGGACCGGGCGTCGAGCCGATCCACCCCTGGCTGTCGCCGGAGTGGATTCGCGGCCGGTACGCCCAGATGGTCCGCTCCGAGTTCCTCCGCAACCACTGCAACCTCCCGGCCGGCGTCGGCCAGGCCCTGTGGACCGAGGAGCAGGTCGCGCCGCTCTTTGTCGACGGAATCCCCCGGATCGTCCTGCCCGAGCGGGTGGAGGCGGCCCTGGGGACACCGGGCGGCCGCATGGCCGTCGGCGTCGGGCTCGACCGGGCGAGCGCCACGGCGGCCGACCCCGACCGGACCGTCCTCGCGGCCACCGGCCGGGTCGTGGTGCCGGCCCTGAAGGGCCGGCCCATCCCCGTCTACGACGAGAAGGGGGAGGTGATCGACTCGGCCGTCACGGATGGCTCGCTCTACCTGCTGCTCGGGGCGTGGGAGTTGCGGTTCCGCCTGGCCGACCCGCTGAAAGAGAAGCTGTTGGAGATCGACAGGCTTTGGGGCATCGGCCGCGCGGCGCTGGAGGCCTACCAGGCCAGCGACCTGGCCGAGTGGTGCGGCGGCCAGCGGTTCGCAGGCCGGGCCGAGGTTCGGCACCTGACCACGCAAGCCAAGGTGCAGCTCGTCGAGTTCTTTCACGGCCTGATCGTGACGCGGCGGTTCCGGGCCTCGCGGGGGTACGCGGTGCTGAAGGCCGAGCTGACCAACTACCGGGAGACGGCCGCCGGGGCCTACCCGAGCTACGAGGGGCGGCGGCGGACGGTGGAGCTGGACTTCGTGGGCCCGGCTGGCGAGGTCATCCGGCGGCGGACCCGGATCAAGGACGACTACCTGGAGGCCGTCCTGTGGTCCGTGGGCGCGGCCCGCGACGCCCGGGTCCGGGGCCGGGCGTCCCTCGTCGCCAAACCCGCCGGCTGGTGAAAGGAGCCGAGGCGTGACCGCAATCGGACAGCCGTGGCTCTCGGACGAGGAGCTCGCCGCGCGGCAACGGATCGCCGACCGGCGGCTCATCTTCGAGGGGAAGCACAAGCAGTACTTCTTCGCCGGCAACCGGACCGACCACGCCTTCAAGAGCGTCGGCCCGAACGCCTCAAAGGTCCTTTACATCACGGAGAACCTCCCCGGGCGGTGCACGCTGAAGTACGCCGACCTCCTGTTCGGCGAGCCGTTGTTGGTGGAGGCGGGGGACCCATCGCCCAGGTCGGCCGAGGCCGTCGAGCGGATCGCCGCCGGCGCGGGGCTACACCCCCTCCTGCTGGACGCGGCGGCGACGGCCTCCTGGGCCGGCAGGGCCTGGTGGCAGATCCTGGTGGACCGGGGGGCCGTCCGCTGCGAAGCGGTGGCCCCCGAACACGTCTTCGGCCGGTGGGACGTCTCCGGCCGGCGCCTGCGGGGCGCGGCCGTCAAGTACCGCCTCCGCGCGGGAGGCGTCTGGTACCTCCGCGTCATCGATCACTCGCCCGGCCAGATCCGGCACGAGCTTTGGCGATTGGGGAAGGACGGGAACCGGGTGGAGGCCCGGGCGGACCTGGCGATCGTCGAAGCGGCCCGGCCGGAGGTGGAGGCGACGGGCATCGACGAGCCGGCGATCGTCGAGCTCCCGAACTACGCCCCGGCCGGCGGGACGGGGGCCTCCGACTACGACGACGAGTGCCTGACGCTCGTCGACGAGGTGAACAACCGCCGCTCCCAGATCTCACGCATCCTCGACATCCACGGCGACCCCGTCGTCGTGGCCCTGGAGGACCTCTTCGACGAGCAGGGCAACCTCAAGGTCTCCGGCCGGGCGATCCGGACCGACGACCCCACGAAGGACCCGGTCAAGTACGTCACGTGGGAAGCGAAGCTGGAGTGGCAGATGAAGAGCCTGGCGGGGGCGACCGACGCCTTCCTCGGGCACCTGGAGATCGCCCCGCAGCTCGTCGGCCTGGGGGGCGCCACATCGGCCGACTCGTGGAAGAAGTACAAGCTCGCCGCCACGCAGACCCTGGCCAGGGTCAACCGGAAGCGGACCTTCTTCGCCCCGGCGATCCGCGCGGCCTTCCGGGTTGGCATGCTGCTGGAGCGCGCCCACGCGATCGTCCCGGCCTACGCGGTCGCCCCCGTGGCCCTCACCTGGTCGGACGGCCTGCCGGTCGACGAGGAGGAGGAGATGCGGGTAACCACCGGCTATCACGCCGCCGGTCTTCTCTCGACCCGCCGGGCGCTGATGCGCATCCACAACGGCGACCCCGCGATCGTCGAGGAGGAGCTGGCCGAGCTCGCGGCCGAGCGGGAGGCCGGCCTGCCGACGAGCTTTCGCCGGGGGCGGCTCGACCTGGCCGGGGCCGAGGAGGCGGCCCGGGCGGCGGCCGAGGCGGAGAAGGAGAACTCATGACGGTCTGGGTCGATTGGATGTGCAGCCAAGGCCGGTGGCGATACGGCGACGAGTCGTGCCACCTGTTCGCCGACGACCTCGAAGAGCTTCATGCAAGCGGGCGCGGTGGCCAAGACTGGCCACCGCGCAAAGCGCAGGGGGACATCGCGCAAAGCGCGGCGGGCAGTCCTGCCCGCCGCGAGGGACCAAGCGGGCGCGGTGGCCAAGACTGGCCACCGCGCAAAGTGCCGAGGCGGAGGCGGTAAAATCGCCGTAGGACGGCCTCTTCGCCCGGAAGGGGTACCCGTGGGTGCCCCCGCAGGCGATGTCGCCCACACGGGGCCTTCTACGGCGTAGGATTGAAAGCTGACGGGCCATGCCGACCCCGCCCGAACCGTCCGAACGCGAACTTCGCCAGATCGCCCGGATCTACCGGGCCGGCGCCCGGGACCTGGCGGCGCTGCTGCGCTCCGGCACGGCCTTTCAGCGGGGCCAGGCCGCCCGGCTCCTCCGCGAGGTCGACGACATCTCGGCCCGGACCGCCGGCGCGAGCGACGCCTGGGTGAGCGGCGCGGTCCGGCGGAGCTATCTCCGTGCGGCCCGGGCCGCCGACGCGGCGATCGCCCCGGCGGGCATCGAGTTGCCCCTCGGGCGGGCCGGGGCCGAGTGGCTCCGAATCAACGAGGGGGCCGTCCGCGTCTTCGCCGGCCAGATCGCCCGGGACCTGGCCGGGGCGAACCGGGACCTCGCCGACTCGGCCCGGCGCGCGATCCGCCGCACCGGCCAGCTCCTCGTGGCCGAGCCGGAGCTCGAGCGCACCGTGGCCAAGGGCCTCGTCTCGGGGGGGAGCCTGGGGCGGATCTCGCGGGCCCTCCGGGCCCGCCTCTCCGAGGCCGGTCGCGAGCTCCTCGATTCGGGCACGCTCTCGCCGGCCGAGCTGGAGGAGATCGCCGACCTGGAGGCCGGCGTGGTCCGGGCCGGGAAGCGGCGGTTCGACGTCGGCGAATACGCCCGGCTCGTGGCGTCGGTCCAGCTCCGCGAGGCGGCCACCGAGGCGGTCGTCCGGCGGCTGGAGCGCCAGGGGACGGCCCTGGGCGATCCGCTCCTATTTGACCTGGTGGCGGTGACCGGCCCCGGGGTCTGCTGCGACGTCTGCAACGAGTACGTCGACCGGGTCTGGAGCCTCTCGGGGCGGCACCCGGACCACGAGTGGCTGGACCAGCGCCCCCCGTACCATCCCAACTGCACCCACAACCTGGCCCCCTGGGTGGAGGGGATATCGGCGCGGGACACGGGCGAGGCCGGCGGTTTTGCCGAATAGAGTACCGAGTACCGTCGGGGAGGTGGGCCTTAGCGGGAGGATGCGGGCATGGCACTGAGCGACGAGGACCGGGCCGACGTCGTCGGGATCGTCGAGGAGGCCCTGAAGCCCCTGGCGGAGCTGGGGGAGAAGGTCGAGCGGGCGGGTCGGGCCGCCGAGAACGCCCACGCCCTGGCCGAGGAGGCCAAGGAAGGCGCCGGCGGCGTCGACGAGGAACGGGTCAAGGCCCTCGCCGCCGAGACGGTCCGGGCGGCCCTCGACCAGGCCACGCGCGAGGCCGACGAGCGGCGGGAGGCCGAGGCCGAGGCCGAACGGGCCCGCCAAGCCCGGGCCGGGTGGCTGTCGGCGAACGCCGGCCACGTCCCCGTCGCCTACCACACGCTCATCCCCGGGACCGACGACGAGCAAGCGCTCCAGGCGGGCCTGGAGAAGGCGGCCGAGGCGTTCACCGCCGACGTCGCCAGCGGCAAGTACGGCGTCCGGCCGGCCAGCGTCGGGGCAAGCGGCCCGGCGGGGCCCGTCCGGGACCAGGCGGCCCTGGCGGAGCAGGAGCCGGCCCGCCGCCTGGAGACGATCTACGCGGGCGAGCGAGGCGAGGCCTGAGGCGATCGGTCCCGGCGGCGGCGCCGGGCCACACGCGCACCCTAAACTGGTGAGGACGACCCATGGCGGACACGCTTCTGGAGTACGGGCGGGCGGTCCCGGACCTGAAACGCCGGTCGGTGGTGGAGATCTTCGCCGCCGCGAGCCCGATCCTGTCGCGCCTGAACTTCATCGACCTGGCCGACGCCTTCGGCTACGAGTACCAGGTCGAGGCCAGCCTGCCGGCGATCGGGTTCCGTGCCCTGAACGAGGAGTGGCCCGAGCAGGCCGAGGGGGCGACCGTCCCGCAGCGGGAGGGGACGGCCATCTTCGGCGGCACGGTCCAAACCGATCGCCTCATGCTCGGCCGCAAGGCCGGCCGGATGGCCCGGAAGATGAAGGCGGCCCGCCTGGGGTTCGAGCGGCAGTTCTTCGACGGCGACACCCGCAAGGCCGGCGGCGACCCCAAGGCGTTCGACGGGCTGAACCGCCGGCTCGGCACCGGCGGCCAGACCATCAAGGCCGGCACGAACGGCGGCTATCTCGACCTCGACCAGGTGGAGAAATGCATCGACCTGGTCGTGGGCGGCGACGACGAGAAGGTCCTCCTCGTGAGCGCGGCGATGCGGCGGACGCTCGCCGCCACCATCCGGGCCCACGGCGCCACGGGCCTCGACCTTTCGGACTGGGCGGGGCCCCTGAAGCCCCGGACGTTCTCGAACGTCGAGATCGCGATCGTCGGCGAGGACGAGACGGGCGCCGAGATCCTCGGGTTCGACGAGACGGTCGGCACGAGCGACGTGACGGGCTCGATCTACTGCGCAAACTTCGGCGGTTCGGTCGACGAGGACCGCCTCCAGGGCATCGCCCGCAACGCCGCCGCCGGCGTCTTCGACATCGAGGAGCAGGGCGTCCGGGGCACCGTGGACCAGGTCGTCGTCGAGGCCCTCCTCGGGCTGGCGATGTTCCACGGCCGAAGTGCGGCCCGCTACTACGGCATCCTGGAGGGTGTCGAGGCGGCCGGCTAACGCGAACGACGGGGCGACGCGACGCGGGCCCCGAGCGAAGGAGAGGGAGCTATGGCGAGGCGGACCGGACCGCTGGACGCGGACCTGCAGCTCATGGACTCGCAGACGATCGCGGAGACGGGCGATTCCGAGGGCGTCATCGACCACGGGGCGGGGTTTGCGCCCGAGCCCGACGCGGTGATGCGTCTGGAGCTGGAGGTCGAGGCCCTCGACACCGGCGACGAGAACGAAACCTACGAGGTGGACGTCCAGGAATCCGACGACGACGACACCTACGTCTCGACGGGCCTCAAGTTCGCCGTCGAGGCCGTGGGCCAGATCTCGAAGGCCTTCGGCCAGACGAAGCGGTACACGAAGCTCGTCTGGACGCTCGCCGGCACAACGCCGTCCGTGACGGCCAGCGCCTGGCTCCAGCGGGCCTGACGACGGGCCCGACGGGCCCGGCGCACACTGGCGAGACCCCCTTGGGGACTGCGAGGGCCGCCTTCTGCGGGGGGCGGCCCCGGTCTTAGAATGGGCGTCGAAAGGAGAAGGCCGCGATGAGCACAGCCCGTGCGACCGAGCAGACGCTGCAACAGGTCCGCGACGCGGTCGGAGGCGGCGCTGCCGCCCCCCAGGCCGATCTGGCGACCAGCGGGACCGCATGGGTCGACGCGGCGGTCCCGGACGGGACGGTCCGCCTGGAGGTCTGGCTCGACGGGGCGGCCTATGTCGTGGTCGACGCGGCGGCCGTGGACCCCGCCGAGGACGGCAGGCGGCTCATGCCGAACCTCAACCACGCCATCTCCTGCATCGGCTGCACCCGGGTCCACCTGCGGCGCGTGGGCGACTCGGATGTCACGATGGAGTGGACGGCGGTCCGGGCCGCAGGAGGCTGATCATGACCGACAAGATGACCGACAAGATACCCGATAAGGCCCTTCGCCCGGACGCCGACCGCAAGCATGGCCTCGATGGCCGCGTCGCTCGCGGACGCGTCGAGACGGCCCGCCCCGAAACGGTCGAGGTCTTCATGCGAACCGCCACCGGGGCCGAGCTCCTCCGGGTCGCCCGCATTCCTTTCACAGACGAAAACCTTGCCGGTGGTCGCGTCGGCTGGGTGACCGTCCGAGTGTGCAGCGGCGTCACCGACGCCCCCGAGAAAGAAAGCCCCTAAATGGCCTCGATCCAGAGCGTGCAATCCGGCGACTGGACCGACGAGCTGACGTGGGATGGCGGCGTGGCCCCCGTCTCCGGCGACGACGCGATCATCTATCACGACGTGCTGGTCGATGACGACGTTGCGTGCGACAACCTGAGCGTGGAGGACGGAGGAGAGCTGGAGCTCGACTCCGGCCACTCCGTAGCGTGCGTATTCTGCACCTGGACCAGCGGCGGGGCAATCGTCGGCGACGGGGACATCGACTGCGAAGCGGTGGTGGATAGCATCTCGGGGTCATTCGACTGCACCGAGTGGATGGGCACGCTCTACTCCGGCCTGGACGACCCGGACGGTTACGTCCAGTTCAACTCCGCTGGTGACTTCGACCTGGTGTGCGACGTGGCCGGGACGCTGGACGTGGCGGGCTCGACCGCCTCCGCCTACCCGAACCTGACCGTGAGCGCCGCGACGACCTACGCGGCCGAAGCCGAAGAGGAACAGCACTTCGGCGACATCGACATCGGCTCGTACAACCTGACCAACATCAACGTCGAGGCGACGATGGTCTGCCACGGCTCATCGTTCGACGGGTTCCCGAACAGTACCTATCGCAATCACCTGAAGGTAAGGTTCACGTCGGACGCGACCGCCGAGTGCTACGCCTGGAACAGCGGGCTGTGGGGAATCGAGATCGACTCCGGGGTGACCGTCACCCCAGGCGCAAATGGCATCAGGGCAGGCAGCGTCGAGGGGAGCGGCGACTTGGCCGATTCCGCCAATTCGTTTGTCCTCTCGGTCACTGCCTACAGCGTCTGGTCGCTCTCCGGCACGGTCGGCTGTCCGGTCACTATTGCGCTGGGGGAAGTGGGAGACTTTGGGGCCTTGACGTTCAGTGAGCCGATCCTCTTCAGCACGGCCAGAGCCCTTTCTCTCCTGCCTCTTTCGTACGCCACGGACCGAGGCGTCCAGGTCACCGTCCCCGGCGTAGGCGGAACAGGGCCGTCCTCGATCACGGTCAAGGGGCGAGACGGCTCCGACGTGTCGTTGACGATCCAGAGCGAACTGGTGGGCAGCCCGCCCGTGACGTTCGGGCACGCGGGGCAGGATTACGGCTACGGCGACCTCCACCTGTCGTCGGGCGGCGAGTACACCCTCGGGGCAATCGCCCTGGCGGGGACGGGCGCTCCGTCTCTCACGTTCGACGGAACAGTCCGGTGCGATGGGCTCGTGACGCTTGCCAACATCGCTTTCGACGGCGGCCGGGCCTCGGTGGCCTTGTCCCCGGGCGTGACGCTTGACGGGGATAGCGCTGCGTCGGCGGCCTCGGCCGGGATGCACCTGCACGGTGGCACGCTTCAGAATTTCGATGTCGACGGCGAGGACCCTGTCTATCGCTTCGGCCCGGACGGCACCGATGTCGCCAACGGTGCGGGCGTCGTGGCGATGCCGAGCCCGCTGGCCGTGCCGATCGGCGCGGCGGCGTAGCACCTGGGAGGGACCGCCATGGCCCTGCCGGACGCCTATCTGACGGGCGACGAGGCGGACGCGTTCGCCGTTCGCGTCGCCGACGCAATCGCCTGGACCGGCGCGTCGGCCGAGGCCCAGGCGGCGGCCCTGGTGCAGGCCTCCGACGAGATCGACACCGTCCGCTTCGCGGGCGCGAAGTACGACCCCGACCAGGGCCGCCAGTTTCCCCGGTGGGTCGAGGACCCGCCCAGCGAGTGGCCGGCCGGCAAGTCGGCCATGAGCGGCCACATCTGGGACCTCGACGCCGAGGGGGCGGTGGTCGTCCCGGAACGGGTCAAGTTCGCGGCCTTCCTCCAGGCCCTGGCGATCCTGGCCGACCCGAACCGCTCGGCCCGCCTCGAAGACCAGCACCAGGGCGTCACGGGCCAGGGCGCCGGCGGCGTCAGCGAGTCCTACGACCCGAACCGGCGGCCCGACCTGGTGTGCCTGGCGGCCCGCCGGCAACTCCGGCCCTACCTCCTTAGGACGGGGAGGCCTTACTAACATGTTGCATCGAGCACTACGCCCGGATGCGCGGTTGCCGCGACCCCGGTTCGGGGCGGCCGCCCTCATGACGGCCGAGGAGGCCGAGGTCCGGTTCGGGGCCCGGTTCCACGAGGTCCTCTGTCGCGACCCCCGGTCGGCCGAGCCCCGCGTCCTCGTCATCCCCATCCGGGACCATCCCCCGTGCTGACCGACGCGACGATCACCGACTGGCGCGCGACGACCGGTGCGGCCGACACCTACGGCCAGCCCGTGCGGGTGCCACACGACGGGGCCTGGCGGTGCTTGGCCGAGGCGGGGGCCCGCCGCCTCCAGGTCTCGGGCCGCGACGTCGTTTCGACCGTCCGCGTGCGTCTGGCCGCCGCCCGCGACCCCGGCATCGACGTCGGCGACCTCGTGGCCGTGGGCGGCCGCGACTACGAGGTCCTCGCCCGCGCCGCCACGGGTCACCCGACCCTGGGGTCGGTCCTGCTGGACCTCGGGCCCGCCTGAGCCCCTCCCCCACAGGGCCGCCCCCCCTTTTGCCGAATAGAAGGGCATGGCCGGCCTGGACGAACGCTTCGACGCCCGTGAGTTCCTGCGGGGGCTTTCCCTGGCCGACGCCCGGGTCCGCCGAGGCGCCGCGCGGGGGATGCAGAAGCTCGCCCTGGAGGTCGAGCGGCAGGCCAAGGAGCTGGCGCCGGTCGAGACCGGCACGCTGGCCGGCACGATCGCCGCCGGCGACGTCAAGGCCGACCCCGAGAAGGTCGAGGTGGAGGTCGCGGCCGGCGGCGGCGAGGCCGCCGATTACGCCGTCAAGCAGCACGAGGTGCCGATGCACCACACCCAGCCGATCGAGGGGGTGTACCCGTCGAAGTATATGGAGCGGCCCCTCCAGGTGGTCTCCCGGAAGGCCGGGGCCGCCCTCGCCGGGGAAGTGCGAAGGGAGCTCACGGGGTGAGCGACTCGCTCGAAGACGATCTGGCCGCCTGGCTGGCCGACGGGGCGACCCTCGCGCTGGGCGAGGACCTGTTCGTCTCGACGCTGCCCGAGTCGCCCGTCCTGGCCACGGCCGTCCGATCGACAGGCGGGCCGGACCGGGCGTTTTCGCCCCTCCAGCCCGCGACGTTTCAGGTCCTCTCGCGGGCCGCCGGCTACGCCGCCGCCCGGGCCCGCGCGATCGCCCTGTACGACGTCGTGTACCCGCCGCCGGAACGGGTGCCGGCGCGGAACGTGGACCTGTCGGACGACTGGCTCGTGACGGCGATCGACGCCGTCCAGCCGCCCTACGATCTGGGGCCCTCCGAGGGCGGCGGGCACCTGGTCGTCTTCAACCTGGTCGTGCGGGCCGGTCGGCGGGCCGGGGCGTAAGGAGATCCACCGATGGCCGAAGCCGCGATCGATGTGACGGAGTCGAAGGTCCGGACCTACGACGTCTTCATCGAGACGGACGGGTCGATGGTCAACGTCGGCTGGTGCGAGGAGCCCGAGGCCAGCGTCGAGCAGGACCGGCGGGAGATCGCCCTCAGCCAGCTCCACCGCCAGGTCCTGGGGCAACGGCTCCTGGGGATCAAGGCCACGGCCAAGGCAACCCTGAAACAGCACACCCTGGCCAACCAGAAACGGATGTTCCCCTGGCACTCGGCCGGCGACGTGGTCCCGTTCGCCCCCGCGGCGCTCGGCGTCGACACGTACACCTATGCCAAGGCCGTCGTGTTTCACCCCCGGGACAAGGGGGCGGGCCTCGCGTATATGGCCACCGGCGAGGGGTACGACAACGCCGAGGACTGGGCGTTCCTGAAGGGCGTGGTCGTCTCCCCGGCCCAGCTCTCCGCCGACGGCGAGACCGAGGCGCAAATCCCCCTGGAGTGGGAGTTCTACCCCGACCGGGCCCAGCTCCCGGACATCGTCCTGGGCGACGTTGGCGGTGAGATCACGCTGGCCTAGCCCCGACACGGAGGACCTGCCGTGGCGACCGTGGACCTCGACTCGCTTCCCCCCTGGGAGCTGACGTTCCGCATCGGCGGCGTGGACCACGCCGTGGCCAGGCCCTCCTGGGCCGAGCTCCGCGCCCTGGCCGACCTGGAGGAGGGGGTCGGCGGGAACGACCCCGAAATCGAGGCCCGGCTGCGGGAGACCCTCGCGCGGCTCGTGGGCGAGCGGGGCCGGAAGGCCCTGCCGCTGCTCGACTACCGCCAGCTCCTGGCGGCCTACCAGGCCCTCGACCGGTACTTTGCCGACTGGATGGGCCGCACCGGCGTGGAGGCGACCCGCCAAGCCCTGGGGGCCCCGGCCGGGGCCGACGCGACGGCGGCCGGTCCCGCCGGCGGCCGTCGCCGGGCGGGGGGCCTGTCGGTCCTCGCGCCCTACATGAGAGGGGGCCGGGCCCGTGACGTTTGACGCGGGGACCATCCGGTCGCGGATGACCCTGGACCGGTCGGGCTTCACCAAGGGCCTCTTGGAGGCCCAGGGGCTGACGGCCGCCCTCGGGCCGTCGATCTCCTCTTTCCTTGCCAACCCCCTGGTCGGCGTCGCGAACTTCGCCCGGCAGGCCCTGGGGGCCGTCAAGGACCTCTTTTTCGAGACGGCCCGCCTGGCCGACCAGTACGCCAAGACCGCCAAGGCGACGGGGGCCAGCGTCGAGTTTCTCTCGGCCCTGGCCCACGCCGCCAAGCTGTCCGGGACGGACGTCAACGCGGCGGAGCGGAGCCTCGCGCGGCTCATGCGGACGGCCCGCGACGCGGCCGAAGGCGTGGCCGAACCCCGCCGGGCGTTCGAGCAGCTGGGCCTCTCGGTATACGACGCAGGGGGCGGCCTGAAGGACGCGGAGGCCCTCCTGCTGGACGTCGCCGAAGGGCTCAGCCGCGTGGAGGGCGACACCCGGCGGGCCGCGCTCGCCCAGGTGATCATGGGCCGGGGCGCCACCTCCATGCTGCCCCTGTTGCGCGAGGGCCGGGACGGAATCCGGGGCATGCTCGACGAGGCGGAGCGGCTCGGCATCGTCATGACGGAGGACCTGACCGGCGGGGCCGAGGCATTCAACGACGAGCTGACGCGCCTGAAGGCCCAGTTGACCGGCGAGTTCCAGCGGGCCGCCCTCGACTTCATGCGGGAGCTCCTGCCGCTGCTGGAGGACCTGAACGCGGCGCTGCTCTTCATGCGGGAACACCGGTGGATCCTGACGGCGATCGGCGACCTGACGAAGAGTGTCCCGACGCTCGGCGTGTTGCCCGCCGTTCAGAACGTGGAGGCGTTGGCCGAGGGCGGCGTCGAGGGGGTGAGGCGGCGGTGGACGGGAGAGCCGGAACCGGGGCCGGCGGGGGAGCGCCCCCGGGCGGGCGAGGAGGCAGCCCCGGCCGCACCGGACCGCACCGCCGCCGCCCTGGAGCGCCTGGAGCGGAACCTGACGCCGGCCGCGATCGGCCGGGAAGTGGCGCGGGCCGTCGGTCCGGCCGGCGGCGACGCCGCCGGCCGAGCCCAGGCCCTCCGCGAGTTTGAGACGTCCCTGGTCCTGAGGTGACACGTGGCCCCGTTCGACACCATCCTGTCGACGTCGGTCGGGACGAACGCCTTCCAGCTCCTCTCCTACACCCGGTCGGGCCGGCCCCGTCTCGACTCGGAGGGCAAGCGGCGGGGCACCGAGATCCGCTTCACGCTCGACGGGGAGGTCCAGGCGGCCGACGCGGCCGGCCTGGCGTCGGCCCTGGCGGCCTTCGCCGCCGACCTGGAGGCGGCCGAGGCGACCGACTTCTCCATCTCCGCCCACGGGGCGCTCAAGGAACAGCTCGTCGCCGACGACCTCCTGGAGGGGCCCCACTTCGCGTTCGAGTACGCCGAGGCCGGCGGCCACAACGTCCAGCCGGTGCGGGTCGGCGTCGAGGCCGTCCGGGCGAGCGACCCCGGCGAAGACGGCGTCGCCAGCGACACGACAACCTACCGGTATGCCGTCGACCACGAGGGTCTGGCCAGCGTCGCCATCGCCGGGCGGGTCGAGACCGACGGCGACCCGGCCGCCTCGACGGTCGTCCTGGAGGGCGTCGGCGAGGAGCCGATGCCGAAGGTCCCGGAGCGGCCCGAGGGGTTCCGCCAGACGTACGAGTACGAGACCGACTCCGAGGACAAGGTCTGCTCCTGGCGGGTCGTCCAGGCGGAGCTCGCCGAGGAGTACCCGGTCGACCCGGACGTGCCGACCGACCGGGTCGTCGACGGGGAGCGGACGGTGGCGACGACCTTCGACCGGCACAACCGGCAGGTGACTCACTACCACTACGACTACCGGGGCGCCGGGGCCGAGGGGTACGTCTCGGCCCGCCACGACGCCCTGCGCGAGGGCGGCGGCCTGGTGCGGGCCCGCATCAGCGCGACGGGGCACCAGCAGACGCGGGTCGTGGGCGATTTCGAGGTCGTCGCGGCCCGCCAGGCGGACGGGCCCCTGGAGCTCGCCGAGACCATCAGCCACGCCCGGAGCGGCCCCGTCCTGGAGGAGCGGCGGTATCCGGGCACGACGCCGCTGCTGGTGCAGGCGGCCGAGGCGGCCTGGGTGTACGAGCAGTCCGGCCGGGCGGTCGGCCTCTCGGAGTACCCGGAGGCGCCGTGGCCGAAGTTCGACCAGGACCACCTGGCCGAGGCCCCCCAGATCACGCTGTCGCGGTCCTCCGACCAGGAGTTTGAGACGAGCTGGCGGTACCGGTTCCTGTTCACGGAGGAGCAGCCCCTGGAAGAGCCGGGCGGGCGGTCCCATTCGCCCGGCACCTATTAGGAGACGTGTGATGCCCACAACCGTCGAAGGCCCCGTCGTCTTCAAAGGCCACGTGACCCTCCGGGAGACGGCCCTCCCGGACGCCTGCGTCGGCGACGACCAGGCGAACCCCGCCGCGCCGATCGGCGCGACAAAGCTCGAGCACCAGCACCAAGTCGTCTACGCCCAGGCCGGCGGGGCGGAGGCGGCGGCCGAGGCCCGCGTGGTCCACGTCGTCCACGGGGCCTCCGGCTCGATCGTCGCCTTCGAGGCGGGCTGCGTCGAGGCCCCCACGGGCGACGCGACGGTCAACGTCGACCTGCTCGTCAACGGCGCCAGCGTCCTCGACGACCCCGTCCAGATCACGAACGCCGAGGCGGCCCGGGAACTCGTCGCCGGCGTCGTCGCCTCCGCCGGCCTCGCCGACGGCGACGTCCTGGAGGTCAGCGTGGCGGTCGACGCCGGGACGGGCGCCCTCGGCAGCGGCGTCTTCGCCCAAGCCGTCCTCCGGGAGGCCGCCCAGTAACGATGGCCGACGCCTACCCCAAGGCGTGCTTCGCGTTTACCGTGGGCGACCCGCCCGCTGTGGAGAGGGTCCAGGTCTGGGGGGCCCTCGACGCGGTGGAGCTCTCGGCCGGCCTCTGGCCGAACGCCTGCCAGATGCGGGTGCCCGTCCACGAGTTCGCCAAGTTTCAGGGGGACACCAGCCGCGACTACGCCTGGCTGGAGCTCTACTTCTCCTCGCCCGACGCGCCCGATGTGGTCCTGGATGGCTGGAGCGTCGAGGCGGTCGACGACTCGCGGACCGGGAAGCGGGTCGGCCAGGACCAGGCCGAGGTCGTCGAGAAGGTGCTGACGCTGACGGATCGGCGGTGGGAGTTCCTCGATGGCCGGGGCGGCCACGCGTTCTGGGGCCTGGTGAACCGGGGCCGCGAGGACGGCGCCGGCGTGGTCAACGAGCACAACGGCTTCGCCTCCGACGGCATCAGCTACTTCACGGCGATCCACAATCTTCTGGGCCGCATGCAGTACGCCTCGGGCTGGGGCCGCATGTCGGGCGACGACCTGCCGCCGGCCCTCTTCTCGGGCCTCCCCAAGCCCCGCGACCTCAAGTGGGACGGCGTCCACGCTCCCACCGAGGTCCAGCGGCTCCTCGACGAGGCCGACGCGGTGTGGCTCCTGAGGCCCGACGGCACCTACGACGTCGAGATGATCGGCGACGGGGAGCTCCCCTCGCTGCCGGCCGACGCGCTGTTGCCGGGCGACGAGAACCCCGGCCGATCGGCGCGGCCGGGCGTGCTGGTCGTCACGAGCGCCCCGGCCCGGGCGGTGCTCCAGCGGACCGAGGGCGTCGGGGCGGAGGGCGGCTGGGAATGGGTCGCGATGGACATCGACGGGGCCCTCAAGCCCGTCTCGGGGGAGGGCCGGGCGAGCTGGATACCCGACGGCGACGGGGCCGCCGAGGACCTGGTTCGCTCCGGCTACTCGGGTCTCTCCGGCGAGGCCCTCCAGCTCGCCCGGGGGACGCTCTTCACGGTGCTGCGCCTGGGGGGGGAGGACCGGGCCAAGAAGCTCCCCATCCTCCTGCGGGGCAGCGACACGCACACGGATTACGACGGGGCCCTTCGGCCCGTGCCCTGCACCGTCCAGGCCGCCGCCGCCCAGCTCTCCGACGACCGGTGGGTCAATCCGGCCACGCTCGTCACGCTGGCCGGGCACCGGGTCGACCCCCCCGCCGGCCTCATCTCTTTCCCCGGCCTGGTCGGGGCCGTCTCGGGCGTCGCCCGGCTTGAGTTTGAGCCCTACTTCGTCGCGCTGGGCGCGGGGGAGATCGAGGTCTCCTGGGCCCACGAGTCCAGGGAGGACTTGGAAGGGGCGGAAACATGGAGGGACTTCTTCGCCGTCGGGTACCGCCTCCAGGACGAAGTCGTCACGGAGATTTCCGACGAGGACCTGGCGGGGGCCCTGGGGCCGGACGGGGGCGACGTCCGGGTCCTGTCGGTCCCGGAGCTGGTCGAATACCGCCGCCTCGACGGCGAGGCCGCGACGAGCCTGAACGGGGCGGCCCTGAAGGCCGAGGCGGAGAAGCTCGCCGCCCGCATCCTCAGCGACCCGGCGGCGACTCGTATCTATCGGTATCGCGGCCTCCACGAGGTCAGCCCCCACGGCCGCATCCCCTGGGTCCGCTGGGACCTGGCGGCCGGGACGACGAGCTTCGCCTGGCGGACCTACCACGTGAGCGCCTCGCGGTACCAGGCCAAACAGGACCTGTTCGCCGCCGGTCGCCGGGCCGCCGCCGCCAGCGGCGGGGCCCGCGCCGCCCTCCAGGAGGGCCGGACGGGGGCCGGGGACATGGCCCGGCCCGAAGGCGTCCAGCCGGGGCGATTCGTTTTGCCGGCGGCCCGGCCGGGCCTCCTGTTCGGGGTCATTGTCGCGGGGGGGCTCCGCAACGCCGACGACGGCGCCTACGCGGGGTTCGCCGCCGAAGGCGACCGGTGGATCAGCCACGTCGTGGTGTCCCCCTGCGACGAGGACGGGGGGAATGTCGACACGGGGACGACGCTCACCATCAAGTGTGCGGGGAACGTCGAGTCCGACCACACCGGGTTCACCGAGCACGGCCTCGTCGCGGGCGGCGTCGTCGCCTGGGACCCGCTTCCCGGCCTGGAGGCGGTGCCCGGCACGGCCGATCCGGTCCTCTACCTCGACGGGGCGATCCGCGTGCTGGCGGGCACCGGCGGGTCGTTCCGCAGTTGCCGGGTGATCGACTAAGATGGGTGGATGGGACCGCATCCAGTATGTCGCCGGGGGCGGCCGGCCGCTCGTGGAGCGGCCCCTCCTCGCCGAGCCCCACGAGTCCCTGTGGGAACGCTCCTCGGCCGTCAACGCCTTGACGGGCCTCTACGAGCCGGGGTCCTGGCTCACGCCTCCCGACGACGTCGGCCTCATCTTGCGCGCCGGCGTCGGGCTGGACTATCTGTCGCTGCTCCGGGAGCGGATCTATACGCTCGTGCGGGTCCAGGACCTGTATCCCTGGGCCATCGAGACGGACGCCGGCAGCGCCCGCCTCCCGCCCACCCACCGCTGGCCGTGCGACCACTACTATCCGCCGGGGGCCGCGAGCGACCCCGACACCCAGGTCCTCGACTACAGGTTCCTGCGGTCCATTCTGACCGAGGCCCTGGGCGGATGGTGGACCGACGGCGACGGGGGCTTGGCGCCGCTCTCGTCCTGGCACCTGAAGCCGAAGCTGCCGGCGTGGACCGCCTTCGCGGAGCTGCGACCGGTCCTCGACCGGCTGGGCTTCATCAATGACGACCGCTATCAGCCCTGGGAGGACCTGGGCGAGGAGGCGATCGAGGCGAACGGGGCCGAGTGGTCGACGACGCGGGCGACCGCCTGGTCGAGCCTGGCGGCCGACCAGGGCCGGGACTTCTTCGTGGGGCGCGAGGGGTGGGGCCTCGTGGAGACGGACGGCGACTACCGGGCCACCGTCCGCCACTACTGGCAACGCCTGCTGATCGATCTGGGCAACGTGCACGACGTGCTGCACGCCGACTTTTCCGCGTGCGCGGCGGAGCGGCTCGTCTTCTACGTCTACTGGCGCAAAGGGGGGCCGTCCTGGGAAGGGCCCAGCTACGCGACGGCGGCCAGCGTTCAGCTCCGCGTGAAGCTCTCCGGCGACAACGGCTCGACGTGGGAGACGATCTACTCGGGCGACCTCTCGCTGGCCGATTCGGACTGGCACTGCCTCAAGGCCGTCTCGACCGACCCATCGCGGTGGACGGCGGACAGCGAGATCGCGATTGAGTACGGCGGTTCCGCGACGGGGGACACCCCGGCCTGGGGCGCCCCCAACGGCGGCGACACGGGCTGGCTGGAGCTCGTGGAGCTGGCCTACCCCCGCCTCTACTGGTCCTTCGCCTGGGACTACGCTCCGGCGTAAGGCCGGCGTCGGCCCCCCTCCCTGGGCCCTTTTTCCGAATAGGGGGGTGTACCCGGCGGAGGGAGGAACCTGGTGATGAGGCGACGCGGCGACTCGCCGTTCGGACTGGCGTTTGTGCTCCTGGCGTGTGTCGGGTTCGCGGCCACCGGCGCCTGCCAGCCGAAGCGCGCTGGCGGAGAGGCCGCCGAGCCCCCCATGGCCGACCAGGCCGAGGGCCTCGACGAGGAGCTTGCGGCGGCGGAGCGGACGGGAGGGGAGGCCCTGGCCGCCGCCCGGGCCGTCCGGGCCGGCGTCGAATCGATGCCGGCCGACCCGCCGCCGGGGAGCCTGGCGCCGATCGGCGCGGGTCTCGCCGACCGCGTCGAGCCCCGCGTCGAGGAGACGGTCGGCCACGTGACGCGGGCCCGCCGGCTCGCGACGGGCGTCATCAGCGCGGCCGTTCAGATCGGGGACCTCCGGCGGGCCTTGGCCGAACGGGACGCGGCGATCGCCGATCTGGAGGAGGCGAACGCGGCCCTGGAGGCCGAACACGCCTCCCTCCTGCGGCGGACGCTCGTCTGGGTGATCGTGGGGTGCCTGGTGGCGACGCTGGCGGCCGGCGGCGGCGGGGCGGCGCTCCTTTTCTACCTCCCGACGGCCAAGCACGTGGGCCTCGGGCTGCTCATGGCGGCGGCCATCGGCGCGGTGGGCCTGGTGTTCAGCCTGGGCGTCTACTCGATGCTCGACGCCCTGTCCCGATGGGGCGTCTACCTGGTCCTGGGGTACGTCGCGCTCGGCACGGGCGCCGTCGCCTGGGTCATCGTCCGGCACTGGGACTGGATCAAGGTCTACATCAAGGGCGGCGAGGCGGCCAAGGCCCAGATCGCCGACACCCTGGCGATCCTCCTGGAGAAGGCGGGGGTCGACCCGTCCCAGATCGCCGAGATCGTCTCGGCCGTCCGCCGGGCGTTCAACACGGCCCACGCCTCGGCCCAGGCGGCAGCCGGGACCGGCGGAGAGATGGCCGTTGCCGCCGTGAAACACGGCCCGTAGAAGAGGCCGGCGGGAACGCGCGGAGGCTTCCGGCTACCGCGCGCCGGCCGATGTGCCAGCACCGGCCGCTTGCGCCCCGCCGACCCCGATCGTCGCAGGCCGACACCCTAGCAGCAGGCTTCCGGGAAGTCGAGCCGAAGTTTGGCCCGTTCGAAGACGTCCCCCACCGGCGGCGACCGTGGTCGCCGCTCGGCCTACCGAGAGCAGTACGGCGTCATCGTCATCTGCCGTGACGGGCCCCACCAGAAGGAGGTCTACGAGGACCTCCGGCGCCGCTATCCCGAGACCCCCGTGAAAGTGGTCGTCACGTGAAGATCGAGATCGATCACCGCTGTGCCGACTACGATTCGTACCGGGCGGCCCGCGTCAAGGGCCTGTTCAACGCCGAGAGCGGGTGCAACTTCCGTTTGGAGGTGGACCTCCCCATCGAGGACCGCACGTGGCGGATCGGCATGGTCGTGGGCCCCAGCGGCTCGGGGAAGTCGAGCCTCGGCCGGAAGATCTTCGGGCCCCGCCGGTTCTATCGGCCGACCCGCTGGCCGACCGACGCCCCGATCATCGACGCCATCGCGCCGGACGGCGACTTCAACCGGGTCACGGCCGCCCTGGCGGCCGTGGGCTTGGGGAGCGTGCCCACCTGGCTTCGGCCCTACCGGGTCCTCTCGACGGGGGAGAAGTTCCGGGCGGATTTGGCGCGGGTGATAGCCGAGCGGCCGGAGCAGGTCGTCATCGACGAGTTCACCAGCGTCGTGGACCGGCAGATCGCCCGGTTCGGGGCCCTGGCGTTCGGCAAGGCGTGGAAGCGGGCTCCCGGCCGGTGCGTGCTGCTGTCGTGCCACTACGACATCATCGACTGGATAGGGCCGGATTGGGTGTACGACACGGCCCAGGGGAAGTTCTCCGGGAGGTGGCTTCGGCGACGGCCTCCGTTCGACCTCGAGATCTACAAGACCGACTGGCGGTTTTGGCCGCGCTTTGAGCCGCATCACTATCTGAAACTGCCCCGGATGGTCAACGCCGTGAACTTCGTGGGGGTCGTCGAGGGCGAGCTTGTCTCCCACCTGGCCGTCTCGACGATGTGGGCCGGCCGGCGAGTGGCCGCCCGGGCCTGCCGCCTGGTGGTCATGCCCGAGTGGCAGGGGGCGGGCGTCGGCCTCCGGTTCCTGGACGCGATCGCAGAGCGGATGCGGCAGGGCCGCAACCGATGGCGGCGGCGCCTCGCGACGTACTTCCACACCAGTCACCCCGGCCTGGCGGCGGCCCTTCGCCGATCGGCCCGCTGGCGGCAGGTCTCGTGCCGGCTGTACGGGGCGAGCAAGCAGCGGTGCATGGCGTCGATGAAGCAGTCGGCCGAGCGGCAGGGCCGGGACGCGTTCGCCAAAGGGGGCGGCTACGGTGGACACTTCCGGGCCGTCCAGGGTTTCGTCTACACGGGGGGCGACGCATGAGGCTGGTCCTTGTGGGGCAGAAGTGGTTCGGGTGTGAAGTCCTCGCCCTGGCCAGGCGTCTGGGGTACGACGTCGCGGCCGTCTGTGCCCCGCCGGGCGACCGCCTGGCAACCGAGGCCCGCCGATCAGGGTTCCCCCTATGGCTCCCCGGCGCGCTCCGGAGCGCCGAGCTGCCGGCGGACGCGGACCTGGCCGTGGCGGCCCACGCCCACGTGCACGTGCCCACGGCGTTCCGGCGGGCCCTGCGCTTCGGCTGCATTGGCTATCACCCGTCGCTGTTGCCCCGGCACCGGGGCCGGGACGCCGTCCGCTGGGCCATCCACGTGGGCGACGCCGTGGCGGGCGGGACGGTTTACCTCCTGGCCGAGCGGGCCGACGCCGGGCCCGTTCTCGCCCAGGACTGGTGTTTCATCCGGCGGGGCGACACGCCCCGGACGCTGTGGCGGCGGGACCTGGGGCCGATGGGCCTTAGGCTGCTGGCGACGGTGCTTCAGGACCCCGCCGGGCACATCGCGAGGGCCCTGCCGCAGATCGAATCGCTGGCCACCTGGGAGCCCGCGTTCGACCGATCGGCCTTGGCCGGGCGATCCCGTTCGGTCTCCTTGCGGCATCAAGTTCGGCCATGCCGCGACGGCTTGGATCTGGATGCGGCAGCGGCCGCGGCGCTCAGCTGATCGGCCCTCGCCGGGTGGCAAGTTTCCGCGGCGCGAACGGCGTTCTCGTGGCGCGAACATTTTCGGCACCGCCCGAAAGCGCGTCCTGGGTTGCCCGAAAACGCGCGCCGCTACATCACCCCATCTTTTTGCGCCCAACGTGTCGACAGACAGGGAGATTGCGATGCCCA
>CAYQCY010000053.1:0-21532 GCA_964416095.1 uncultured Gemmatimonadaceae bacterium
TATCCAACTCGCCGTTTCCAACTCGCCGTTTCCAACTCGCCGTCTCCAACTCGCCGTTTCCAACTCGCCGTCTCCAACTCGCCTCATCCGCACGCCCAGATTCCCCAGCTCCGCCACCATCGCGGCCCGCAGCGCGGGGATCAGCCGCTCCGCCAGGAGGCCCGGGTCGCTCCCCGGCTCCGGCTTGGGGACGAAGTCGACGGCACCCAGGTCCAGCGCCTCGAGGGTCGGCCTCGCTCCTTGCCCGCCGTGGGACGAGAGGATGACGACGGGCCGGGGCACCTCGCTCATGATGTAGCCCAGGGTGTCCAGGCCGCCGAGCTCGGGCATCTCCAGGTCCAGGGTCACCAGGTCGGGGTCCAGCTCGTGGACCAGGCGGATCGCCTCGAAGCCGTTCTCCGCCTCGCCGACGACGCGGAAGGCGCCCGAGGCGCGGATCAGGTCGCCGACGCGTGCCCGGACGAAGGCGCTGTCGTCCACCACCAGGACGCCCGGTCGGATCCGGCCCGCCTCAGAGGACGACATCGGGGAAGCCGATACCGGTGACGCGGAGCTCGCCGTCGTCGGCCCGGAGGTGGACGGACCGGCCCCGGTCGCCACCCACCGCCTCCGCCCGGATCGGCACGCCCGCGGAGGCCAGGACGGATCTGGATGCCTCGGCGTTGCGCTCGCCCAGGGGCGTGCCGTTGCCCGAGAGCAGCGTGACGAACATGCGGGCGCCGCCCACCAGGCGCGCATACAGGCGGTCCAGGTCCGCGCCGGCGTCGGTCATGCGCTCGATGAGCTCGGGCACCGCGGTGGTGACGTAGCGGAGCAGCCGGGCCGGCCTGCCGGGGCCCTGGCTCCCGGGCGGCTCCGGGAGGAGCGGATGAGCCAGCCCCGCGATCCGCGCGCCGGGGTCGTAGAGGGCCACGACCACGCACGAGCCGAGCCCCACGGCCGCCAGGGTCTGTCCCGGCTCCGCGATGCCCAGCTCGCTCGCCTTGACCAGGATGCAGTCGCTCATGGCCTCTGGTACACCCGTTCGCGCGTCGCGATCGGCCGGAACACGTCCCGGGCCGGGCCCACCAGCATCTCCGCCTTCCCGAGGACCAGGTAGCCGCCCGGGTCCAGCAGCTCCGCCAGGCCCTGGAGCACGCGCTCCTGTACGCTCCGTTCCAGGTAGATGAGGACGTTCCTGCATACGCCCAGGTGCACCGGCCCCTCCGGCATGGCGGCCGTCAGGTCGAGAGCCTCGAAGCGGACCCTGCGCCGCAGCTCCGGCCGGATCGTGCGCGTCCCTTCCCCTCCGTCCGGCTCCAGCCATCGTTCCGCCAGCTCGGCGGGCAGCTCCTGTAGCGCGGCCTCGTCGTACGTGCCGAGGCGGGCCCGTTCCAGCGCCGCGGCGTCGATGTCCGTGCCCAGCACTTCGAACCGGCCGAGCCCCGTGCCGGTCCTCCGGGCGTGCTCGGCCAGCACCATGGCCAGGGTGTACGCCTCCTCACCCGACGCCGAGCCCGCGCTCCAGACCCGGATGCGGGGCACATCCGGGGCGAACAGGTCCGGCACGACGCGGTCGCGTATCGTCGTCCAGACGGACCCGTTGCGGTAGAACCGGCTGACGTTGATGGCGATGGCGTCCAGCAGGCGTGCGTACTCGTCCTCGTCCTGACGCAGGCTCTCGGCGTACGCGCCGTAGCGTTCCAGGCCCAGGCGACGCATGCGCACCCCGAGCCTGCGGCGCAGGTAGCGCTCCTTGTAACCCGACCCTTCGAGTCCCGTGACCGCGCGGATCTGGGACAGGAGCGCATCCAGCTCGCGGGCGTCCCGGGGGGAGAGCTCGCCCGTGGCTAGCGGCAACGGCGGCACCGGCGGCCTAGGCTCCGGCATTCGCCACCACGTCCAGGTTGTTCCGGACGACCTCGTTGTCCGGGTTCAGGGCCAGGGCCCGCTGCCACAGCTCCAGCGCCGCCTCCCGCTCCATGCGTTTGTAGTGGATGTTGCCGAGCTTGGTCAGGATGTCGTCGCCGAGCTCGGGGTCCAGCTCGATGGCGCGGTGGTAGTGCTCCAGCGCCTCGTCGTGCAGGCCGCGGCGGTAGGCGATGTCGCCCTGCCCCTTGTAGGCCTGAGGCAGCGACGGGTCTTCTTCCGCCGCCTGACGGTAGCATCGATCCGCTTCGGCGTTGTTGCCGTTCCGCTCGGCCAGCGCGCCCGCCAGCAGCAGCAGCGGTGCCGACGCCGGGTGCGCACCCAGCGCCTCGTCGGCCTGGGCGTCCGCCCCGGAAAGGTCCCCCTCCAGGACCGAGGTCAGGATCGCCGTGTGGTAATACACGGCGGGCGGCGTGTCGCCGCGCTCCATGCGGTCGCGGTAGGCGGCCAGGGCCTCCGCCGCCGCAGCCGCGTCCCCCCGCTCCCGGTGGATCGACGCCCGGGCCAGTGCCGCTTCGGGCCGGTCCGGCGCCACAGCCTCGGCCTCGTCCAGCACCAGCAGCGCGTCCTCGAGCCGACCCAGGCGTTGCAGCGCGAACGCCAGGTTCACGAAGGTGCCGTAGCGGGGACCGGCCTCCTCCAGCACCGCCCGCAGCCGCTGCACCGCATCCGCATGGCGGCCCTCGCGGATGAAGACCAGAGCCAGGAACGTCCGGGCCGGGATGTCCGTGGGCTCCACCTCCAGCACACGCCGGAACTCGCGGGCCGCATCGTCCAGCATCCCGGTCCGGTAGAACGCGATTCCCAGGTTCCGCGCCTCCTCCACGTCCGTGTCCCGGACCCGGTCTTCGCCCGTCGCCCGCTGGCCGACCCGGTAGGCGAACCCGGCCTGGATCAGGCCGAAGAGCGCCTGGCCCGCCTCGAACTCGGTCAGCCCCGTCTCCTCCGCGATCTCCAGGACGCTGCGGCTCCCGTCCAGCAGCGGGACCATGGCCTCCTGGGCCTCCGTCAGCTCTACCCCCGCGCCCAGCAGCCGCTCCCGCTCCACCTCGAAGATGAGATCCAGGGATGGGATCTTCTTCTCGATGACGCTCCACTCGTCCACCCGCCGTGCGCCTTCCAGCAGCAGGCTCTCCGGGTTCAGCGAGATGAGGACCTCGCCTTCTTCCGGCTGCTGGTCCGGCTCGAAGAAGAAGCTGCCCCGCGTCCAGGTGAACAGGAAGTAGACCGCCTCCTCGATCTGGAGCCGGATGTACTCCCGGAGCCGGTCCCCGTCGATGAGCTCCAGCGACAGCAGGATCTCGCCGAGCCGCCGATCCGGCTCCCGGCCCTGTCGATCCACGGCCTCCTGCAGCTCCTCGTGGGAGAGCACGCCGTCCCGGACCAGCAGGTCCCCCAGCCGGTCCCTGCGGTTCACGATGGAGGCGTACATGATCCGGCCACGGTCGAAGAAGATCTGACCGAAGCGCGACCGATCCGTTACGGACAGCGATCCCGTCTTCTGGCCCATGGCCAGCAACTGGCAAACGTCCGCCAGGCTCGCTTCCTTCAGGCTTCCCTTGATCGCCATGTCATTCCAGCTCGTCGATGAGCCAGTCACCCGGGTACGGCCAGACCCACGGCACCTTCTCCCGGCTCACGTACCAACCGTTGCGTTCGGCCGGCGTGAACTCGGCCCCGGCCGGGCCTCCGGCCTCCTCCTCCCCCTCGGTGCGCTCCGCTACGACGGCCGCTTCCTCTTCCTCGTCCGCCGCCGGGGCCGTGGCACCGGGCTCCGCCCCGTCCTCCGGGCCGGCCCCCGCTTCGACCTCCACACCGCCGTTCTCCATGCTCTCCCCCGGCTCGCCCAGCTCGACGGCCAGGCCGCTCTCCATGCGGGACCGGAGACGGGGGTGCATCCCTTCCAGGGCCTGGGGCGGCGCTGCCGATGTGAAGACGAGCTGCGTCCCGCTGCGCATGAGCTCCTCGAACAGGTTGAACAGCTCCTGCTGCGCCCGCTCCGTGCCGGCCAGCCCCTCGACCTCGTTCAGCACCAGCGCCTGGCCCGTACGGTAACGGCTGCGCCAGGCCGCCAGCCGGCCGTGCTCCAGCGCTTCCACGAGCTCGCCGGAGAAGACGGCGGCCTCCACCCAGCCCACCCGCACGTCCGCTTCGTCCTGGATCCCGTTGGCCAGGGCCGCCGCCAGTGCCGTGCGGGCCTCGGCGGTGCCGCCGTGGATGAACAGCGGGTTGTATGTCCGGCCCGGCTCCCGCGCAACCGCCCGGGCGGCCCGCACCGCCAGGCTGTCGGCCGGCTCGTCCAGGTCGTCGAAGTCCCCTTCGGGCGGCGCGGGCAACGGCCGGGCGCGTTCCCGCACAGCGGACAGCAGGGCTTCCGCCTCGCCGAGGCGATCCGGGTCCTTGAGCACGTCGGTCCGATCCAGCTCCGGCGCCTGGGCGTCCAGCTCGCCGATCTCCACGGCGATCGTCTCGAGGCGTCCCGCATCCGCCTCGAACCGTCGCACCAGCTCCTCCACGCGCTTCGGCGCGGTGCCGCCCTTCAGGACCGATTCCAGCCGCCGCGTCCGATAGCCGGCCCCTTCCCAGCGCAGGATCGCTTCCGCGACCTGGCGCTCCGTCTCGGCCACCACCTCGGACACGGTGCCCGCGATCTCCGACAGGAACTCGCCGAACTCGTCCGCCCCGCGCTTCAACGACGCGGTGCCCAGGAGGCCGGCCACCTCCTGCGCCCGGACCTGCCGCTGTTCCAGCTCCTGGACGGCAAGGACACGGTTCAGCGCGCCCTGGAGCTCCCGCACGTTGGAAAAGGCGATGCGGGCCAGCGCTTCCGCCACGCCCGATGCCAGCTCGTGCTTCCGCTCGCCGGCCTTGCGCCGCACGATGGCGATACGGGTCTCGTAGTCCGGCGCCCCCATGTCGATGATGAGGCCGCCCGAGAAGCGGGAGAGCAGGCGCTCGTCCAGGCTGTCGATCTCTTGCGGCGGCCGGTCGCTGGTCAGGACCACCTGCCCGCCCCGCGCCGACAGGCCGTCCCAGGCCCTGAGCAGCTCCTCCTGGGCCTGACGGTGCCCGGCCAGGAACTGGACGTCGTCCAGGAGCAGCGTCCCCACCTCCCGCAGCCGGCTCCGATAGACGTCCAGCTCGCCCGCCTCCACGGCCGCCGTCACCTCGTCCATCAGGTGCTCCAGGCTGTCGTAGATGACCGCGAACCGGTCGTGGATGCTCTCCACGTGATGCCCGATGGCCGTGAGCAGATGCGTCTTGCCCAGCCCTGAAGCGCTGTAGATGAACAACGGGTTGTACGTCTGGCCCGGGTGCTCCGCGACCCGGCGCGCCGCCGCCGCGGTCAGCCGGTTGGACGGGCCGACCACGAAGGACTCGAAGGTGAAGCGCGGGTCCAGCTCGAGGGGACTCATGCGCCGGCACCCCTGCGGTGCGGCTCGAAGCGCTCCGCCACGCTGCGCAGCACCAGCTCGCTGATGACCCGGAGCGTGTCGAACACCCCCTCGCCCCGGATCGCGATGCTCTTCCTGGACGGCACGTCGCGGAAGTTCAGGGTGTCCTCCATCTGTTCCACCGGAATGGCCGCCGCCAGGTCCCGCTTGTTCCACTGCATGACCGTCGGCATCTCCAGGATGTCGAACCCGTGCTCCAGCAGGTTCTCCTGGAGGTTGCGCAGGCTCTCCACGTTGGCGTCCATGCAGCCCGGGCCCGAGTCGGCCACGAAGACGACGCCGTCCGCGCCCCGCAGCACGAGCTTGCGGGTCGCGTTGTAGTAGACCTGACCGGGTACGGTGTAGAGCTGGAGCCGGGTCCGGAACCCCGAGATCTCTCCCAGGTCCAGGGGCAGGAAGTCGAAGAAGAGCGTACGATCCGTCTCGGTGGCCAGCGACACGATCTCGCCTTTCCGGTCCACCGGCAGCGACCCGTGGACGTACTGCAGGTTCGTCGTCTTCCCGGAGCGGCCCGGTCCGTAGTAGACGATCTTGCAGGTAATCTCGCGCGTCGTCGGGTTGACGAGCGGCATCACGCCTCCGGCGGGGGCTCCGACAGCAGCCGGTCCAGTCCGGCCTCCAGATCCGACTCGAACGACTCCGCGTCCGATTTCTCCAGCGTCACCTGAAAATCCGGGATGGCCCGGACCATCTCGGCGAACCGGTCGAAGAAGAGCTGGACCAGGCCCAGGGTGGACTCTTCGTCGAAGATCGCCACCAGGATGAGGTCTTCCGCCGGCGTCCTGAACGGGGCCAGGAACAGCTGCCGGTCGTGACCGGCGTGATGGAGGTGCATCCAGCGTCCGGCGCCGGTCAGCTCGGCCAGGGCGTGGGCGGACGAGTGGGTCGCCGCAGCCAGCGCCGCCACGTTCGCCACGTCGTACTGGCTGGCGAAGCCGTGCTGGGACAGGACCTGGCCGCTCCGGTTGACGAGCACCGCCACCCGCACCCGTGCCTCGCTGACGAACCACTGCATCGGCTCCTCGAGCTTGCCGCTGAGCCGACCGATGTCCGCACGCCTCATTGCATCTCCTCTGCTGCTCGCTGCGCTTCCACACGGATGAGCCCGAGCTGGGCACGGGGCTCGGCCACGACGACCACCAGCAACGGGTCCGCCTCGAACGCGAGGACATGGCCGGCCTCCGCCTCCAGCTGTGCCGTGGCCAGGGCGCCGTGGCCCGACGCCCGCAGCGCCTGTCCGGCACGCCGGAAGAGGGACGCGGCCAGCGCCGCCACCGCCCGCCCGTCCACGCCAGCCGCCAGCTCGGTGGTCACCGGCACCCCCGCCTCCGGGTCCACGACCATGGCGCCCCGGACGCCCTTGACCCGGCTGAGCCGCGCCATCGCCTCCCGCATCACGTCCGTCATGCGCGTCCCTCCAGGAAGGCACGGGCGAGATCACCCGCGCGCCGCGCCGTTCGCACCACCCAGCCGGCCGGGGCACCGTGGCGCGCCGCCAGGAGCACCGACGCGTCCTCCGCCGCCGGCGCGATGTGGATCGTGGCATCCCCGCTCTCCAGCATCAGCCCCTTCCACCGCCCCAGCTCCAGGTGCTCCGCCGCCCGGCTGGCCTCGTCCAGGGCACCGCCCAGGACCGCGCCGAGCATCTCGCCGGTCCGCTCGTCTTCGTGCCCGATGCGGCCGGCGAGGACCAGGCCCTGCGGGTCCAGCAGCAGCGCGCCCAGGAACGGCGTCTCCGTCTCCAGCAGCTCGAAGAGACGTGCCGGGTCCCGCCGGCGCGCCGGCGCGGGGGCCGCCGCCTCCGGCCCGCGCTCACGACCCGGGGCCTCGTCCCCCTCCTCCCGCTTCGCCCGGGCCAGGCGAAGGGCATCCTGCACGGCACCGTCCTCCGGCCGTGCCGCGGCCGCCGCTTCCAGGTGCTGCAGCGCCTCGTCCCAGGCGCCCTGCTCCAGTTGCAGGAAGCCGATGCCCCGGTTCGCCTCGAAGCTCGACGGGTCGAGCCGGAGCGCCGTCGCCCATTCGTCCCATGCCTTCTCCCGCTCCCCCCTCTCCAGGTAGACCAGAGCGAGAACGGTGTGCCCCTCCACGTGGGTCGGATTCCGCTCGAGCCCCCGCAGCAACACGCGCAGCGCCGCATCGGGCCGGCCCTGGCGGCGGTACGTGCGGGCCAGAGGCACGAAGGCCGGCGCGCCGGGGTCCTGCGCCACTTCCTCGCTCCACCGCTGCACGTCCGCGGGTCCCGCAGGCATCACGGCTCCGGTCTCAGGGTGTCCAGGGTCATGTTGAGAGCGGCCAGGGCATCGACGGTCTCACGGACGCGCTCCGCCTCCGGCACGTCGTGAGCCAACCGCATGAAGGTGCGGAGCGCCTGCTCCGCCCGGTCCAGCTCGCCGATCTGGATGGCCGCCAGGCCCAGATGATAATGGGCCTTCGTGGACAGCGGGTCGAGCCCCACGGCTCGCTCGAAGGCCTCCTTGGCGGCCCGCATCCGGCCTTGCGCCGCCAGCGCCCGCCCCGCCACCAGCGGCAGCTCGGCGTGATGAGCATACGCCGGCTCCAGCTTCGCCGCCCGCCGCTCCACCTCCTCGTAGGCCCCGTCGGCGAGACGACGCTCCAGGTCCTTCAGCTCGCCGTCCAGCTCCCGATCCGGCAAACGCATGGGCCGGTCCTCCACATGGACCACGCCCATGCTGGACAGACCGAACACGATCTTCGCCACGTCGAAGCTGCTCTTGCCCACGTGGGCGGCGATGCGACGCAGGTCCCGCTCACCGTCGATCTCCGCCAGCACCTCCCACTCGTCCGGGTGCAGGTCCAGCGGCTGTCCTCCATCGCCTTCCGATTCGGCCAGCATGGGCACACACTCCGGGTGCGGCACCCGTGATTCCAGTCGGGCCCACTCATCGATGCGTCGCGCCCCTTCCATGAGCAGCGACTCGATCCGGACCTCGACCCGGGGCGTGGACCGGTTGATGCCTTCCGACTCCTCGAACCGGAAGTACCCCTCGTCCCAGCCCAGGAGATCGTAGATCGTCTCCTCGAGCTGGAACTTGAGATGGCGGATCAGCTCGTCCTCGCCCACGCTTCCCTGCTCCACCAGGATGCCACCCAGCCGCTGTCCGGCCCCCTCCTGCTGCACGGCCAGCGCCCGGTCCAGCTCCCGCTCCGTCAGCTTCCCGGCGCGCAGGAGCTGCTGGCCGAGCATGCGCATGGACCTGCGCCGTGTCGCGAACACCACCACGCCGCGGTCGAAATGGACCACCGCCTCGTCGTTCAGCCGCTCCGAGCGGACGAGCAGGATGCCCGTCTTCTTGGCCAGCTCGAGCAGTTGGAGCACGTCCTGGATGCCGAGCTCCCGCAGCGGTCCCTCGATGGCCACGGCTAGACCTCCTCCGCCGCGTCCGGGTCGATCCGCTCCAGCTCCGCCCTGGCGGCGTGGTCCGGGTCGATGCGCAGGACGCGGTGCAGCGCCGCCACGGCCTCGGCGTGGCGACCCGCCTCGTGGAGCAGCAGGCCGAGCTGCGTCAGGGCATCCAGGTGATACGGATCCACGGCCAGCAGGTCGACCAGCACGCGCACCCCGTCCTCCGTCCGCCCGGCTTCACGGTGGATCTCCGCCAGCGCCAGTGCCGCCGCCCCGTGGCTGGGCAGCAGCGCCAGTGCCGCATCGTATTCCTGCACGGCCAGGTGCGCACGGTGCGTACGCGCCAGCACGTGGCCCATGGCGACGCGGGCAGCCACCGCCTCGTCGTCCTCGTCCAGCGCGGCGCGCAGCGCCTGCTCGGCCTTCTCCAGCCGGTCCGCCGCCAGGTACGCCGTGCCCAGCTCCGTCAGGGCGCCGGCATCGCCTGCGGTCCTGAGCGGCTCCAGCGTCTCCGCCGCCTCGTCGTACCGACCCAGGGCAGCCAGGGCCCGGGCCCGCAGCCGCATGGCCCGGACATCGGCCCGCGACAGCCCGTCCACCAGATCCAGGGCGTCCCGGGCACGGCCCAGCTCCAACGCCGCCCGGGCCGCACCCAGGACGGCCTGCTCCCGCTTCGTCCCGCCGGCCCGTTCGGCCGCCGACCGGAACCGTTCCAGCGCCTCGCCGGCGAGCCCCTGCCGCTGAAAGATCTCGGCAAGCAGAAGCAACTGGTCGGTAGCGCCGGCCCCCGTGGTCGCTGCCCGCTGGGCGGCCTCGGCGGCCCGGTCGAGCTGGCCCCGGTCCAGATACTCCCAGGCCCGGGCCAGCGGGTCCTCCTCCCCCATGGGCGCCGCCTCCAGCCCCGCGAACGCCCTGCCCACCTCGCCGCTGTCCACGGAGAAGCACGGGACCTCACCGCCGGCCCGGACGTAGGCCTGCGCATCCAGCTCGGGCGCCAGCAGCGCCGCTTCCTCGAACTGGAGGTCGATGAGGAGACGGAAGCGCGGAGCCGGGTAGAACGGATCCAGCTCCAGAGCCCGGCGGGTCTCGGCCAGAGCGCCCTGGTAGTCGCCCAGCGCCGACAGGGCGAAGGCGAGGTGGTAGCGGGCCTCGGCCAGGTCGGGGTCCCGCTCCACGGCACGGACCAGCGCCGCCTTCGCCTCCTCCGGCCGCTCCAGCTCCAGCAGCGCCGAGCCCAGGCCCGTCCACGCGCTGGCCGCATCGGGCTCGGCCTCCGTGGCCGCCCGGTACATCTCCAGCGCCTCATCCTTCCGGTCGGCCTGGAGGAGGAGCAGACCCAGGTTGCGCCAGACATCCGCGGGCGCCGTCGCCGCCCGGGTCGTCCGCCGCAGAACCTGCTCGGCCCGCTTCATGTCCCCCGTGTGCACCTGGGCGATGGCCAGGTTGTTCGCCGCCAGGACGTACTCGGGATCCAGCTCGAGGGCCGTCCGATACAGCTCGGCCGCTTCCACCGGTCGTCCGGCCTGGTGGACTGCCACACCACGCTCGTTCCAGAGCTTGGGGCTCCCGCGATTGTCCCGGGTCAACTCCCGGTAGAGCGCCTCGGCGGCCTGGCTCTCGCCCATGAGCAGGTGCTGCTCCGCCCTGGCCGGCCGCACGAGGGCCGGATCCTCGCCGCGCTGCTCCGCCAGGGCGAACTCGCGGTGCGCCTCGTCGTACAGACCCCGCTGGCGGAACGCGAGACCGAGGTTGTAGTGCGCCAGGGCACCGGCCACCGGCTCCGGCCGGCTCTTGCCCTCGCCCACCAGCTCCGCGTAACGGCGCCGGCTGTGCCGGTCCAGCGACAGGTTCTTCTCCGCCTTGGCGATGCTCGGGTTCAGCTCCGACGCCGTCTCGGACGCGTGGCGGGCCTCCTCCTCCATGCCCAGGTCGCCGTACACGAACGCGAGCAGGTGGTGCGCCGGTGCCAGCGCCTGGTCCAGCTCCACGGCGTGCTCCAGGGCTTCCCGGGCTTCGTCATGGAGCCCACGCGTGAAGTGCAGCTCGCCGGTGTGGAGGTGGACGCGTGCGTGGTCCGGAGCCAGCGTGGCGGCCTGGCGGAGGTAGGCCAGCGCCCCGTCCAGGTTGCCCCGGTCCGTTTCCGCACGGGCCAGGCTCAGCTGCAGGTCCACGTTGCGAGGCCGGACACTCAGCATCTCGCGCCATTGCTCCGCCGCCGCGGTGGCGTCGCCGCTGTAGAGGTAGGCCCGGGCCAGGCGGTCGCCGGCCTCGAAGTCGTCCGGCTCCTCGTCGAGGCGTTCCCGGAGCCGCGCGATCTTCCGTTCCAGGTACCCCGTGTGGAAGTACGCGATCTCGATGTTCCGGCGCGCCACCTCCATGCGGGGGTCGAGGGCGAGAGCCCGCTCGAACTCTTCGACGGCCTCCTCGATGAGCCCTTTTTGATAGAAGACGACGCCCAGGTTGTTGTGGGCACCCGCGTCATTGGCGGGGATGCGCCGGCTCAGGCCGCGCAGCAGCTCCAGGTCCCGGACCGAGCGCGGCGACCCGCGCCGCTCCTCGGCCTGCACCTTCCCGGTCGGCGATTCCGCGCGGCCCGCGTCCGTCGCCGAGAACACCATCACGCCAGTCTGATCGCCCGGAGTATGGCGTTCAGCGAGCCCGCTGCGGGGAGGAGCATGAAGTGGGCCCGGAGCGTTTCCTCGTCGTCCATCCTCAGGCGCGTGTCCAGGCACAGGACCGTGTCCGTCTCCGTCGAGGCCAGGTGCGTGGTCTGCAGCACCGCCGCCGCCATGTCCAGCGCCAGCTCCGGCACCGACGGGAGCAGCAGCATGCCCAGGAAGTCCGAGAGGGCGCTCAGATACGCCCCCGTCACGATGTTGCCGGCCTCGGTCAACGCCGACTGCTCCATCTCGCCGAACCCGTCCGGGAAGTCGATCCCTTCCCGCTGCAGGAGTGTCTCGGTCAGGCGGACCGCCGTCCGGGCCGGGAAGATCTGCACCACCCGCCCCTTGGCGTCGCCGAAGACCTGCATGGCCACGGCGCCCACGGGCTGCTCGGGGTCGCCGGCCAGCTCGCCGACCTCTTCCACGGCCAGGATCCGCACCTCCGGGACATCGACCATGACCCGGCGCCGGGTCAGCTGGGACAGCGCCGTGGCGGCGTGACCGGCACCGATGTTGGCCACTTCCCGCAGACCATCGAGTTGTAGCGCTCCGAGATCGTCCACCTTCATGGGTCTCCCGCTTCAGACAACCGCAGCCGGGTCCAGCACCAGTGCCGGGCGGCCATCGCCGCGCAGCGTCACGCCCGACAGCAGTGGATGAGCGCCCCGCGGCGCATCGAGCTCCTTGACGACGACATCTTCGCGACCGAGAAGCGCATCCACCAGGAGAGCCGCTCTGCGCCCGCCCACATCCACCAGCAGCGCCGCGCTGCCGCTCTCCCCACCGTCGGGAACGCCCAGGACGTTCGCCAGCTCCACCACGGCGTACACGTCGTCCTCCACCGCCAACCGGTTCCCGGTCCGTTCCACTCCGTCCCCCGCCTCCACCGCCCGGAACACGTGCGTCAGCGGGACGGCGTACTCCTCGCTGCCGAGGCGGACCCACACCGCCTCCGCCGCCGAAAGCGACACCGGCAGGCGGAGCCGGAACGTGGTCCCGCGGCCCTCCCTCGTCTCCAGCTCCACGGCACCACCCAGGCCACGCACCCGCTCCACGACGATGTCCAGGCCCACGCCGCGGCCCGACAGCTCGGACACGCCCCCGGCCGCGGAAAAGCCGGGCCTGCTCAGCACACCCAGCATCTCCTCCGCGGTCCAGGTCTCGGCGTCCGACTCCGTCACGAGTCCCGCCTCCACCGCCATGCCGCGGACGGCGTCCACCGGCACACCGCGGCCGTCGTCTTCCACCTCGACGGCCACGCCCGCCCGTGCCCGGCGTGCCCGCAGCACCAGCCGTCCCCGATGGGGCTTCCCGGCGGCCTCCCGCTCCTCCGGAGGCTCGATTCCGTGGTCCACCGCGTTCCGGAGCAGATGCAGGATCGGCTCTGCCAGCTCGTCCAGGATCACCCGGTCCAGCTCGTTGGAGCGGCCTTCGAGCTTGAACTCCACCTCCCGGCCCGCGCTCCGGGCCGCGTCCCGCACCAGGCGCGGGAACCGGTCGAAGACCTCGGAGACCGGCACCAGACGTACGCCCAGCGCGGCCACGCGAAGCCCCGCCAGCAGGCGTCCCATGCCGTCCAGGACCGCATCCACCTCCTCGGACGCGCCGGCCGACAGCTCCGCCAGGCGTGCATGCTGCGCCGCCAGGGCACCGACTCCGTCCGCCAGAGCGTCCGCATGGCGTCGCTCGACCCGGACGTACGTACCGGCCTCTTCCGTGTCCTGGCCGGGCTCGGCCGCGATCATCGGCTCCTCGACGACCACCGCCTCGACGTCGCCGACGCCCAGCAGCACATCCTCCAGCGTCGTGCCCTCGGGCCGCTCGGCGAGGAACAGGAGCAGATCCCCGTCGAACTCCTGGTCCGTGTCGGGCGCGTGACCCACCAGCGCGGCGACCTCTCGCGCCTTGCGCACGGCCAGCGTCGCGCGAACGCTGCGCAGCGGCGTGTCCGGTCGGAACACGACGCGCGCCACCGCCGCGCAACCGCCGGGAGCCTCGTACGACGCGTCCCCGACCCTCCGCTCCGGGCTGGCAGCCTCGTCGACGGCGTCGGGCTCCTCGCTGCGCGCCCGGTCCACCGCAGCCCGCAGGGCGTCCACCGCGCCCAGCAGCTCGTCCACCGTGGTGGCATCCAGGTTCTCCGACCTGCGCAGCCCGTCCAGGCGGTCTTCCAGGACGTGGGCACGGGTCGCCACATCGGTGAAGCCCACCGTGGCAGACATGCCCTTCAGGTTGTGGGCGGCCCGGAACGCCGCATGCAGCGCGTCGGCGCCTCCGGCCCCCTCCAGCGCCAGGACGTGCGCGTCCAGCTCCCGGAGGTTCTGGTCCGCCTCCGCGAAATAGAGACTGAGATACCGGCTGGCGTTCACGGTTCCCTGCCCGGTGGCGTCAGCCCAGGACCCGCTGCACGGCTTCCAGCACCCTGGACGGTTGGAACGGTTTCACGACGAAGTCCCGGGCCCCGGCTTCGATGGCTTCGATGACCAGGGCTTGCTGGCCCATGGCGCTGCACATGAGGATCTTGGCATCCGCCGAGATCTCCATGATCTCCCGCACCGCCTCGATGCCGCCCTTTCCCGGCATGATGATGTCCATGGTGACCAGGTCGGGCTTCAGCTCCCTGTACAGCTCCACCGCTTCCTCGCCGGTGGCGGCTTCGCCCACCACCTCGAAGGAGGCCTGCCTGAGGATGTCGGCCAGCATCGTGCGCATGAAGATCGCGTCGTCGCAGATCAGGACCGTTCGTGCCATGGAGCGTCCTCGGTTCCGTCAATCGAAGAGCGACCGGACCAACCCGCTCGCATCCAGTCCCAGGAACGTTTCTCCGTCGTGTTCGCACATGCCCGCTACCGAACGCGGGTCCACCCCCGCCGGAAGGCCGGCGTCCGCATCCACCGCCGCAGGCGCCACCGCCAGCACGGCATCGACCAGGAAACCTACCAGCCGATCGCCATCCTGCACCACGACCACCTGCGGTTTCCCCGTTCGTGTCCCGCCGGACACGTCAGTATCGGCATCCTGCTCTTCGCCCTGTAGCACGCCGGCCAGGCCGAACACGGTGAGGGGTCGGCCCCGCAGGTTCATCAGGCCCCGGACATGGGCCTCCGTGCCCGGCACCCGGGTCAGGTGCGGGACATCCACGATCTCCCTGGCCCGCGCCGCGGGCAACCCGCAGCGCAGGCCGGCGTCGGCCACCAGCACCCACCGCGGAAGGGCGGCGTGGCGGGCCGCACGTTCGGCTCGCTCGCTCAGAAGCATGAGACGCGGACCGGTGAAAGGTCTCCGGGGAGGACCTTCAACATATCCGCCGCGCCGGAGCAGCGTCAACGCTCATCGGGTCGGGAGCTTTCCCGGGCCCAGTCGGCCACGACGGCCAGGTCCTCGGGCAGCGGCCGTTCCACCCGCATGGGCTCGCCGGTCCCGGGATGACGGAATTCCAGGGCGGCGGCATGAAGGAACTGGCGCGGCGTCCTGGACGCCAGCTCCCGGGCCCAGACGTGGTCGGGTCCGCTGATGCCGCGGGCACCGCCCCGCCCGTAGGTCGCGTCCTTCACCACAGGGTGCCCCATGTGTGCCAGGTGGACCCGGATCTGGTGCGTCCGGCCCGTCTCGAGCCGGACCCGGAGCAGGTCCGCCGCGCGCCAGCGTTCCAGCCGCTCCAGGTGCGTCACCGCCCGGCGCCCGTCCTCCACCACGCCCATGCGCTTCCGGTTCCGCCGCGACCGGCCGATGGGCGCATCCACCGTCAGCCGGTCATCCGTCAGGTGCCCCCACGAGGCCGCCAGGTAGGTCCTGCGGATGCGCCGGCGCTTCAGCGAGGCCGCGAGCCTGCGATGGGCCACGTCGTGCTTCGCCACCAGGAGCAGGCCCGAGGTGTCCTTGTCCAGTCGGTGCACGATGCCGGGCCGCTTCACACCGCCGATCCCCGACAGGTCGTCCAGATGGTGGAGCAACGCGTTCACCAGCGTGCCGGACCGGTGGCCCGGCGCCGGGTGCGTCACGACGCCCGCCGGCTTGTGGACGACCGCCAGGTCGGCGTCCTCGTAGACGATGTCCAGGGGCAGGTCTTCGGGCAAGATCGCGCTCGGCTCCGGCGGCGGCACCGTCACCTCGAGGACGTCGCCTCGCTCCAGCGCCTCACTCTTCTTGGGGTGTCGGCCGTTCAGCGTGACATGGCCCTCGTCGAGGAGCTGCGTGACCCGGGTCCGGGACAGGCCGTCGAGCCGCTCGGCCAGGTAACGGTCGAGCCGCCCGGCGGGCTCGTCCACCACCAGGCGGCGGACATCGGCGTCAGCCACCGACGGGGCCATCCCGCCCCCGCTCCTCGCGCCAGAGCGAGAGCGCCAGGAGCAGCGCCCCGGCCGTCACCGCCATGTCCGCCACGTTGAAGACGGGCCATCGCACACTGCCGAAGCCCACGTCCAGGAAGTCCACGACGCCACGCTCCCACCGGATCCGGTCCACCAGGTTGCCGACGGCACCGCCGCAGATGAGAGCGATGGCCGCCAGGCGCACCCGGTCCCGAGCCGGCGTGATCCAGTACATGCCCGCCAGCGCCACCAGCGCCACCAGGGAAAGGGCCAGGAAGATGACCCGCGAATACGGCCCCAGGTGGATGCCGAACGCCGCGCCCGGGTTGTGCATATACGTCAGGCGAAAAAAATCGCCCACCACGTCCACCTGCTGGTAGAGATGGAAAGACCGCTCGACGAACAGCTTCGTGGCCCGATCGAAGACCACGACCGTGCCCATGAACGCGGTCAGGATTCCCAGCTTGACGGCGCTGTCCGTCGGACTCGCCGCTCCCGCCCGATCCGTCACTCGCTCTCCTCCTCCGCCTTCTTGCACTCCACACACAGGGTCGCCTGGGGCACCGCCTCGAGCCGCGCAAAGCTGATCTCGCCACCGCAGATCCGGCACGTGCCGAACCCGTGCGGGTCCTCCCGCAACCGACGGAGCGCCGCGTTCACCTCCACCAACCGACGCCCCTCCTCCCCCGCCAGCAGAAACGCCTTCTCCTTCTCCATCATGTCCGTGCCCTGATCGGCGATGTGGAGCCCGAACGCGTGCCCGGCCTCTTCCGCCAGCGACTCATCGAACCGCCGCAGGTGACGCAGGATCCGGTCCCGGTCCCTGATGAGGATGCGCTCGATGGCGTCCCGTTCCTGCTCGCTCAACGCCATCCGCCCCCACCTCCCGCCGCCCCGTTCCCGGTCATGTCGTCACGCGTTCCCTTCCGCATCCTCGTCCACCGACAGGGCGACCCGGGCCGCGACGCCGTCCAGGTCCACCTCCCGCGCCGCGTCGTAGGCCGTCGAGCCGTCCTTCTCCCCGGCTTCCAGCGCCACCGCCAGCGTCTCGGCAGCGATGTAGTCCGCGTGGGCCTCTGCCGCGTCCACCGCTTCGGCGGCGCCGAACACGCCCAGCCGGATCCGGTTGCTGACCTCCAGCCCTTCGTCCCGGCGCAAGCGCTGGACCCGGTTCACGATCTCACGGGCCAGCCCTTCTCGCCGCAGCTCCTCGTCCACCCTGGGATCCAGGGCCACGGTGTAGCCGTCATCCGACTCCACCACCAGCTCGCCCCGTGCCTCCTCCACGACCTCCAGGTCGTCCGGTCCGATGGGGATGCCCTCGCCGTCCAGCGAGACCGTCACCGTCTCGCCTCGACGCACCGAGGCCAGCGGCTCGCCGTCCAGCTCCCGGACTCGCTGCGCCACCTCCTGCGTCCGACTGCCGAACCGGGCGCCGATGGAGCGGAAGTCGGGCTTCGCTCGGTAGGTGACCAACTCCTTCGCATCGGCGACGAACTCCACCGCCTTCACGTTCAGCTCGTCCCGCACCAGGGCGATGACGTCCGGGGCGATGTCGCAGCGGCCCGGGACCGCCGCACGGACGGATCGGAGCGGCTGCCGGACCCGGATCCGCACCCGCTCCCGGGCGGCCCGGCCCAGGCTCGACAGCATCCGGGCCGCCTTCATGTCCGATTCGAGCTTCGTGTCCCGGAGCGCTGCATCGCTCTCCGGGAAGCCGGCCATGTGCACGCTGTCCGCGCCCCCCAGTGCCCGGTGCAGCCACTCCGCCAGCAAGGGCGTCAGGGGCGCCAACAGCTTCGCCACCACCGTCAGCACGTCGTACAGCGTGCGGTAGGCGGCCCGGGCGTCGACGGCATCGGCACTGCCCCAGAAGCGATCCCGGCTCCTGCGCACGTACCAGTTGGACAGGTCGTCCACCACGAAGTCGCCGATGGCCCGGGCCGCCGGGTTCAGGTCGTAGCGGTCGAAGCCCTCCCTCACCGTCGCCACCAGCCCCTGCAGCCTGGACAGGAGCCAACGGTCCAGCACCGGCCGGTCCGCCGGCGCGGGGTCCGCCTCCGCTGGCGCCCACGCCTCCAGGTTGGCATAGAGGGCGAAGAAGCGGTACGTGTTGGCCAGGGTGTCGAACGTGCGGCGCACCGTCTCGGCCACGGCGTCTTCGTCGTAGCGCTTCGGCGCCCATGGGTGGCTCACCGTGATGAAGTACCAGCGTAGAGCGTCGGAGCCGAAGGCGGCCACCGCGTCCCACGGGTCCACTGTGTTGCCCCTGGACTTGGACATCTTCTGCCCGTCCAGGTCCAGCACCAGCCCGTTCACCATCACGTTCCGGTAGGCCGGACCCCGCCCCAGCATCGTGGCGATGGCCAGCATGGAGTAGAACCAGCCCCGGGTCTGGTCCAGTCCCTCGCAGATGAAGTCCGCCGGGAAGTGGGTTTCGAACCGGTCCTCGTTCTCGAACGGGTAGTGCCACTGGGCGAACGGCATGGACCCGGAGTCGAACCAGGCATCGATCACCTCCGGCGTTCGGCGCATGGTCCCATCGCACGCGGCGCACGGCCACGTCACCCGGTCGATGCCCGGCTTGTGCGGGTCGAAATCCTCGCCCAACGGGCCCGCCCGCTCCGCCAGCTCCGCGAACGAGCCGATGGCCTCCACGTGGTCGGCGTCCGCGTCGCAGACCCAGAACGGGAGCGGCGTGCCCCAGAACCGGTCCCGGGACAGCGCCCAGTCCACGTTCCCCTCCAACCACTCGCCCATCCGCCCCGTGCCGATCTCCGGCGGATGCCAGGCGATGGCGGCGTTGTTCGCCAGCATCTCGTCCTTCAGATCCGTCGTCCGCACGTACCACGAGTCCCGGGCCATGTAGAGCAGCGGGCTGCCGCACCGCCAGCAATGCGGGTAGCTGTGAAGGATCGCCTCGTGCTCCAGGAGCCGGTCCCGCGCTGCCAGATCCTCGACCAGGACCGGATCCGCGTCCTTCACGAACATCCCGCCCACCAGGTCCAGCTCCGGCGCGAACCGTCCCGCATCATCCACCGGACGCACCATGGGCAACCCGTGACGGTGCCCCGCAGCGAAATCGTCCGAGCCGAAGGCGGGTGCCAGGTGGACCACGCCCGTCCCCTCCCCCGCGCTGACGAAGTCCTCGGCGTAGATCCACCATGCCGTCTCCGCGCCCTCCGGCACCGGCACGATGTCGAAGGGCCGGGCGTAGCGCCGCCCCACCAGCTCCTCCGGCGCCCACCGCCGCCGGACCTTCGCGTCCTCGCCGAACACGGCCTCCACCCTGGCCTCGGCCACGATGAGCCCCCGGCCCTCGTGCTCCACCTCCACGTAGGCGAGGGCGGGGTGCACGGCGAGGGCGACGTTGGACGGCAACGTCCACGGCGTCGTCGTCCACGCCACGATGGCCGTGTCCGTCTCCTCGCCGTCGCCGTCCAGGAGCGGGCAGATGAACGAGACCGACGGGTCCGACACCTCCTCGTAGCCCTGGGCCACCTCGTGGGAGCTCAGCGCCGTCCCGCACCGCGGGCAGTACGGCACGCTCTTGTAGCCCTGGTAGATGAGCCCGCGCTCATCCAGCCGCTTCAGAACCCACCACACCGTCTCGATGTACTCCGGGTGGAAGGTCACGTACGGCCTCGAATAGTCCAGCCAGTACCCGATCCGCTCCGAGAGGCGCTCCCACTCCTCCTTGTAGGTGAACACGCTGTCCCGGCAGACCTCGTTGAACCGACCGACGCCGAGCTCCTCGATCTCCCGCTTCCCGCTGATGCCGAGCTTCTTCTCCGCCTCGATCTCCACCGGCAGCCCGTGGGTGTCCCACCCCGCGATGCGCGTCACGTGGCGACCTCGCATCGTCTGGTACCGGCACACCACGTCCTTCAACGCCCGGCTCAACACGTGGTGGAGACCCGGTCGGCCGTTCGCCGTCGGCGGACCCTCGTAGAAGACGAACTCCTCCGCCCCCGCCCGCGCCTCCTGGGTCCGGCGGAACACGTCCTCCTGCCGCCACCGCTCCAGCACGGATTCTTCCAGCTCCGTATGGCTGTCCGGATAGTCCGGGTACTTCATCGACTCTGACGTCACAGGTTCAACTTCTTCGGCGTCACGGGTCCCGGGTTCCGGCTCGAACGTCCCGGCCCGGATCACGCCCGGCGGAGCACCACCACCACGCCATCCGCACACCCCACACGACGCACGGCGGGAGGGCTGCCCCGATCGCCGAACCCTCGCACCACCCGCAGCACCAACCCCGCCGCCCTCGCCTCACCCAACTCGCCGTCTCCGATCGCCGTCTCCGATCGCCGTCTCTCCTCGCCGTCTCTCCTCGCCGTCTCTCCTCGCCGTATCTGATCGCCGTATCTAATCAGTAGTGTCCGGTTATAAGTCGAAGAGCCACAACTGGTTACGAATATCGCCCTCTTTGGGAGTGTAGCCGTCGGCCGAAAGCAGTTGTGCGAGAGGGGTTTTCTCGAACGGATAGACGCTGAGGATCTGAAGAATTGTGTAGAGATCCCGCTCGACTCCGAGCCGCTTTCTCGCGATGGCCACGAGCAGGTAGACCGAGATGGCGATCCAGATCTGGGTCTTCACCGCGTTGGCCGAAGTGCCGTAGAAGGCCTTGATCCGGAGATGCTGCTTGATCCACTTGAAGAACAGCTCGACCTGCCAGCGGAGCCGATACAACTCCGCGATCGTGAGGGCCAGGAGGGTGAAGTCGTTCGTCAGGAAGTCGAGCTTCTTTCCGGTCTCGGGGTCGCGGCACGCCACGCGGCGCAGATGAACAGGATAATCCTGAGCCGAGGTGGTGCCCGTGAGTCGGATGGTTTGGTCGCAGATCAAGCCCGTCGATCGATCCACCGGTCTGGAGTACACGCGCTTCCACTTGATCCCGCTCTTGATGCGCGTCACGAAGATGGCGCGGGCCTCGTTCAGGCGGTGCAGCCGATGGAAATCGATGAAGCCGCGGTCGAACACGTAGATCGAGCCAGGCTCGGTGATCAAAGCGTCCAGGATGCGCACATCGGCGAACTTCGCCTCGGTGATCCAGGTGAACGCGGGAATGCTGCCTCTCAGATCGAGAAGCGTGTGCATCTTCACGCCGGCCTTGGTGCTGCGGAATCGGGCCCAGGGGAAGACCGAAAGGCACAGGTCGATCGTCGTGGCGTCGAGGGCGTAGACGGTCCGCTCCCGCTGGTCGAGCTCCTCGAGACCGAGAGGTTCGTCGATATAGAGGCGGCGCGCCTCCACCACGAGTCTTTGGGCGAAGTCGGCGAAGATGCGCCAGTCCCGCTTCTCGTTCGCGTCGGCCAGCGTGCTGCGGGCAACCGATCCTCGGATGCCCAGGTGGTAGAGCTTGTCGGGCACCGCCCCGAGGCACGCCTCGATGTCTCGAAGACTCTCCCGATAGGTGAGCTGGGCGAAGGCCATGGCGAGGTATTGGTCCCGACACGAGAAGCTCCGGATCCGCCGGTTCCCGTCGTAGCGACGGATGCACCGATCCAACACGAAGCGCGAGCCGTGCGCCATAACCTGCGAGAATGCCATCTGCCCCTCGTTCATCCGCCGCTCCTGTGGGTGAGTTCACCACAGGATGCGACCGAGGGCGTTGGCGTTCAAATCGGTGCGGCTCCATCAGCCTCGCAAACTGTTGTATGATAGGTAAATACAGGATCGCCACCTCGCCTTAACCGGACACTACTGGTATCTAATCGCCGTATCTAATCGCCGTATCTAATCGCCGTATCTAATCACCGTATCTAATCGCCGTCTCCAACCGCCGTATCCGAAATCGTCGTCTCGATCAGCCTCGTCAGGTCCGGCTCC
>CAYQCY010000054.1:0-21517 GCA_964416095.1 uncultured Gemmatimonadaceae bacterium
GGGCGGTGGCCCGGGAGCATGAGGCCGCCGCCCTCGCCGTATCCCCCTCGCCTCATCCTCCTCGCCTCATCCTCCTCGCCTCATCCTCCTCGCCGTATCCCCCTCGCCTCATCCCCCTCGCCTCACCCTCTCGCCGTACCCTCCTCGCCGTTCACACCTCGCAGCACCGATCTCGCTTCACCCTCCTCGCCGTACCGCCTTCAGCTGCCCACCACCGCCTCCCGGCACTCCTCCTCTTCCCGCTCCAGCTCGGCCATGAGGCAGTTGACCGTCTGCTCGACGAGGGTCTCCACGGGTACACCCTGGCGCTCGGCCTCGGCCTGGTAGGCGCGCAGGTGCTTCTCGCTGATCCGTGCCTTCACGGTGATCTCGGGCATGGGCTTCCCCGTCGTGGGTGCCGGCTCAGGCGGCCGGCACGGCCTTGTGTCCGTAGCAGAGGATGCCGCCGCTGCCTTCGCTGCGCACCTTGCGGAATTCGAGGGTCACGTCCATGCCGGGGCCGACGCTCTCCAGGTCGCAGTCCACGACCTGGGCCATGAGGCGCGCGCCTTCCGGCGTCTCGACGATGGCGAGGGCGTAGGGGGCCTCGGTCACGAACTCGTCGGGTGGAACGTGAATCACGGTGGAGGTCACCACCGTGCCCCGGTGGGACAGGTGCAGACACTCCATGCTGTCGCTGCGGCAGGCGGGACAGAGCTGTCGCCTGGGGAACACGGCCTTCCCGCACTCCCGGCACCGGCTCCCTTCGAGCCGGTAGCGTTGCGGGATCTCACGCCAGTATCTCGGACTCGGCATGTCAGGCTCCCATCTGGTCGCGCCGGCAGGGCGTCTGTTCGTTGGCCGTGCGGCGCCCGTTGAATGCCGAATTCGAATTGGAATTCGAATTCGTCTGTCGGTCGGGCACGGAGGAGTCGTGTCCCGCCGTGCCCGGGCCCTGCTCACATGCTCTCGAACACGTGCACCACGCTGCTCGCGCCGCTGCCGCCCATGTTCTGGGTGACGCCGATGGTGGCGCCCTCCACCTGGCGCTCGCCGGCCTCGCCGCGGAGCTGTTCGAAGATCTCCACGGTCTGGGCGATCCCCGTGGCGCCCACCGGGTGGCCCTTGGACTTGAGGCCGCCGCTGGTGTTCACGGGCCGGTCGCCGCCGAGGGCGGTGTAGCCGGTGCGTGCCGCCTCGGCCGGCTCGCAGCCGTCGGTGAGGCGCATGGCCTCGAGACAGCAGATCTCGGCGATGGCGAAGCAGTCGTGGACCTCGGCCAGGCTGATGTCCCGGGGCTCGATCCCCGCCATGTCGTAAGCCCGGTCGGCGGACAGGCGGACGGCGTCGAGCGAGGCGATGTCGTCGCGGTCGGCGAGGGCCATCGGAGCGGTGGCGAGGCCGGTGCCCCGGATCCGCACGGGCCGGTCCGTGAACTGCTTGGCCCGGTCGGCCGGCACGAGGAGCACGGCGGCGGCCCCGTCGCTCACCGGCGAGCAGTGGAGCAGGCGGAGCGGCTCGGCGACCATGGAAGACGTGGCGACGTCGTCCACGGTGATGGCCTTCCGGTACTGGGCCCGCGGGTTCAGGGCGCCGTGGCCGTGGCTCTTCACGGAGACCCAATGCAGGTCCTCCTCGGTGGTGCCCCGGGTGTGCATGTGGGCCCGGGCGATCATGGCGAAGAGGCCCGGGAAGGTGACGCCGTGGTAGACCTCCGTCTCCTGGTCCGAGGCCGTGGCCAGGACGTTGGTCACGTCGGCGCCGTCCGTCATCTTCTCGATCCCGGCCACCAGCACGACGTCGCTCATGCCGGACGCCACGTCCATGAAGCCCATACGCAGGGCCACCCCGCCGGAGGCGCACGCCGACTCGACGCGGACGGCGGGCACGCCGGCCATCCCGAGGTGGTCCGCCATGAGCGCTGCCACGTGCTCCTGACCCACGAACTGGCCGCCGGACATGTTACCCACGTAGATGGCGTCCACCTTGGTGTCCACCTTGGTGTCCACCCCATCCAGCGCTCCCCTCGCCGCTTCCACGAACAGGTCCCTGAAGCTCGCGTCCCACAGCTCCCCGAACCGGGTCATGCCTGCCGACACCACGGCGACGTCTCTCATGGCTTCATCTCCCGGGACGGCCAAGTCATCGTGCCGATCCCCAGCCGAGTTCGAGTTCGGTGTCGAATTCGAATTCATGGTCGAATTCGAATCCGGTCGTGCCCCGGACGAGGTCTACCCTCGTCCTCATTCGTTCATCCGTATCTTCTCGCGCAGCTTCGCGTACTGGCCGTATGTCAGGTAGTTCCGCGGCCCGTCCAGCATGGATCGCACGGAGGGCGCCAGGCCCCGCACCTCGGGCAGCCGGTCCGTGGCCCGGAAGACGAAGGAGTCGCTACCGGCGCCCGAACCGAAGGAGGTGACGAAGATCAGGTCGTCGGGCTCGGCCTCGTCCAGCGCCGCCGCGAAGCCGGTCGGCGAGGAGCCGGAGTAGGTGTTGCCCATGGTGTTGACGATGCAGCCCGTCTCGAGCTGCTCGCGGCTGAAGCCCAGGGCGCGCCCGACCCGGAGCGGGAACTTGCCGTTGGGCATGTGGAAGATGGCGAAGCGGAACTCCTCCGGCTTGATCCCCGTCCGGTCCAGCATGAGGCGGCTCGCCGAGAGGACGTGCTTGAAGTACGCCGGCTCCCCGGTGAAGCGGCCGCCGTGGCGCGGGTAGAACTCGCCCTCACGGCGCCAGAAGTCCGGGGTGTCCGTGGTGTAGGAGAGGGCATCGACGCACTCGGCGACCACATCGTCCTGGCCGAACACGAAGGCTGACCCCCCCGCCGACGCCGAGAACTCCAGCGCATCGCCGGGTGCGCCCTGGGAGGTGTCGGCGCCGATGGCCAACGCGCAGTCCACCCGACCCGAGTCCACCAGGCCGAGGGACACGAACATGGCCTCGGTCCCCGCCTTGCACGCGAACTCGAAGTCCGCCACGTGCACCTGCGGGCCGATGCCCAGCGCCTCCGCCACCACCGTCCCGCTGGGCTTCACCGCGTACGGATGCGACTCGGACCCGATGTAGAGCGCGCCCACCCGCGACGGGTCGACCCCGGCCCGCGCCAGCGCGGAACGGCTGGCCGCCACCGAGATCGTGATGGTGTCCTCGTCCACGCCGGGGACCGACTTCTCCTCCAGCAGCAGCCCGTTCCGGATCGTTTCCGGGTCCTTGCCCCACTGCCGGGCGATCTCGTCCGTCCTGATGCGGTTGCGTGGGATGTACGCGCCGTAGCCGACGATGCCGGACATGAGAACTCCTCGGTGCCGTTCAGATGGGCGGGGACCGACGACGCGGATGCGTCGCCGCGCAACGAGACATGCCATCCAGGGAGGAACTGCCGGGCCGTCCGCGCACGCGGATCCCCCTCGGATCGGTTCACAGTGCCGGGCCCGACGCTCGGGCGGCGCCGGGCGCGGTGGTGACACCAATGTTTCCCGCTCGTGTGATCAGGTCAAGCGTTCCCGCATTGCCGGTCCCGGTCCGGACGCGGATCTTGAGTCGACCGGTCCAGCGGAGAGACTCCCACAGGGAATACGACGACGCCATGGCCACGCTGCGCGTACCGCTTCTCGCACTGCTGGTCGCAGCCGCGTCCGGCTGCGCTGCCGACCACGCACCGCCGTCCGGGATGGTCTCGGCCGCCACGCCGGAGGCGGCACAGGCGGGCCTCGAGATCCTGGCGGCGGGAGGCAACGCCGTGGACGCCGCGGCGGCCGTGTCCCTCGCTCTGGGCGTGACGGAGCCGGCGGCGTCGGGGCTCGGTGGTCAGACGGTCATGCTGGTGTACCGGCCCGGTGCGGATGCCGTGGTGCTGGACGGCAGCTCCGTGGCGCCGGCGGCGATCCCGGCGGACGCGACGCCGCACGACCTGGTCGGGCATCGCCTGACCACGGTGCCGACCACGGTGAAGACCTTGGCATTCGCCCTGGAAGAGCTGGGGAGCGGCATGGTCGGCTGGTCGGACGTGCTGGCGCCGGCGATCCGGTACGCCGAGGACGGCTATCCGTTGGACGGCTCCCGGCACCGGTCCCTCGTTCGCTACCAGGGGGTGATCCGGGCCAGCCCATCGGTGTCCGCGCTGTTCCTGGCGGCGGACGGATCGGTCCCCGAGCGCGGGTCGCTCCATCGACAGCCGGCGCTGGCCCGCACTCTGCGGCGCCTGGCCGAGGCCGGCCCGGAGGATTTCTACGGCGGCGAGATCGCGGCGGCCATCGACCGGGACATGCGTGCCAACGGCGGCTGGCTCACGGCGGCGGACCTGGCGGACGCACCGGAGCCGAAGCTGGTCACGCCCATCACGGGAACGTACCGAGGCCACACCGTGCACACGGCGCCGCCGCCCTACGGTGGCTGGATCGTGCTGGCGGCCCTGGCCGCCCTGGACGCCGTGCCGGCGGACGCGCTGGCCGTGCGCGGCGCGCGTCGGACGCTGGCGCTGGCGGAGGCGCTGCGGTACGCCCACGGCATGCGCCTGGCCGAGCCCGTCCCGGACCTCGATGCCTGGGATGCGGCCGTGGCCGAGCGCATCGACGCGGTCCGGGCGGCTCGCCACATGGGCGACCGCGCGAGCGTCCCGCCGGCGGGGCCGTCCGGCGACGGCGAGACGACCCACTTCTCCATCGTCGATCGGGACGGCATGGCGGTGGCCGTGACCCAGAGCATCAACTCGTACTACGGCGCGAAGGTCGCCGCCCCGGAGCTGGGCTTCCCCTACAATTCGTACATGCTGGAGTTCGAGACCGGTGATCCGGACCACACCTTCGCCCTTCGCCCCGGGGCGCGCCCCCTCTCGTCCATGAGCCCCACGGTGGTAGGGAACGGCGCTTTGGTCCTGGGCGGTCCCGGAAGCGCGCGGATCATCTCGTCCGTGGTGCAGGTCGTCTCGAACGTGCTGGATCGGGGCATGCCGGTATCGGACGCCGTCGCGGAGCCGCGCGTGCACGTCATCCCCGCCGCGTCCGGTCGGGACATCCTCTATTTGGAGGGGTTGGACCCGGTCTTCGACGCCGAGACCGACGAGACGGGGATCACCCGGGCGCTGGATGTCCCCGCCGGCGCCGGCCCGGCCCGTTTAGGGCCCGACACGGTCGTGGCGCTGTGGGGCGGTCCGGTGTTGCTGGAACGGGCGGTGGGGGCCGGCTTCGCGGTGAACGGACGGCGGCCCCCGGCGGTGAGCCGGGAGGACGGGACACCGCGCCTCAGCTCGTACTTCGGCGGCGTCCATGCAGTCCGGGTCGCTGCCGACGGCGTGTCCGGCGCCGCGGACCCGCGGCGGGACGGCGTGACCGCTACCGACGACGTCGTGCTGGTGCCGCAGGCCTCCGGCACCGGGCAGTACCGTGGGCTGTCGGCATCGTCGCCGCGGGTGGCATGGGCCACGGGGACGGACGGCGGCTACGTCCGCACGGTGGACGGCGGCGCCACCTGGCGGACGGGCACGATCCCGGGCGCCGACGCGCTCTTTCTGGTGGACGTACACGCCGTCTCGGCGGACACCGCCATCGTGCCGGGCACCCGCTTCGACGGGGGCCTCGCTCGCATCTACCGGACCGACGACGGCGGCCGGAGCTGGCGCGTCGTGCACGAGGATGCGCGGGCCGGCGCCTTCTACGACGGGCTCGCCTGCTGGGACGCCCGGCACTGCGTGGCCTTCGGCGACCCCGTGGACGGACGGCTGACCGTCGTCCGGACGGGGGACGGCGAAACGTGGGTGCCGGCATCGTCGGTGCCGGATGCTCTCCCCGGCGAGGCGGGCTTCGCGGCGAGCGGCACGGCCATCGCGACGGCCGGAACGCGCCGCGCCTGGATCGGCACGGGCGGCGGCGAACGGGCGCGTGTGTACCGGACCGACGACGGCGGCGTGACCTGGACGGCGGTGGAGACACCGCTGCCGGCGGGCCCGACGGCGGGCATCTTCGGCATCGCCTTCGTGGACACGCTCCAGGGACTGGCCGTGGGCGGCGACTACGCCCGTCCCGAAGACCCGGCGCCCAACGTGCTGCGCACCATGGACGGGGGTCGGAGCTGGGCGCTGGTCGGCGCCACAACTCCGCCGGGCGTGAAATGGGGCCTCGCCGTGGGCCGCACGCGCGACGGCGGCACGCTGTGGCTGGCGGTGTCCCCTGCCGGGAGCGGCTACTCCTTGGACGGCGTGACCTGGTCGGCCGTGGCGGACGGGCGCTACAACACGGCCACCTTTGCCGGCGGTGCCGGATGGGCCGCCGGCGCCGGCGGACGCGTCGCGGGCATACACTTCTGATCCGCGCTACATTGGGCACATGGCCGATCAAGGCGAGACCGTGGTCCTGATCCTGGGCGGCTACGGCAATACCGGTCGGCGCCTTACCCGGCTGCTCGCCCGGGAGACGGACGCCATCCTTGTGGTGGCGGGGCGGGACGAGCTGCGTGCCCGGCGCCTGGCGGACGAGCTGAACCGCAAGCTCGGCGAGGAACGGGTCCTGGCCCGGGTCGTGGACGCGGCTCGGCCCGGAACGCTCCGCCACGCCCTGGACGACGCGGACCTGCTCATCGTTGCGTCCAGCACCGCCCGTCACGCCGAGGGCGTGGCCCGAGCGGCCCTGGAGACGGGGACCGACTACGTGGACGTGCAGTACGGGTCCAGGAAGACCAGGGCGCTCCGGGCCATGGCCGACGAGGTCGAAGCGGCCGGACTGTGCTTCGTCACGGACGCCGGGTTCCATCCGGGTCTGCCGGCGGTCCTCGTACGTCACGTGGGCGTCTCGTTCGAGACCTTCGAACGGGCCCGGGTCGCCGCCGCGATGAAGGTGGACTGGCGCGGGCTGGATCTGGCCGTCGAGACGACGCGTGAGTTCGTCGAGGAGCTCGCCCGGGCGAGCATGCGGGTGTACCGGGACGGTGGCTGGCGTTCCTTCCGCTGGTGGAGCGGCAAGGACATGCTCACGGTGGATTTCGGGTCGCCGCTCGGGGAGCGTAGCTGTGTTCCCATGCACTTCGCCGAGCTGGACCCGCTGCCCGACGTCTTCCCCGGCCTGCAGGAGCTCGGGTTCTACATGGCCGGGTTCGGCCGGTACGTGGACTGGGTGGTGACGCCTGCCGTGGCCGTCCTGGCGCGCATGGGCGCCGTCGGGCGAGCCCTGGCGGGGCGGTGGATGTTCCGCGCCCTGCGGCGCACCGCCGCGCCGCCCTTCTGGACCACGCTCCGCATCGACGCCGAGGGCGTCGCCTCCGGACGACGGACCCGCGTCTCCGCCGCCGTCAGCCATCCGGACGCGTACGACCTGACGGCGGTTCCGGTGGCCGCCGCGGTGTTCCAGCTCCTGGACGGCTCGGCCCGCCGGCCCGGCGTCTGGCTCCAGGGGCTGCTCGTGGACCCGGGCCGCCTGCTCCAGGACATGGCCCGGCTCGGCATCGAGCTGGAAGAGGAGTGGCAGTTGGGCTCGGCGGTGGGGCTGGACGATTCCTGACGGCCCGGCGGCCTCCCGGGTGTTGACGTCGCGTCGCGTCGGCCCCGCGCTACGGGCCCGTGAAGCCGCCGCCCTCCCGGGCGTCCACGACCCGCCGGTACATCCGGTGCACCCCCGACAGACCGATCATCACGGCCTGCTTCAGGGACGGCCAGCCGCCCAGCAGACCGAACGTGAGCCGGGTCGCCCACGGCGCCACGATGATCTCCGCCCGGTCCTTCCGGACCGCCCGCACGACGGCCCGGGCCACCGCCTCCGGCGGCTTCGCCCCGGCCAGGGCCGCGATGCCCACGCCGTCGTCGTCTTCGGTGTAGCGGCGCATCCCCACCTCGGACACGAAGCTCGGTACGATCACCGACGCGCTCACGCCGGTGCCCCGGAGGCCGCCCCGCAGGGAGTGGGAGAAGGCGATGAGGGCCGCCTTGCTGGACGCGTATCCCTCGTAGAAGGGCGGGTGAACGTGACCGGCCAGCGACGCCATCACGACGACGTGGCCGCGACCACGCTCCAGCATTCCCGGCAGCACGGCCCGGGTCAGCTCCATGGTCTTGATCAGGTTCAGCCGGATGACGCGCTCCGTGTCCTCGAACGGGCGCTCGTGCAGGCGGCCGATGAGCTCGATCCCCGCGTTGTTCACCAGGACGTCCACCGGACCCAGGGCCTGCTCCGCCCGGGCCAGGACGTCCGGCACCGCGCCATCCGCCAGCAGGTCCGCCGGAAGCACGACGGCCTCGCCGCCGGCTCCCCGGACCGCCGCCGCCGTCTCCTCGAGCTGCTCGTCCGACCGTGCCACCAGAGCGAGGCGCGCGCCCGCCCGGGCCAGCGCCAACGCGATGCGCGCGCCGATGCCACGGGATGCGCCGGTGAGCAGGGCTACGTGGTCGTGCAGGGTCATGGGTTGTCGCTGTGCCTTGTCGAGGTCGAGGTCGAGCTCGGATGAGCGGCCCGGTCAGGGCTCGCCGTCCAGCAATGGCTCCAGGTCCTCCAGCCTCGACCCGTTCTCCGTGCAGACGGCGTACTTCCCGCCGCCGGCGTACATGGAGCAGCCGGCGTAGTCGCCCTGCTTGCTCAGAACGAAGAACCGGACGTTGAAGCTGGGCAGGCCCCGGTCGTTCAGGAGCCGTGCCTCCACCGTGTTGTCCTTGATGCGCCGGAGGCCGGCCAGGGCGGCGTCCTTCGGCGCCATGCCGCGGCGCATGTTCTCCACGATGAGGTACGACGTCAGGTTGTACAGGTTCGCCTCGCCGCGGCCGGTGGAGCCGGCGGCGCCGACGTCGTTGTCGACGTAGAGCCCGGCGCCCAGGATCGGCGAGTCGCCGACCCGGCCCGGGATCTTCCACGCGAGTCCGCTCGTGGTGGTGACGCCGCAGATGTCGCCGTTCGGCGCCAGGCCGTCGCAGTTGATCGTGCCCCAGAACGAGTGCTCCGGGATCAGCCCGTCCCGCACCATGGACAGCCCGGCTTCGTAGCCGATGCGCCGGCGGTCCTCTTCGGACGGCCAGTGGCTCGGGTCGACCCGGCGCTTCCATTCGAGCCACAGCTCCCGGGACCGGGCCGTGTTCAGGTCGTCCTCGATCTCGAAGCCCAGGTTCCGGGCGAAGTCCTGGGCGCCCTGGCCGGCCAGGAGGTGGTGGTCCGTCAGGTCCATGACGGCACGGGCGACGCTGGACGGCGTTCGCACGCCCTCCAGCGCGGCCACACCGCCGGCCCGGCGCTCGGGCCCGTGCATGCAGCACGAGTCGAGCTGCACCACGCCTTCGGCGTTGGGCAGACCGCCGTATCCGATCCCCGTCTCTTCCGGATCCAGCTCCGGGATGTTCACGCCGGCGATGAGGGCGTCCAGCGGATCCTCGCCTTCGATGAGCCCCCGGAAGGCGCGCTCCACGGCGTTCTCGGGACCGCCGTTGCGGAAATGGAAGCCGCTGGTGTCCGAGATCACCACCGGGCGCGCCACGGTGCGCAGGTTCAGCATCGCGGCCTCCGGCTTCCGGTCCGTTCCGGACGACGTCGTGCCGAGCAACGCTCCGGGCGCGGCGGCGAAGCCGGCGCCCAGCGCGGCACCGGTGCGAACGAAGCGGCGGCGATCCATCGTGTCGCTCATGGCTCAGGGCCCTCCTGCGGATGAGATGCGGCGCAAATGCGCCTCCAATGTAGAGGCCGTGGCCGGGCCCGTCGAATGGCGCCGGCCGCGCGGTGCTCCCGGGCCGCGAGGAGCCGGGCCGGAGAAAGAAAAGGCGTGCACGGGGCGCACCGCGTGCCTATGTTGAAAGACGACAGCACACCCCGTCGTATCTTCCGGACGTTCCCCGTCTCATGAAGGACGCGAAGGACACGACCCCGCCGAGCGCCCGAGAGGAGCCCTACCGCACCATCCTGGAAGCGGCTCACGACGCCATCTTCCTCATGGACTCGGAGCGGTTCGTGCTCTTCAACCAGCGCACCCTGGACCTGTTTCGCTGCACGCCGGACGACCTGGAGGACCACGTACCGTGGGACTTCTCGCCGGAGCGCCAGCCCGACGGCAGGACGTCGGAGGAAGCGGGCCTCGAGCGGATCCGGGCCGCCCTGGCCGGGGAGCCACAGGTCTTCCACTGGGTGCACCGGCGCGGCGACGGCTCCACCTTCGATGCCGAGGTCAGCCTGTCCGCCGTGGCCTGGGACGAAGGCGTCAACCTGCTGGCGGTGGTGCGGGACGTCTCGGAGCGGAAGCGGATCGAGGAGGAGCTGCGGCGGAGCGAGGAGCGCTTCCGGCGCATCGTGGAGGACCAGACCGACTTCATCGTGCGCTGGACTCCCGGCGGGCGACGCACCTTCGTGAACCGGGCGTACTGCGACTTTTACGGTGTGTCGCCCGAAGATGCCGCGACCACCGACTTCATGGAGCTCGTTCACGAGGACGACCGGGACAGGGTCCGGCGCAAGATCGAGGGCCTGACGCCGGAGGAGCCGGTGGCCACCATGGTCCACCGGTCGCTGCGCCCGGACGGCGGGGTCGCGTACACGCTCTGGACGGACCGCGCGTTCTTCGACGAAGACGGCAACGTCCGGGAGTACCAGTCGGTGGGTCGCGACATCACCGAGCACCGTCGCCTGGAGGAGCAGCTCCGTCAGTCCCAGAAGCTGGAGGCCCTCGGTCGCCTCGCCGGTGGCATCGCCCACGACTTCAACAACAGCCTGGCCATCATCATGGGCTACGGCGAGCTGCTGCGGGACGCGGACGACGACCCGGAGCGCCAGGAGTACGTCCGCCGCATCCTCGCCGCCGCCGAGCGGTCGGCCAGCGTCAACTACCAGCTCCTGACCTTCGCGCGGAAAGGCGGCGCCCGGCGACAGCCCATCCACGTGAACCCGTCGGTGCGCGCCGTCATGGACATCCTGGAGGCCACGCTGCCCAAGACCATCACGGTGGAGGCGGAGCTGGATCCGGACGACCCCGTGGTGGACGGCGACGCCGCCCAGCTCGAGAACATGCTGCTGAACCTGGGCATCAACGCGGGCCAGGCCATGTCCCGGGGCGGAACGCTGCGCTTTTCGAGCCGTACGCGCCTGCTCGGGGAGACGGAGCAGGAAGGGCGGCGCCTCGAGCCCGGGCGCTACCTGGAGCTGTGCGTCGAGGACACGGGGCCCGGGATCCCGGACGAGGTCCAGGACCACATCTTCGAGCCGTTCTTCACCACGAAGCCGGCCGGCGAGGGGACCGGCCTCGGCCTCGCCGCCGTCTACGGCACTGTCCAGGCGCACGGGGGGCACATCACCGTGGACAGCGCGCCGGGCAAGGGCACCACCTTCACCGTGCTCCTCCCCACCACGGACCGGCCGGTCGCGGTCGCCGACAGGGAGGCGGTCGTCCATGGTACCGGCCAGACCATTCTCGTGGTGGAGGACGAGGAAGACCTGCGCGGGTTCCTGGTCCGGTCGCTGGAGAGACTGGGCTACGAGATCCGGGCCGTGCCGGACGGCACGGAGGCCATCCGGGTCTTCGAGGCCGACCATCCGGGGATCGACATCGTCCTTCTGGACATGAACCTGCCCGGCCTGGACGGCGGTCGCGTGCTGGAGCGGTTTCGCGAGACGGATCCGGATGTGCCCGTCATCATCTCCACCGGCTATGCCGCCGACAACCTGGAGACCGCCGGCAACGTCATCGTGCTCCAGAAACCCTACACCCTCGCCAGCCTCTCCCGGTCCGTGAGGGACGCCGTGCAACGCGCCTGATCATCCTCGCCCGACCGCCGGGGGTGCCCCGGTGGAACAGGAGCCTGCCCGCCGCGGGTCCCGTGCATCCGTCGGCTGCCCGTGCTACTCTACGCGCGTCCCGACGGAACGGACCGAACACGGAGGCCCCTTCATGCTCCGCTCATCGACCCGCGCCGGGCTGCCGCGCCCGGCCCTCGCCGCCCTCGCCGGCCTGATCCTGGTCTCGGCCTGCGCGCCCCGAGCCGGCGCCGACGCCCAGGCGCCGACGCCCCGGCCCGTCGCCACCGCGCCGGACCTGTCCGACCGGGTCGAGATCGTACGGACCGAGTACGGCATCCCCCACATCTTCGCGGAAGACGTGGAAGCCATGGGCTACGCCCTGGGCTGGGTCCAGGCGGAGGACTACGGCGAGACGCTGATCCGGTCCCTGATCGAGAATCGGGGTGAGATGGGCCGGACCTTCGGCCACGACAGCATCGACTCCGACTTTTACTACAAACAGCGCCACGCCCGTGCGCGGGAGACCTTCCACCTCCTGGACCCGGACATCCGGCAGATCTACAACGGCTTCGCCGGCGGCGTGAACCGCTACATCCTGCTGCACCAGGACGAGCTGCCCGAGTGGGCACGGGCCGTCTTCACCGGTCCCGATGTCCTGGCCGGCGAGGTGAGCATGCCGAGCCCCTTCGCGGGGCGCAGGATCGTCGAGCGCCTGAAGCGGGCGGAGGAAGAGGGGGACGGTGCCGGGACGAATTCGATTTCGGCAGTCGAGGTCCGCGACCACCCCGACGGGCGGACGAAGGTGTATGTCGACCGCTACGTGGACCGGGGCGAGGAGGGGAGCAACGCCTGGGCGCTGGCGCCGAGCCGGACCACGTCGGGCGCGGCGATCCTGGTGCGGAACCCGCACCTGTCGTGGGACTCGGGCTACTACGAGGGCCATGTCATCGTGCCGGGCGTGGTGGAGTGGTATGGCGACTTCCGCATGGGTGGGCCGTTCCAGGTCGTCGGCGGGTTCAACCGCCGGCTGGGCTTCGCCACGACGAACAACAGCGGGGCCGACACGGACGAGGTCTACGCCCTGGCGGTGGATCCGGACCGGGTGGACCACGCGCTCTTCGACGGCGGGTCCATGCCGGTGGAGCGGGTGGAGGTCACGGTCGAGTTCAAGAACGGCCCCGGCTACAGCACGGAGACGCGTGCGTTCTGGACGACGGCCCTCGGGCCCGTGATCTGGCGTGGCAATGGCAAGGTCTACGTGCTCCGGGACGGCGCGGCCGGCGAGTACAGGAACGGCCAGCAGCTCTTCCGGATGATGCAGGCGCGGAGCCTGGAGGAGTGGAAGCAGGCCATGCGCATGCGGGGCCGTGCGTCGTCCAACTTCACCTACGCCGATGCCGACGGGAACATCTTCTACATCTGGAACACGCTGATCCCGGCCATACCGCACGAGCCGGGCGGCGACACGACGGCGGTGGAGGCGGCGACGTCGTCCGGGATCTGGACCCGGCTCATCCCGTGGGACTCGCTGCCGCACCTCGAGAACCCGCCCGGCGGCTACCTGCACAACGAGAACGACCCGTTCCACTTCGCGAACCTGAACGCGGTGCTGCGGCCGGAAGACTTCCCGCCCCATTTCCCCGAGCCGCGGTTCCGGTTCCGGAGCCAGCTCAGCGTGGAGCTCATCGGCGGCGACGACCGGTTGAGCCTGGAAGACGTGGTGGCGCGGAAGCACGACATGTCCATGCTGCTGGCGGACCGGGTCAAGGACGACCTGGTCACGGCCGTACGGGCCACCAGCCCGACGGGGGACGTGGCGGCCGCCGTCGACCTGGTGGAAGCGTGGGACAACACCGTGTCCCGGGACGCTCGGGGCGCCATGCTCTTCAAGACCTGGTGGGACCGGTACGTGGAGACGGCGGACTCGGCGTCGTCGTCCCCGGCCAGCGCCGGCGTCCCGGCCACGCCCGAGTCGCTGTACGAGGTGCCCTGGTCCTTCGAGCGGCCGGCCAGCACGCCGTTCGGCCTGGCCGACCCGGCCCGGGCCGCCGACGCCTTCGCCTGGGCCGTGGACACCATGACCACCCGCTGGGACGGCTACGACGTGCCCTGGGGCGAGATCCACCGGGCCCGCATGGGCGACAAGGACTACGCCGTGGGCGGCTGCAACGGCTACTACGGCTGCTTCCGCGTCCTCTGGTTCACCGAGGACGAAGAAGACGGTCTGCTCCGTGTGCGCGGCGGCGACGGCTGGGTCGTGGCGGTGGAATTCACCCAACCGGTGCCCCGTGCGTACAGCATCCTGGCTTACGGGCTGAGCCCCGACCCCGAGCATCCCTACTTCGCGAACCAGCTCGAGCTGTTCGTGAACAACGAGATGAAGGAGGCGCGGGTCGCGGAGACGGACATCCGTGATCACGCCATCCGGGTCTACCGGCCGGGAGCGCCCTGAACCGGCACAGCCGTCAGCGTTCCGAGCCGCGAGGTCGGACCTGAACGCTGACGGCTGACGGCTTGCGCCTGGAGTGGCCCGCGAACCCGAGATGTCCCGCGAACCCGGAGCACGCCATGAGCGGACCAGGCCTGGACTTCCTGAGTGAGTCCCGCGGGTACCTGACCTCCAGCTACCTGCCCAGGGTCCGGTCGGCCGTGGAGCGTCTGTCACCGGAGGACCTCTGGTGGCGGCCCAACGAGGCCTCCAACAGCATCGGCAACCTGCTGCTCCATATGGCCGGGAACCTGCGCCAGTGGGTGATCCACGGCATCGGCGGCGCCCGGGACGTCCGGGCGCGCCAGGAGGAGTTCGACGCCCGGGAGGGCCCCACGCCGGCGGAGCTGATCCAGCTCCTGGCGGCGACGGTGGAGGAGGCCGCCTCGGTCCTAGACACGGTCGGGCCCCGGGACCTGACCTCGCCCGTCACCATCCAGGGGATGGACACCACGGTGCTGGGCGCCATCTACCACGCGGTGGAGCATTTCGGCATGCACACCGGGCAGATCCTCTGGATCGTGAAAGCCCGGCAGGGCGAGGACCTGGGGTTCTACCACAGCGGCCAGGACGGGACGGCCGAGGAGCGGTTCGGGTAGCGGCGCGGCCGAGACCGAAGGGGGATTGACACGAACTTCGTGGCGCACGATCTTCGTGTCATGAAACGCAACGTGACGGTGGTGCTGGACGAGAAGACGGCGCGCTGGGTGCGGGTGGAAGCGGCGAAGCGCGATGTGAGCGTGTCGCGGTTCCTGGGCGAGCTGCTGTCGGAGCGGCGGGAACGTGCGGAGGGCTACGATGCGGCGGGCGCGCGGTTCCTGTCGCGCCCGGCCCGGCCGTTGCGTGGTCGTGGTACGCGGCTCCCGACGCGGGACGAGGTCCACGCGCGGGGTGATCCGTGACGGTGCCGGCCAGGCCGGTCTTCGTGGACACGAACGTGCTGGTGTACCTGCGCGACTCGACGGAGCCGGAGAAGCAGCGACGGGTGGCGGAATGGATGGCGGTCCTGTGGGACGGGAAGCTGGGCCGCATCAGCGCGCAGGTACTCCAGGAGTACTACGTGACGGTGACGGCGAAGCTGGATCCCGGGATGCCGCCGGAGGATGCGCGCGACGACACGGCTGCCCTCGCCGCGTGGAGTCCTCTCTACCCGGATGCCGCGCTGTTCGAGGCGGCGTGGGTAGTGGAGGACCGGTACGGCTTCTCGTACCGGGACGCCCTGATCGTGGCGTCTGCCCGTCGGCTCGGGTGCGCGGTGCTGCTGACGGAGGACTTGCAGGACGGCCGGGATCTGGACGGGCTGGTCATCCGGAGTCCGTTCACCACGGAACCGCCGGCCGGGCCGGGGGAGTAGGCCGCGGCGATCGGCGGACGGGGCAACGGGCCGGAACGAGGAGCCGGCTCGCGGCCTGCGGTCATCCCGGCCCGAGCGGGTCCGCCACCCCCACCACCCACACCGCCACCAGTCCCAGCGCCCCGACGACCACGAGGTAGTAGAGCGTCGGCAGGATGGTCTTGCGCAGGGTGGCGCCCTCCCTGCCCAGCAGCCCCACCGTGGCGGATGCGGCCACCACGTTGTGTATGGCGATCATGTTGCCTGCGGCGGCGCCCACGGCCTGGAGCGCCACGATCATGGTGCCCGAGACGGCCAGGCTCTCGGCGACTCCCCACTGGAACGCGGAGAACATCAGGTTCGAGACCGTGTTGGACCCGGCGATGAAGGCGCCCAGCGCGCCGGTCACCGGCGCGAAGAAGGGCCAGACGTTGCCCACGTTCACGGCGACCCACTCGGCCATGGCGATGGGCATGCTCGCGAGCCCCGCCTCGTTCACGCCCGAGTTGATGTAGACCCGGACCATGGGCACGGTGAAGACGAGGACGAAGCCGGCGCCGAGGAGGACCCGGGCCGAGTCGGACAGGGCGCGGCGCAGCTCGGGCACCCGCATCCGGTGCAGGAAGTAGGTGAGCCCGACGGTCACGACCAGGATCGTGCCTGGCAGGTAGAGGGGCGTGGACGCCGCGTCGATGCCGGTGCCCAGGATGTCGGTCCAGCGGACCTCCGGGAGCCGCAGCCACTCGCCCAGGGGCAGGACCGGGATCCGGCTGAGCACCAGTAGCAGCGCAAGCAGCAGGTACGGGGCCCAGGCGACCGGCGTGGAGACGGGGCGGCCGGACGCTTCGACATCGTCCTCCGCGGTCACCTCGAGCCCGCTGGTCCAGTCTTCCGGCCACGCCGACGGCGCGGGGAAGTCCCAGGTGTCGTCCGGCACCAGGAAGCCCCTGCGCGCCGCCCACGTGACCAGGGCCAGGCCGATGAGCGCGCCGAGGAGCGACGGGAACTCGGGGCCGAGGAGGATCCCGGTGAGGGCGTAGGGCACCGTGAAGGCCAGGCCGCCGAAGAGTGCGAAGGGCAGGATGGAGAGCCCCTCCGTCCACGACCGCCGCGCCCCGAAGAACCGGGTCATCATGACCACCATCAGGGTGGGCATCAGCGTCCCGGCGGTGGCGTGCAGCACCACGGCCCGGCTCGTGACCAGGCGCAGGAAGTCCCGCATCTCGAGTCCCGCCGCGGCGAGCTGCGCCGCGAACTCGGCACCGCCCAGCCCGCCCCGGATCCCCACCAGCACCGGCGTGCCCACCGCGCCGAACGTCACGGCCGTGGACTGGATCATCATGCCGATCATCACCGCGCCCGCCGCCGGGAAGCCCATGGCCACCATGAGCGGAGCCGCGATGGCCGCCGGTGTGCCGAATCCGGCCGCCCCCTCCAGGAACGACCCGAAGAGCCACGCGATGATGACGACCTGGACCCGCCGGTCGTCGCTCACGCCGTGGAAGCTGCGCCGGATCGCGGCGACCCCGCCGGAACGCTCCAGCGTGTTCAGCAGCAGGATCGCGCCGAAGATGATCCACAGGATGTCGAAGGTGATGAACAGCCCCTGGATCGACGCCGCGCCGACCCGCGTCGCGTCCATCCCCCACGGCCCCAACGCCACTGCCGCGGCCGCCACATAGACCGCCGGCATGGCCCACTTCGCGGGCATGCGGAAGCCCACCAGCAGCACGCCGGCCAGGAGGATGGGGAGGAAGGCGAGGAAGGCCATGAGGCGGCTACACGACGACGAAGACCTCCAGCACCCGCGGCCCGTGCACCCCTTCGACCCGGCTCAGCTCGATGTCGGAGGTGGCGGAGGGCCCCGAGACCAGGGTCAGTGGCCGTGCCCGGCGGGCGGCGTCCTTCAGGGCGGCGAGCCCTTGCGGGACGGTGGCCACGATGTCGTTCGCCCGCACGATGCACAGGTGGTAGTCGGGAACGAGGCTCAGGGCCCGGCGGCCCTGGGCCGGGCCGCCGTCCAGCACGAGGGTCCCGGTCTCCGCGACGGCCACCGCGCAGCCGGTGATGACGCCATCGGCCTCGTCCAGGTCGCCGTGCGTCAGGCCCCCGCGGGGCTCGCTCGCTTCGGAGGCATCCTCGTCGGGCAGGTCGTGGGCCACGTCGATGCCCGTGGGCTCCATGGCCGAGAGCCAGGCATCCGGCAGCTCCGGCGGCGCCACGACGACGTCGGTGCCCCGGCCCTCGCACGCCGCCGCGACCGCCCCGGGCAGCTCGGCCTCCGTCAGGCGCGACACCCGGGCGCCGTGCTCCCGCAGCCGCTCCATCAGCAGCTCGACGACGTCCGCCTTCCCGTCTCCCGCCGTCCGGTAGCGCCGCTCCACGTCGTCCTCCACCGCCGCGCGCCGGTCCGCATCGCCGATGTCCACCAGCGCGGTCCGGATCCGGGAGAGGACGAGGTCCCGTGCCGAATCCGCCGCCGAGTCGCGGCTCGTGGACGTTTCGGGCGCCCGTGGCGCTGTGCGGTTGCCCGGAAACGTGGATTCCGCCCGCGGATCTGCCCCGCCCGGCATGGACCGGGGACGTTCCAGGGCGTCTGCGGGAGACCCCGCCGTCGGCTGACCCCGCGAACCCCGGCGGTCGGCGGTCGGCGGTCGGCCGTCACGGAGCGCGCCCGCGCGCTCCGCCTCCCACCACTCACGGAACGACTGTGTCGGGGCCGCCTTCAGGTCCCGGCCCCGCGTCCAGCGCCCGGGCCAGCCCGGCAGCCTGCGGATCCAGCCATCTCTGCCCAGGACGCGGCCGGCCAGCCGGAGCAGGCGCTGTCCCCGCTCGTAGCGGTCCCGGTCCTGGAGCGCCCAGGCGAGGGAGCGCATGGCGAGCCATTCGGTGGACCAACGGGTCCGGGGCGGGCCCTCGTCCCGGACGGTCCGCATGGCCCGGTCCCGGAGGTGGACCAGGACGGCGGGGATGTCGATCTCCACGGGGCAGACCTCGGCGCAGGCAGCACAGAGGGAGGACGCGAAGGGCAGGGAATCGGCCCGGCCCGGGCCCAGGAGCTGCGGCGTCAGGATGGCGCCGATGGGGCCCTGGTAGACGGAGCCGTAGGCGTGGCCGCCCACCCGCTCGTAGACGGGACAGACGTTCAGGCAGGCGGAGCAGCGGATGCAGCGGAGCGCCTCGCGGCCTGCCGGGTCCGCCAGCACGCGGGTGCGGCCGTTGTCCAGCAGGACCAGGTGGAAGGTCCGGGGCCCATCGCCCTCGGCCACGCCCGTCCAGAGCGAGTTGTACGGGTTCATCCGCTCGCCGGTGGCGGAGCGGGGCAGGAGCTGGAGCAACGGCTCCAGGTCGCGCCAGGCGGGCACGACCTTCTCGATGCCCATGACGGAGATCAGCACGTCGGGAAGGGTGGTGCACATGCGGCCGTTCCCCTCCGACTCGACGACGCCCACCGTCCCCGTCTCCGCCACGGCGAAGTTGGCGCCACTGATCCCGACCGGTGCGGCGAGGAACTTCCGCCGCAGGTGCAGCCGGGCCGCCTCCGCCAGGGCTTCCGGCTCGTCCGACAGGTCGTCCGGCCCGATGGTCCGCCGGAACAGGTCCCGGATCTCCGTCCGGTTCTTGTGGATCGCCGGGACCAGGAAATGGGAGGACGACTCCTTCGCGAGCTGGATGATCAGCTCGGCCAGGTCCGTCTCCACCGCCGCGACCCCGGCCTCGGCCAGGGCATCGTTCAGCTCGATCTCGTCCGTCGTGATGGACTTGACCTTCACCACCTCGTCCGCCCCGGCCTCCCGGACCAGGCCCGTGATGATCCGGTTCGCCTCCGCCGCGTCCCGGGCCCAGTGCACGACGCCGCCCGCCGCTTCCACCGACGCCTCCAGCACCTCGAGCCAGTGGTCCAGCGCCGCCAGCGCCCGGTCCTTCGCCGCCCGCGCCGCCGCACACAGCTCGATCCAGTCCGGCGTCGCCTCCGCCATGGCCGCCCGCTTCGTCCGGATCGTCGTCGTCGCCTTCCGGAGGTTGGATCGGAGCTGGGCGTCACGCAGGGTCCGGGCGGCCCGCCCCGGGAAGTCGTCCCGCGCCGCCCACGGACCCGCCGACGCCGGCGGCAGCCCGCGTCGAGCCTTGCCGTGCCCGGACGGGTCGGCCCCACCGCGAGCCTTGTCCGGCCGGCCCGCCGGTCGCTCGCCTGGCCCGCGACGCCTGCTGTCACCGGAATCCGTCACGGCCACCCCCCTGGGCCCGGGCCTGCCCCTGCCCCTGTCTGCGGCGCATCAGCGCCGCTCGAAAGGATCTCCGCAAGGTGGAGGACCCGGGCCCCCATTCCGCGCCGCCGAAGCCCGCCGCCGATCTGCAGCAGGCACGAGTTGTCCAGCGCCGTCACCACCTCCGCGCCCGTCTCGGCGATGCGGGCCAGCTTGTCGTCCAACATGGCCAGGGAGGTGTCGGCGTTCTTCACCGCGAAGGTGCCGCCGAACCCGCAGCATTCCTCGGCGTGGTGCAGCGGCACGTACTCCAGCCCGTCCACGGCGGCCAGGAGCCGGTGGGGCGCATCGCCCACCTCGAGGTGGCGCAGGCTGTGGCAGGTGGGATGGTAGGTCACCCGGTGCGGGAAGCGGGCGCCGACGTCGTCCACGCCCTCACGATGGACCAGGAACTCGGACAGCTCGAAGACCCGGGGCACCAGGTCGTGGACCCCGTCCACCAGAGCCGCATCGCCGGTGCGGCGCGCCAGCCCCGGGTAGCCGTCCCGCACGGTGCCCACGCACGACGCCGACGGCGCCACCACCACCTCCGCCTCGCCGAAGACCCGGACGAAGCGACGGAGCAGGGGAACGGCCTCGTCGTGCCAGCCGGTGTTGTAGTGGATCTGGCCGCAGCAGGTCTGGTCGGCGGGGAAGTCCACCGCGTGACCCAGGCGCTCCAGGACCCGCACCGTGGCGACCCCGGTGGACGGGAAGAGGGCATCGTTGAAGCACGGCATGAAGAGCGAGATGCGCATCGCGCGTCGTCACGGTCGCGGGTCTCCGCCAAGCATGGGGCCGGGGCGCCCGCACGGCAACGCCTCCCGCCCGATCCTTACGCCGCCGCCGGCCGCCTTCGTCCGGCCGCCGGCTTGCTGCCGCGGGGGCGTTCGCGCATCCTGCGTGGACGAGCGACCTCGAGCACGAGCATCGGCCGCGGCGGCCGGGAGGAGTCTCCATGAACAGGATCGCAGGCAGGTGGGTGCTGATCACCGGCGCCAGCGCGGGGATCGGCGAGGCGTGCGCCAAGCGCTTCGCCTCCGAGGGCGGCAACCCCATCCTCTGGGCGCGCCGGCTCGACCGCCTCGAACGCCTCGCCGCCGAGCTGGAACGGGAGCACGGCGTCGAGACCCGCGTCGCCGCCATCGACGTGCGGGACCGCGAGCGCGTACGCCAGGAGGCCGAAAGCCTCGTGGAGGCCGGCGTGGTCCCGGACATCATCGTCAACAACGCCGGCCTCGCCGTCGGCCAGGAGCCGTTCCAGGACAGCCGCCCCGAGGACTGGGACACCATGATCGACACCAACGTCACCGGCGCCCTCAACGTGACCCGACCCTTCCTGCCCCACATGATCGAGCGCGACCGGGGCCACGTCATCATGGTGGGCAGCACCGCCGGCCACCTGACCTACCCCGGCGGCCACGTCTACAACGCCACCAAGTTCGCCCTGCGCGCCCTCACCGAGGCCATCAACCTCGACCTGGTCGGCACCTCCCTCCGCGTCTCCACCGTGGACCCCGGCTGGGTCGACACCGAGTTCGCCGGCGTCCGCTTCCGCGGCGACATGGAGCTCGCCGACAAGACCTACGAGGGCTACGAGCCCCTCCACGCCGACGACGTCGCCGACGCCATCCACTACGTGGCCAACGTCCCGCCCCACGTGAACGTCCTCGACCTCGTCATGCTGCCGACGGACCGGCGCAACGCCTACGTCATCGGGGAAGCGGGTTCGGGCTGAGGGTCAGCGGACCGCGTAGATGTGCACCAGGCGTCCGTCGCCGTCCAC
>CAYQCY010000055.1:0-21363 GCA_964416095.1 uncultured Gemmatimonadaceae bacterium
CACGAACACCGGCGTCTTCCTGCCCACCTCCGACAGGAAATTCGCCTTCGTCCACTGCGTCACGTCTTCCGTCACCTCGAAGAACCCGTGGGCACCGCCGCCCTTCGCGTGCACCACCCGCTCCGGCACCCGCTCCCGGTTGAACTGGGCCATCTTCTGGATCAGGTAATGGTCCTGTAGCAGGATCGGACCCTCCGCGCCCACCGTCAGCGAATGCTCATCGCTCGGGGCCGGGATGCCGGCATCCGTGGTCGTCGTCGGCCGCTTGCCCTTCTCCTTCTCGCTCATCTGGTCTTTGTCTCCCTGGTGCGCGGAGCGCCGCCCGCCGCCTGGCAGTCCGGACAGACGCCCCAGTAGTTGACTTCGGCTTCCTCGACCGTGAATCCCGACGACGACGACGGCTCCAGGCACGGCGCTTCGCCTACCGCGCAGTCCACGTCCTCGATCGCCCCGCACACCCGACAGATCAGGTGATGGTGGTTGTCTCCCACCCGCGTCTCGTACCGGGACGCGTGACCCGACGGCTCGATGCGCCGGGCCAGACCACCCTCCTCCAGGCTCGCCAGCACGTCGTACATCCCCTGCCGCGAGATGGCCCCGGTCCGCCTCTCCATCCACGCCAGCAACTCGTCCGCCGTGCTGTGCGGACGCTCCCGCAGCCCCGTCAGCACCAGCACCCGCGGCGCGGTCACCCGCAGCCCCGCCCGGCTCAGCGCATCGCGCACGTCGTTCGGATCCACGCTCATGGCGCAGACATGATAGTGTCTTTCCTTTGACTCTGTCAAATCTGGCAGGCCAACACGTACGGGCTGGGGCTGGTGGAGGTGGCCCGGGCCCGGCGGGCCGGGAGGGGGGCTGCCGCCCCCGCGCCACCACGCACAGCATGACGCGGTCCGGACCCCGGGGTCAGCGGCTGAACCTGCCGTCGTCGGACGCCTCGGGGAGCCGGTCCACGCGTTCCTCGAGCCATCCCTTCCGGGTCGGCTCCTGCACGTCGAACTCCGGGGCGTACGGCTTGATGTCCAGCAGGGGCGTGCGGTCGAGGACATCCAGGTCCCGGACGTGCAGCACGTTGGCGTCGATCCGGAGCAGACGCACGATGGAGAGCCCGATGGGGTTGGGCCTGGCGGGAGCGCGTGTCGCGAACACGCCGTGGGTCCGGTCATCCATGAAGGGCGTCACCAGGAGCGCCGGCGGCCCGGCCTCGTGGAAGTGGTAGAGCAGCACGACGTGGGAGAAGCCGTCCAGGTCCTTCAGGCCCTCCGCGTAGCGTTGGAACACCTCGACCGTGCCCGCCGTGCCCCGGGCGGCCGCCGGCTGGATGGGGGTGCCCTCCGGCTCCCGGAACGGAGAGCGGATGACTCCGATGGGCTCGTACGTGAGGGTTTCCATTCTCTGTCCCGGACCTACGGATGCGTACGCGGCTCATGCGTACCACGCGCCCGGCGCGAGGTCAAGCCGGCGGAGAAGTGCGCACCGGTGTCCGGCTCGACCGGAGCCGTGGGTTGTTCGGTCACGATTCCCTTGACACAGGCAGACGGATTATATACGAATACTCCACTTGTATACAAACCCCGGCACCGGGCCGGGACCCGGCGACGGATCGGGAGGAGCGTGGATGGCCAACGCCTGGCCGCAGATAGGGAAGAGGGAGACGCTCACGGAGGAGGTGTACCGGGAGGTTCGGCAGCGTTTGCTGGCGGGGTACTGGGATCCTGGTGCGTTCATACGGGAAGCGGATCTGGCGGAAGCGATGGGAGTGAGTCGGACGCCGGTGCGAGAGGCGTTGGGTCGTCTGGCGAGCGAGGGATGGGTCCAGCGGATCCCGCACCGCGGGTTCCAGGTTCCGAAGCATTCGTTGGGTGAGCTGCTGGACCTGTACCCGGTTCTTCAGGCGCTGGAGGCGTTGGCGGGCGAGCTGGCGTTCCCGCGGCTGACGGAGGCGGAGCTGGTGAGGATGGAGGAGGCGAACGGCGCCTTCGCGGATGCGCTGGACCGGAACGCGACGGTGGAGGCGGTGGAGCTGAATGACCGGTACCACGAGATCCTGAGCGACCATTGTGGGAACCCCGTGCTGCGGGAGATGCTGGCGGACCTGCGGGACCAGATCCGGCTCGTGGAGTTCGTGGACTTCATGAACGTGCTGGCGGAGGTGAGCGGCGAGACACGTCGCAAGTGGGTTCGGCAGCATCAGGAGGTGGTGGACGCGGTGCGTCGCGGCGACTACGCGGCGGCGAAGCAGACGCTCTACGAGAACCGGTCTATCGCGTATCTGGAGGACGCCCAGGTGTTGAAGGAGGCGTCCGTGAGGGAGGGAGTGAGGCCATGAGCGAGGTGGTGGGGGGGTCCGGCATGGAGCGTCGCCGGTTCCTGGCCGCGTCGGCGGCTACGGCGGTCGGGCTGGCCTGGGCGCCGTCGCCGTCGTTTGCTAGCGGCCCGTCGGAGACGCGACGCGACAGGTTCCATCCCGCGGAGCTGGACGTGTGGATCCGGGCCAAGATGGAGCGGGACCACATTCCCGGGGTGGGCGCGGCCATCGTGGACCGGGACGGCGTGGTCTGGGAGAGCGCGTACGGCTGGGCGGACATGGAGGGGCGCCGGCCCATGACGTTGGACACGCTCCAGAACGTGGCGTCCATCAGCAAGACGTTCACCACGACGGCGGTGATGCAGCTCCGGGACGAGGGGCTGCTGGCTCTCGACGACGACGTGGGCGACTACATGCCCTTCCGCCTGCGGAACCCCGCCTACCCGGACACCCCCATCACCATCCGTCACCTCCTGACCCACGTCTCGTCGCTTCGCGACGGCACGGCGTACTCCAGGCTCTACGCATGCGGCGATCCGAAGATCACGCTGGGCGTGTGGCTCCGGGAGTACTTCACGCCGGGCGGCGTCTACTACGACCGGGAAGACAACTACGAGGCGTGGGGCCCGGGCGAGGAGTGGCGGTACTGCAACGTGAGCTACGGCGTGCTGGGCTACCTGGTGGAGTGGCTGTCGGGGATGCCGTTCCCGGCGTACTGCCGGCGGCAGATCTTCAGCCGGCTCGGCATGCCGGACACGGCGTGGCTCCTGGCAGAGATCGATCTGGACCGGCACGTGGTTCCGTACACCTGGTTCGACGAGGACGGCGCGCCCCGGGGTCCCGCGTGGGGCGGCATGGAGCTCGGCGTGATCCAGGACGCGGGTGCGGGCTCCGAGGCCTTTGTGGCCGGGGGCTACCGGGCGAACTGCGCGTACAACCACCCCAACTACCCCGATGGCTTCCTGCGCACCAGCGTGCATCAGCTCGAGCGGTGGCTGCAGGCCTATCTGAACGGTGGGATCCTGGGCGACGCGCGCATCCTGGCGGAGGCCACCGTGTCGGAGATGCTGTCGATGCAGGGTACGCCCCAGGCCGAGCGGGCCCAGGGGCTGACCTGGTACGCGCGCCGCCACGGCGACGCGTGGGCATGGGGCCACGGCGGTAGCGATCCAGGCGTGAACAACGACGTGCGCATGCTCCCCGAGCGCGGTCTGGGGGCCATCGTGCTGACGAATACCAACGGGATCCGTCCCGGGGAATTCACCGACCGACTCCTCGACGAGGCACTGAAGTCGTGATCTGCGCCCGGCCGACGCCGGCCGGTTTTTCCAGATAGACACTGCATCTTACCCCGCGGCGCCGGGCGGCGCACCGGGGGACAGGCTCTGCGGGATCGTGCGCCCTCGGGCGCCGAAGGACCAGAGCTCCTGGCAGGATCGCCCATCAAGGAGGAACGACATGTACGAGGCACGTGCGACAGTCGCACTAGTCGGCGCGCTGCTGGTCTCCGCGGCCGTGGCGCGACCCGCGCCGGCGCTGGCGACGGACGGGCCCGGGGCGCTGCTGGCTCAGCAGCAGGCCGTGGTAGGCGGCGTGGTGCTGGAGTCGGGAACGCTGCGGCCGCTGGGCGGCGCCCAGGTTGTGGTGGAAGGCACCGGCACCGGGACCCTCACGGACGCGGCGGGCCGGTTCCGTATCGAAGGGCTCACGGGCCGTCAGGTGACGCTCCGGATCGTGATGCTCGGGTACCGGACCCGGACCGTGGACGCCAGGGTCGGCCAGGTCGACCTGCGGATCCTCATGGAGGAGTCGGCCATCGCCCTGGACGAGATCGTGGTGACGGGGACGCCGGGGCAGATGCAGAAGCGGGCCCTGGGCAACTCGCTGGCGGAGATCGACGCGGGCGGCGCCGTGGAGACCCAGCCCATCACCTCGGTGGGCGAGCTGCTCCAGGCCAGGGCGGCGGGCGTGCAGGTGGACGAGCAGATGGGTGTGGCCGGCGGCGGCTCACGCATCCTGATCCGCGGCCCCGGGAGCTTGTCCTTCTCCGGCAACCCGCTCATCTACGTGGACGGGGTGCGGATCAACAGCGACCCGAACACGGGTCCGAGCTACGGCCAGGCCGGCGGGGCCGGCGCGCCCAGCGCCGTGTCGCGCCTGAACGACATCAACCCGTCGGACATCGAGCGGATCGAAATCATCAAGGGTCCCGCCGCCGCGACGCTGTACGGCACGGAGGCGTCGGCGGGGGTGATCCAGATCATCACGAAGAAGGGCACCCGGGGCCAGACGCGCATGAGCGCCCGCATCCGCCAGGGCGCCAACTGGTTCTACGACGCTGCGAACCGCATGCCCACGACCTGGGGGTTCAACCCCGCGAGCGGGCAGGTGGAGTCGCTGAACCTGGTGCAGCGCGAGGCGGACGCGGGGAATCCTCTGTTCCGCACGGGGCACCTCCAGAGCTACGGCCTCAACATCAGCGGCGGCACGGAGAGCGTCCGCTACTACAGCGGCCTGGAGATGAACCTGAACGAGGGCGTCATCCCCTCCAACGACGACGAGAGCTACAACGGCCGGTTGAATCTGTCGGTGACGCCGCGCCCCGACCTGAACGCGGACGTGGGCTTCGCCTTCAACGTGGGCCGGACGACCCTGTTCCACGCCCTCTACTTCGGCTCCATCATCTACTCCATGCCAGCGCTGCTGGACACGCCGAACCGGGGCTACCTGGTGGCGCCCGCCGAGGCGTGGACCGACATCTTCGACTACAACCAGGACATCAACCGCTACCAGGCCAACGTCACCCTGAGCCACGAACCGCTGGACTGGCTCAGCCAACGGTTCACGGGCGGGCTGGACTTCACGAACCAACGCTTCGAGATCCTCCATCCCGTCACCCCTCAGGAGTACCGGATTTTCTTCGGCCCGTCGTTCAACCGGGGCGGCAAGACGGTGGAGCGGACCACGACGACCTTCGCCACGATGGACTACGCGGCCACGGCGAGCTTCAACCCGACTGACTTCCTGGGCTCGAGCACGTCGTTCGGCGCCCAGTACTACCGGACCTTCACGCGCTTCGAGAACGTGAGCGGGAACGAGTTTCCCGCGGCGGGCGTGGAGACCGTCTCGGGCGCTTCCCTCATCTCGGGCTCCGAGAACTTCATCGAGGAGGTCACCGTCGGGACGTACCTCCAGCAGCAGTTCTCGTGGGAGGACCGGATCTTCGCCACGGTGGCCGTGCGGGCGGACGACCACAGCGCCTTCGGGGCCGAGTTCGACCTGGTCACGTACCCGAAGTTCAGCGCGAGCTGGGTGCTCAGCGAGGAGTCGTTCTGGCCCACGGACCTCGTCAACACGTTCAAGGCGCGGGCCGCGTACGGCGAGTCGGGCCAGCAGCCGTCGACCTTCGCCGCGATCCGGACGTACACGCCCATCACCGGCGAGAGCGACGTCCCGGCGGGCTCGCCCCAGGCGCCGGGCAACCCGGAGCTGGGCCCCGAGCGCGGCCGTGAGATCGAGGTCGGCTTCGACGCCGCCCTCCTTGACGACCGCATCGGGGTGGAGTTCACGTACTACGACCAGCTCACCTCCGACGTCATCATCCAGCGGAGCGTGGCGCCGTCGGGCGGCTTCACCGGCACCCAGTACATCAACGCCGGTGAGATCGCGAACAAGGGCTTCGAGTCGCTGATCCGGGCCACGCCGTACCGGTCCAACGTGCTGGCCTGGGACCTGACGCTGAACCTGTCCAAGAACAGCAACGAGGTGGTGAGCTTAGGCGTGGACGCGCCGTTCATCGCCGTGGGCTGGATCCCGAACCGGCACCAGATCGGGTTCCCCGTGGACTCGTACTTCCGCAAGAAGATCGTGAGCGCCGATCTCGACGGTGACGGCAACCTGGTGAACGTCATGTGCGACGGCGGCACGGGGAAGGACGGGCTGGAGCCCGGCGGCGCGCCGGTGGACTGCGCCAGCGCGCCATACCTCTACGTGGGCAAGCCGTTCCACGACTGGATCAGCTCCTTCTCCACCACGATCACCCTCTTCGACAGGGTCCAGCTCTCGGGGCTGCTGGACTTCAAGTACGGCGGCCAGATCTTCGAGTCCATCGAGTACTGGAACTGCGCCGCGCTGCTGAACCACGAGCTGGTCTACTTCCCGGAGCGCTACCCGGCGGAGCGGGTCGCCGAGTGCCGCTGGGGGCTCGACTACATCGGCACGACCCGGATCCAGGACAACGGGTTCACCAAGCTGCGCGAGCTGTCCCTGAACTACGCCCTGCCCGAGCGGTGGGCCGGCTTCATCGGCGCCGACGCGGCGTCCATCACCGTGGCGGGCCGGAACCTCTTCACCTGGACCGACTTCGACGGACTCGACCCCGAGACGTTCACGCCGGTCAACTACATGCGCAGCGCCCACACGGAGCTGACCGTCCCGCTGCCGCGGTCCTTCATGACCACCATCAACCTGACGTTCTGAGGAGGCGGCCATGAGGACACGACACGACGACTGCGAACGCGAACGCCTGGGAGGACCCATGTACCGAGGAACCGAGACGCCGCGTCGGTGGGGACCGGCGCTGCTCCTGGCCGCGGCGGTCGGCCTGGGAGGCTGCACCGACTTCCTCAACGACCTGGTGGACGTGGATGCGCCGGACCGCATCACGGCCGCCACCTACGAGGTGCCGGAGAACGTGCCCACCCTCATCGCGGGGATGGTCGCGGACTTCGAGTGCGCACTCACGGGCTACGTTGCCGCCAGCGGCGTCGCCGGCGACGAGATCATGATCACCGACGCCCTGACCGCGCCCGAGATGCTGGACAAGCGGGAGTGGCTTACCCGGGGGCTGGGCGGCGCCTGGGGCAGCTCGACCTGCGATTTCTGGAGCGAGTCCACGCCGCCCATCTACCGGCCCATGTCCACGGCCCGCTGGCAGGCGGACAACGTCCTCACGCTCCTGGAAGGCTGGACCGACGCCGAGGTGGCGGACCGTGACCTCTACATCGCGAAGGCGGCCGCTTACGCCGGCTACGCTCTGACGATCCTGGGCGAGGTCATGTGCGAGGTGCCTCTGGACATGGGTACGGCCATGACCCCGGCCCAGATCTTCGCCGAGGCCGGGGACCGCTTCGACCGGGCCATCACCGCGGCCCAGGCCGCCGGTAGCGCGGCCGACGAGTTCCTGAACATGGCCCGGGTCGGCCTGGCCAGGGCCCGGCTCAACGGCGGCGACCTGTCCGGCGCCGCCACGGCGGCCCAGGCGGTACCCGCGGGCTTCGTGAAGACCGCGGGGTACTCCACGACCTCGACGCGGCGCTACAACGACGTCTACCAGTACGTGCAGGGGAACAGCACCACCATCGATCCCCACTACCGGGCCATGCAGTTCGACGGGGTCGACGATCCCCGGGTGCCTGTCTTCGACACGGGTCGGCTGACCCCGGGTGTGAACCTGCCCCTCTGGGACCAGACCAAGTACGCGACCCGGGACGCGCCCATCGAGATCGCCACCTGGGAGGAGGCCCAGCTCATCATCGCCGAGGCCGAGGTCGACGCAGGGAACCTGGCCAACGCCGTGGCCATCATCAACGCGCTGCACACGGCCGCCGGCCTGCCGGCTACCTTCTCCAGCGCGGACGCCAACCAGATCATGGACCAGATCATTTACGAGCGTCAGGCGGAGTTCTTCCTGGAGGGCCAGCGGTTCGGCGACATCCGGCGCTACAACGTGCCGCTGGACCCGGCGCCGGGCACGCCGTACCACACCGGTGGCGAGTATCTGGACAACCGGTGCTTCCCGATCCCGGGGATCGAGAGCGACGCGAACCCGAACGTCTCCGGCTGACGGCGTGATCGATACGGCACGCCCCCGCCGCCCGGACCCGGCGCCGATGCAGGTCGTGGCGCCGGGACCGGCGGCCCCGGAACCCACGCGGACCGAGTCCGAGCCATGAACGCCGCGCACCGTGGTTTCGCCCTGTTTTTGGCGGTCGTCGTTGCCACCGCTTGCGTCGACCTCGGCGCCACGCCCCAGACGGCCCTCGAGCAGCAGGCTCCGCCGAGGCAGGACGACGGCCTCGCCGTCGGCACGCCGGCGTCCCAGGGGCTGGACGCCGCGCAGCTGGAGGCGCTCCACCGGCGCATCGAGGCCGGCGAATACGGCGACATCCACAGCGTGCTGGTCCTGCGCAACGGGACGCTGGTCTTCGAGCGCTACTACGGCACCTCGCACCTGAACGACATCCACACCCTCCAATCGGTGACCAAGAGCGTCACGGCGCTGCTCGTGGGCATGGCCATCGCCGACGGCTCCATTCCCGGCGTGGATACGCCGGTGGCGGAGCTGTTCCCCGAGTACGCCGACGTCTTCGAGGCGGACCCGCGAAAACGACGGATCACGCTGCACCACCTGCTGACCATGTCCCACGGGCTGGAATGGGACGAGCTGTCGATCCCGTACGGAAACCCGGACAACGTGGTGTGGCAGATGGCCCGGTCCGAGGACTGGATGCGGTTCGTGCTGAGCCGGCCGGTGGCCGGGGAGCCCGGTCGGCGGGTCCGCTACAGCAGCGGGTCGTCGCTGCTGCTGTCGGGCATCCTGCAGAACGCCACGGGTATGCAGGCGCACGACTACGCCGAGCGCCACCTGTTCGACCGGCTCGGCATTCCGGTCTACGCGTGGTACCATAACCTGGAGCACCCGATGCGCTGGTCCCACACGGGTGGTGGGCTGCTCATGCGGTCCCGGGACCTGCTGAAGCTCGGGATGCTTATCGTGGACGAAGGGGTCTGGCAGGGCGAGCGGATCGTACCGGCGGACTGGATCGAGGCCCTGTCGGAGCCGCACCTGTCCATCAGCGATGCCATGGACTACGGGTACCAGTGGTACCTGCGACCGCTCCGGCCGGGCGCGCCGGAGCGCAACGCGGTGGTCCACGGCTGGGGCTGGGGCGGCCAGTTCGTCTTCGCGGTGCCGGCGCTGGAGATGGTCGTCGTGTTCACGGGCGGCAACTTCGACGACAAGGAGCTGGAGCGGGCGCCGATCCGGCTCCTGTACGACGACGTGTTGGCCGCCGTCGCGCCTGAACGTTGACGTCACGGGCCGACGCCGGCCCCACGGCATACATCCAGAGCAGTCCCGGAGGCTCATCGTATGGCAAAGACCGTCAAGGACCTGGCCCACGCCCACACGGAAGGGCTGTGGACACCGTTCATCCAGATGCGGACGGTGCAAGAGCAGGGCCCGCTCATCTTCGACCGGGCCGAGGGCGTGTACCTCTACGACGCGGACGGCAGGGAGTACATCGACGCCCACGGCAGCCTCTGGCTCGCCAACGTGGGCTTCGGTCGGGAGGAGGTCATCGAGGCCGCCTGCGCCCAGCTCAGGAAGATGGCGTACTTCAGCATGTTCATGGGCTACTCGAACGCGCCCGCCATCGAGCTGGCTTCGAAGCTGAAGGAGCTCACCGCCACGGAGGGCATGGGCAAGGTCTTCTACTCGGACAGCGGATCCGAGGCGGTGGAGACGGCCCTCAAGCTGGCCCGGCAGTACTGGCGCAACGTGGGGCGCGGCAACAAGTACAAGTTCATCGCCCGGCGCAGCGCTTACCACGGCGTCACCTTCGCCGCCATGTCCGCCACCGGCATCGCCGCCAACCGCCGCGCCTTCGGGCCGCTCGTCCCCGGCTTCCGCCACATCCCCGAGCCGAACTGCTACCGGAACGCCTTCGGTGACGGCCTCGGCGAGGAGGAGGTGTCCGAGGCGGCCGCGGCGGCGCTCCGGGACGCCATCGAGTTCGAGCACCCGGACACCGTGGCCGGCTTCATCGCCGAGCCGGTCCAGGGCGCCGGCGGCGTCATCGTGCCGCCGGACAGCTACCTGGAGAAGTGCCGGGCCATCTGCGACGAGTTCGACGTCCTCTTCATCGCCGACGAGGTCATCACCGGATTCGGCCGCACCGGCGCCTGGTTCGGCAGCCGACGCTACGGGGTGAAGCCGGACATCATGTGCTTCGCCAAGGGGCTGACCAGCGGGTACATGCCGCTGGGCGCCACGATGTGCACGGACGTCATCTACGACGCTTTCCTCGGTGGGCCCGGGGAGGAGAAGGAGTTCCGGCACGGCAACACGTACAGCGGCCACGCCGCGGCGACGGCCACGGCCCTGGCGAACCTGGACATCATCGAACGGGAGGACCTGCCGGGGAACGCGGCGACCGTGGGTGCGCACTTCCTGGCGGGCTTGGAAGGGCTCCGCAAACACGACATCGTGGGGGACGTGCGGGGCGTGGGGCTGCTGCTCCGCATCGAGCTGGTCCAGGACACGGCGACCCGGAAGCCGTTCCCCAATCCGGGTGTGGTGGGGGGCGCCGTCCAGCGCCGGGCCCAGGAGCTCGGCGTCGTGTTCCGCAACGTGGGCGACGTGCTGACCTTCTCGCCGCCGCTGATCCTGACGGAGGAGCAGGCGGACCGGATCGTCGAGGGCCTGGACCAGGCCATCGGCGACGTCGCGGCGACGCTGTAGGGGGCCGGCATGGAGCAGATTCCCGCCGCGGGGCAGGGGGTGCCGGTCCAGCTTCGGAAGGTCCTGGGCCGTCGCGATGTGATGGGCCTGGCCTTCGGCGCCATGATCGGCTGGGGCTGGGTCGTGCTCGCCGGCGAGATGATCGACAAGGCCGGGACGCTGGGCTCGGCGCTGGCCTTCGTGGTGGGCGCCGTCATGGTCCTCTTCGTGGGGCTGACCTACGCCGAGCTGACTTCGGCCCTGTCCCGGGCGGGCGGCGAGCTCAGCTTCACCTACGTCGGCATCGGGCCGTGGGCCTCGTTCGTCTGCGGCTGGGCCCTGGTTCTCGCCTACCTGTCGGTGTGCGCCTTCGAGGCGGTGGCCCTGCCCACCGTAGTGGACTACCTCTTCGAGGACTTCGCCGTCGGCTACCTGTGGAGCATCGCGGGCTGGGATGTCCATGTCTCCTGGGCCGCCGTGGGCGTGGCCGGCGCCCTCGCCATCGGCGTGGTGAACTACCTGGGCATCAAGTTCGCCTCCGTCGTCCAGTGGACGGCGGCGGCGGCCCTCTTCCTGGTCGGCGTCTCCTTCTTCATCCCGGGCAACATCCGGGGCGACACGGCGAACCTGGTGCCGACCTTCACCACGTGGGGCGGCTTCCTCAGCGTCGTCATCATGACGCCGTTCCTGTACGTGGGCTTCGACGTCATCCCCCAGATCGCCGAGGAGATCGACATCCCGTTCAAGGCGGTGGGCAAGCTCATCCTGGTCTCCATCCTCGTCGCGCTGGGCTGGTACGCCCTGGTCCAGTGGACGGTGGGGCTCACGCTGGACCAGGAGGCGCTGGCGTACCGGGAGCTGGCCACGGCGGATGCCATGGCCGAGGTCTACGGCTCCGTCTGGGGCGGCCGCGTCCTGGTCTTCGGCGGGCTCATGGGCATCGTCACGAGCTGGAACGCGTTCTTCATCGGGGCGTCCCGCCTCATGTTCGCCATGTCCCGGGGCGGCATGCTGCCCGCCGTCTTCTCACGGCTGCACCCGAAGTACGAGTCGCCGGTGGCGGTCATCGTCCTCATCACCGCACTCAGCATCCTGGCCCCCTTCTTCGGGCGGCAGGCGCTGGTCTGGCTCGTGGACGCCGGCGCCCTGGCCGCCGTCGTGGGCTACTTCCTGGTGGCGATCTCCTTCGGCCGGATCCGCAGGAAGCACCCGGACCTGCCGAGGCCCTACAGGGCGCCAGCAGGCGGGCTCATCGGCGTCCTCGCCATTCTGACCACCGTGTTCTTCATCCTGCTCTACCTGCCGGGCAGCCCGTCGGCCCTCGTATGGCCGCAGGAGTGGATCATCGTGCTGGCCTGGGTGGTGTTGGGTGCCCTCTTCGGCCTCGGCATCAGGAAGCGGGTCGACGCCATGGGCCGGAGACGTCAGGAAGACCTGATCCTCGGCGAGTACGCTGACCTGATCCGCGAATCTGACCTTGAGCGGGCGGGCGCGCCGTAGCCCCGCCGGAGGTTTCCATGAAGATGTTCATCGCGGGGGAATGGGTGGAGAAAGGCGGACGGGCCGATGTGGTGAACCCGTTCGACGGCTCGGTGCTGGACACGGTGCCCATGGCGGACGCCGACGACGCGGACCGGGCCCTGGCCGCCGCCGAGCGGGGCGCTGCGGTCATGGCCGCCGTCCCGGCGTACGAGCGCTACGAGATGCTGAGCGAGGCGGCGGCGCTCATGGCCGAGCGGGCGGAGGACCTGGCCCGGACCATCAGCTCGGAGGAGGGCAAGGCCATAGCCGAGGCACGGGGCGAGGTGCAGCGCTCCATCCAGACGATGACGCTGAGCGCCGAGGAAGCTAAGCGCCTGTACGGCGAGATGATCCCGCTGGACGGCGCGCCCGGCGGTGCCGGCAAGCTCGGTATGACGATCCGGGTGCCGGTGGGCGTCGTCGTCGCGATCGCGCCGTTCAACTACCCGTTGAACCTCGTCTGCCACAAGGTCGGGCCCGCGCTGGCGGCGGGGAACGCCGTCATCGTGAAGCCCGCATCGGACACGCCGCTGTCGGCCCTCAAGCTGACGGAGATCCTGCTGGAGGCCGGCGTGCCGCCCGACGGCATCCAGTGCATCACCGGATCGGGGTCGACGGTGGGCGACGCCCTGGTGGCGGACCATCGGGTCCGGAAGATCACCTTCACCGGCAGCCGGGACGTGGGCGAGGCGATCTGCCGGAAGGCGGGCCTCAAGAAGGTGACGATGGAGCTGGGCTCCAACTCACCGCTCATCGTCATGCCCGACGCCGACATCCAGACGGTGGCGGAGGCGACGGCGAAGACCGGCTACACCAACGCCGGCCAGGTCTGCATCTCGACGCAGCGGGTCCTGGTGGACGGCAGCGTGTACGGCGACTTCCTGGACGCGGCGGCGCCGCTGGTGGAGGCCATCACCGCCGGCGACCAGCTCGACGAGGCCAACGTCATGGGCCCCATGGTCCGGGCCGCCGATGCCGAACGCGTCGCCAGCTGGATCCGGGACGCCGTGGCCGGCGGCGCCCGCGTCGTGGTCGGCGGCGAGCGGGATGGGGCCCTCCACGCCCCGACCCTCATTGCCGACGTGGAGCCGCGCATGCGCATCTCCTGCGACGAGCTGTTCGGCCCCGCCGTCGCGGTGACCCGCTTCGACTCCATCGACGAGGCCATCGACCTTGCCAACAGCACGAACTACGGCCTCTCGGCCGGCATCTTCACGGAGAACATCGCCTGGGCCATGGAGTTCGTGCGCCGTGTCCACTCGGGCAACCTGCACGTGAACTGGGGGCCCCAGTGGCGCGTCGACCTCATGCCGTACGGCGGGCTGAAGGAGAGCGGCATGGGCAAGGAAGGGCCCAGGTACGCCATCGAGGAGATGACCGAGACCAAGATGGTCGTCTTCCACTGAGTCACGAAAAGGAAGGATGCTTGCCATGTCGGTGCACGACGCTCGAGTCCATGCACTCCGGTCCGACGCCCTTCGGGCGCTCGGCGCGGCCCTGGCGCTGGCCGCGCTGCCCCTCCTCACGAGCTGCGGCGGCCCGCCGCCGGCGGCCGCCGCGGACCTGGCGCTGGTCAACGGGCACGTCATCACCGTCGATGCCGACGGCACGGAGGCGGAGGCGGTGGCCGTCCGGGGCGGGAAGATCCTGGCGGTGGGCACGGACGCCGAGATCGAGGCCCTGGTCGCCCCCGCCACGGAGCGTATCGACCTCCAGGGACTCACGGTCACGCCCTCCCTTATCGACGCTCACGCCCACTTCGCCATGGGCGCCCTGAACCGGCTCTACCAGGTGGACCTGAGCTATCCGGGCGTGCAGAGCATCGATGAAATCGTCGAGAAGGTCGCCGAGCAGGTGGCGGAGCTGCAGCCAGGCGAATGGGTCCGCGGCCGGGGCTGGGACGAGGGCAAGCTGGAAGAGCTGCGCTACGTCTACGCCGCCGACCTCGACTCGGTCTCGCCGGAGAACCCGGTGTGGCTGACCCACACCATGGGCCACTACGGCACGGCCAACAGCCTGGCGCTGGAGCTGGCCGGGATCGACCGGACCACCCCCGACCCGGTGGGTGGGACCATCGACCGCTACGAGGACGGGCGGCCCACCGGCGTCCTGAAGGAGGACGCCCAGGGCATGGTCGGACGGCTGATCCCGCCGCTGGGCCCCGAAGAGCAGCGCCACGCCATCGCGGAGCTGGCCGACGCCTTCAACGAGGAGTGCATGACCGGCGCGAAGGACCCGGGCATCGGCGTGGAGACCTGGGACGCCTACCAGCGCGTCCTGGCGGACGGCGACCTGACCGTGCGCATCTTCGTGCTCTGGAGCAGCCCCCGGGACGTGGCCGCGGGACGGGAGCTGGCCGAGCGCCTCGCACGGTTCACGAAGCCCTACATCACGACCGGTGACGACCACCTCATCTCGGGTGGCGTCAAGATCTACTCCGACGGCAGCGGCGGCGCCCGGACGGCCTGGCTCTACGAGGACTGGAGCAAGGACTACGACGACGTGGACACGGGCAACCGCGGCTACCCGGCCACCGATCCGGACGTGCTCCGCTCCCTCGTGAAGATCTACCACGACGCCGGGCTGCACGTGAGCATCCACGCCATCGGCGACCGGGCCATCGACTGGGTCGTGGACAGCTACGCACAGGCGCTCGAGGCGAACCCCGTGCACGGGCTCCGGCACGGGATCATCCACGCGAACATCCCCACGGACCGGGCCATCGACCTCATGGCGGAGCTCCAGCGGGAGCACGACGCCGCCTATCCCGAGCCGTCGCCCGGGTTCATGTGGTGGATCGGCGACACCTACGCCGGCAACTTCGGCGCCGAGCGGGACCTGCGCCTCAGCCCCTTCGCCACCTGGGCCGACAAGGGGATCCGCTGGGCCAGCAGCTCCGACTACCCGGTGACGCCGTTCGCCGCGCGCTACGGTGTCTGGGCCTCCATGGCCCGGGAGCCCGTGCGTGGCGTCTACGGCGAGCACCCCTTCGGGACCGAGGAGGCCGTGGACGTGCGCACCGCGCTGCGCTCCTACACGGTTTGGGCCGCCCGCCAGATGTTTCTGGAGGAGGTCACGGGCTCCATCGAGCCCGGCAAGTACGCCGATATCGCCGTCTGGGACCGGGACCCCTACGCCGTGCCGGCGGACTCGGTGAAGGAGATGACGTGCCGGATGACGCTGTTCCACGGGGACATCGTGTATCGGGCCGAGCAGTAGCAAGGGCCGGGGAAGACGAATCCACACGGAGCTGCAGGGAGCTTGGAGAAACGGGGGGACTTCCATGGCACCGCACGTTGACCGGCCCGCGGGGGGCGGAATCCTGAAACGACGGGAATTCCTGGGCGCGGGGCTCGCTTTCGCGGCGTCCGCAGCCCTGGCTCCGGGCGCGGCGGCCCGGAGCGTAGCCGGGGCCACGCCCGCCGTGGCCTGGCGGCCTCCGGCGGACATCCACTTCGCGAGCCTGGTGGACGCGGCCCGGGCGATCCGGGGAGGGCACATCTCGTCGGAAGAGCTGACGCGGCTCGTGCTGGACCGCATCGAGGCCCACGAGCCTGCACTAAACGCCTACACGGTGCTCCTCGGCGACGAGGCGCTGGCGCAGGCCCGGGCGCTGGACGCCCTGGCGGCCCGGGGCCGGTGGCAGGGTCCGCTGCACGGCGTGCCGGTCTCCATCAAGGATTCGATCTGGATCCGGGGTGTCCGGTCCACCGCAGGCGACCCTGCCCTCGCCGACTTCGTGCCGGAGGAGGACGCCCCGGTCGTGGCCCGGCTCCGGGCGGCGGGCGCCGTGTTCCTGGGGCACACGAACATGCCCATGCACGGGGATGACTTCCAGAGCTACAACGAGCTGTTCGGCCGGACCAGCAACCCGTGGGACCTGTCCCGCACGGCGGGGGGCTCCACGGGGGGTGGTGGGGCGGCGGTGGCCGCAGGGCTCAGCTACCTGTCCATCGGCAGCGACTTCGGTGGCTCCATCCGCGTCCCGTCCCACTTCAACGGCATCTACGGTCACCGGGGCACCCGGAACGTCGTGCCCACGGAAGGTTCCCGTGTGCGGCGTCCCGACACGCCGCCCCGGCCGAAGTCCGAAGAGTCCGTCGTCGGCCCGCTGGCTCGGAGCGCCGCCGACCTGAAGCTGGCTCTGGAGATCGTGGGCGGGCACGTCGAGCCGCGCAGCGTCGCGTACCGCTGGCGGTTGCCGCCGGCCCGGGGCAACGTGCTCGCGGACTACCGCCTCGGCTACGTCACCGACGACCCGTTCTGCCCCGTCTCCTCCGACGCCCGGGAGGCGTATGAGCGGGCGATCGACGAGCTCCGGGCCGCCGGCGCACGGCTGGAGGAAGGCTGGCCCGTGGACGACCTCGAGCATACCTACCACACCTGGTACTACCTCATCGCCGCGCTGCTCAGCCCGGAGCTGGAGGGCCGGGAGCTGGAGCAGGCCCGGGCCCTCGCCCGCGAGAACCCCGGCACCCGACCGGGGATCTGGACCCTCGCTGCCACGAGCCCCTACGCACGCTACATCAAGGAGAACGGCGAGCGGCTCCGCATCCTCGCCGGTTGGCAGGAGTGGTTCCGCACCCACGACGCCTTCCTCCTGCCCACGACGTTCGTGGCCGCCTTTCCCCACGACACGGAGAGCTGGGAGGGTCGCTGGTCACGCACGCTCCACACGCCGGAAGGGCCCCGCGAGTACCTGGACCTCCACGTCTGGACGTCGCTGTCCGGCCTCACCGGCCACCCCGTGACTGTGGCGCCAGCCGGGCGGACACGGGACGGCTTGCCCGTCGGGTTCCAGGTCCTGGGGCCGTTCCTGGAAGACGCGACCTCCATGGACGTGGCGGCGAACGTGGCAGAGGTACTCGGCGGGTACGTGCCGCCGCCGGGGTACTAGCGTGCATTCCGTCGTGGTGCTGTAGGGAGACCCCCGCGACCTCCGGCCCGTCGGGGGATCTCCCACGGACACCGGCGTCGGCCGGCCCGGTGCCGGTGCCGCACTTCCCACGGGGCAGGTGGTACGTGACTTGCGCCGCTGGTCACCGATCGATCCACGAACCCCCGTGACGCGGATGGCACGACAGCGCCCGCCCGGCGAAGGACCGCAGGAACCCCGCCTCCCCGGTGGGGGGCGACCCCGCCCCATGGGCGGGCAGGGACGGGCCTGGCGGCTCATCCTCTGGCTCTTCGCCACCTTCTTCCTGGTCTACTGGAGCCTCGAGCTGTTCGGCGGCGGCGGGCAGCGCCCGCAGATCAGCTACACCGAGTTCCGTGGGCAGCTCACCGGCGACAACGTCACGCAGGTCGTCGTGCAGGGCGAGCGCGTCGAGGGCACCCTCGCCGATTCGGCCACCTACGTTGCCGAAGGCGACACGACCCGCTACGCCGAGTTCGTCACCTTCCTGCCATCCTTCGGCGACGAGGAGCTCTTCACGCTTCTCCGCGAGCACGAGGTCCAGGTGGAGACCCGCCCCGAGAGCGACGGCGGCTGGTGGTCCATCCTCATCGGGCTCTGGCCGATCCTGTTCCTCCTGGGGCTCGGCTGGTTCATGCTCCGGTCCATGCGCGCCCGGGGCCAGAACATCCTGAACATCGGCAAGAGCGGGGCCAAGCTCTACGACCGGCGCGACGAGGAGACCACCTTCGACGACGTGGCGGGGGCCGAGAGCGCCAAGGGCGAGCTCCGGGAGATCATCCAGTTCCTGAAGGACCCGCAGCGCTTCGCGGCGCTGGGCGCCGAGGTGCCCAAGGGCGTCCTCCTCGTCGGGCCGCCGGGCTCGGGCAAGACGCTCCTGGCCCGGGCCGTCGCCGGCGAGGCGGACGTGCCCTTCTTCATCATCACGGGGTCCGACTTCATGGAGATGTTCGTCGGCGTGGGCGCCAAGCGCGTGCGCGACCTGTTCGAGAAGGCCAAGGAGTCCGCGTCCGCCATCATCTTCATCGACGAGCTCGACTCCATCGGCCGCCAGCGAGGCGCCGGGCTCGGCGGCGGCCACGACGAGCGGGAGCAGACCCTGAACCAGCTCCTCTCCGAGCTGGACGGTTTCGAGCCCAACGAGAACGTCATCGTCATGGCGGCCACGAACCGGCCGGACATTCTGGACCCGGCCTTGCTCCGGCCGGGTCGGTTCGACCGGCGCATCACCGTGGACCTGCCCACCACCAGCGAGCGGGAGCGGATCCTGGAGCTCCACGCCCGGGACAAGCCCCTGGCCAAGGACGTGGACCTGGAGTCGCTGGCCAAGGGCACGCCCGGCTTCAGCGGCGCCGACCTGGAGAACCTGCTCAACGAGGCCGCGCTCACCGCCGCCCGGGACGACGAGGACCGGATCCGGCAGGAGCACGTGGAGGAGGCCCGGGACCGGGTCCTCATGGGTCTCGAGCGCCAGGGCATCGCCCTCTCGGACCGCCAGATCGAGCTGCTGGCCTACCACGAGGGCGGGCACACCCTCGTCGCCGCCACGCTCCCCCATGCCGACCCGATCCACAAGGTCACCATCGTGCCCCGGGGCCGGTCCATGGGCGCCACCCACCAGCTCCCGGAGGACGAGCGCTACATCCACGAGCAGGAGCACATGCTCGACCGCCTCGCCGTCATGCTCGGCGGTCGCGCGGCGGAACAGGTCGTCTTCGACACCCTGACCAGCGGCGCCGAGGATGACCTCCAGCAGGCGACCCGCCTGGCCCGCAAGATGGTGCTGAGCTGGGGCATGAGCGAGCGCCTCGGACCCATGGCCTCCGGCAGCCGGCGCGAGCAGGTCTTCCTCGGCGAAGAGATCGCCCAGCGCAGGGACTACAGCGAGGAGACCGCCCGGGAGGTGGACGAGGAGGTCAAGGCCATCATCGACGAGGCCCACCGGCGCGCCACCGACGTGCTCCGGGAACGGCGCGACACCCTGGACCGTATCGCCGAGGTCCTCAAGGAGGAAGAGGAGATCACCGGCGACCGGGTCAACCAGATCCTGCAGGAAGACGAGGACTGAGATCGCGCCCGGCGTCTCGCACAGCCTCCCTTGCCCGCACCGCCGCGCTCCCTCTCCGGGAACGAACCCGATGCGCGACGGGTCCCGAGTCCTTAGCATGTCGGATGCGGTCCACGCCGTCACACGCAGCGGGATTCCGGGACGGAGGTCGGCGCATGGGAGGGCTGGCGACAGGTCGGGCACCACGGACGGCGACCATCGTCCTCGCCGGGCTCCTCGCCGCCTGCAACGGCGCGCCGCCGCCCGATCCCGTGGACCCGGCGGACACCGCCGCCATCCAGATCCCGGCCCGGGGCGGCGCGGCCACCCTGGACGTGGGCACTTGGAACCTGGAGTGGTTCGGCGACACCGGGAACGGTCCGTCGGACGAAGCGCGGCAGCTCCGCTACGTGCGGGACGTGATCAACGGTACCGGGCTGGACCTCTGGGGAGTCCAGGAGGTCGTGTCCACGAGCCATTTCGAGGACCTCCTCGACCAGGCGCCGGACTACGACGGCTTCCTCGCCGACGACCCGTACGTCACCGACGGCGCGGCGTACTACAGCGACTTCGGCGGCAACGAGCAGAAGGTGGGGCTCGTGTACCGCTCGTCGCTGGTGACGGTCAGCGGCGCCCGTGTGATCCTGACGGATTTCGACTACCAGTTCGCCGGCCGGCCGCCGCTGGAGGTGGAGGTCACCGTGGGCCTGGACCCGCCGGTGGAGCTGGTGGTCATCGTGCTGCACGCCAAGGCCGGCGCCGACCAGGACGACTGGACCCGGCGCCACGCCGCCGCCACGGCCCTGAAGGAGTACCTGGACGCCACCCACCCGACGGAGCGTGTCCTGGTCCTCGGCGACTTCAACGACGACGTCGACGTCTCCATCGTCCAGGGCCTCGCTTCGCCGTACCGGGCCTTCGTGGACGACGCGGCCTCCTACCACTTCCCCACCGCGACGCTTTCCTCGGCGGGGGCCACCTCCACGGTGTTCTACACCGACATGGTCGACCACCACCTGGTCACCGACGAAGTCGCCGCCGCCTACATCGACGGCTCCGCCGAGGCCTACCGGGTGGACGAGTACATCCCGGACTACGGCGAGACGGCCAGCGACCACTACCCGGTGCTCACCCGCTACGACCCGTCCGGCGGGTAGGGCCGGTCGCGGGGGACAGCCTGCTTCGCTGGCGATGCCGAGCATCCGGCGAGATGGCAACAGGAAGTGCGGGAAGGACGGGGAGAAACAAACCAGAAAAACCAACCTCGCGACGGACGCGAGTTCACGGCGCGAATCTGCTCCCACCGGAACACGCCGGATTCATCTCCCCGTCCTTCCCGTCCTCCGTGTTCACGAAGTGAGCCCTGCCGCGCCGCGAGCCCTGCCCGCGGACCAGCCGGTGGTGCTGTACTGCTACACGGGCCAGACCAGCGCCTACCTGGCTGGCTACCTGAGGACGCTGGGCTACGACGCCCGCACGCTGCTCTTCGGCACGAACGGCATGATCTTCGACCGCATGGTCGAGCAGGGCGTGGCTCCCACCTTCGATGAGAGCCAGATCATGAACTACACCTACACCCAGTAGGTCGTAGCTTCGACGCTGGCATTGGGGCCGGCTCCGGCACCGGGGCGGGCCCTTCGTCGTTCCGGCGCGGCCGCAATATGTCCGGCGGGATTGGAACAGGGAGGACGGCGAGGACGGGGAGGCCTACAAGGCGTGAATCGGCCGGACCCGCGTCGGCGGGCGCCGGGACAAAAGGGGTTTGACCCACGGTGAGGCCGGCTGCCCGGCGGAACGCTGCGTACCCGGGTTGTTCAACCAGCAGATGTTCTCCCCGTCCTCGCCGTCCTCCTTGTTGATACTCCCGCGGCCGGCCTTACCGGGGCCCGACTGCGAACCCGGATGTGCGCCCTACCGGAGCGGGAGGCGGACCCGTCGTCCACCGGTTACGGGCCCCGGCTGCGCGGCGGCGGCAGGATGTGACAGCCGGCGCACCTCTCGTTCGGCTTGTGGTAGACCATGTCCGGGTGGCACGCCAGGCAGAACTCCCGGGTGCGCGGCACCCGCTG